>CACWSX010000019.1 GCA_902763615.1 uncultured Prevotellaceae bacterium | reverse complement strand
CATGCCTAATAACTTTGCAACAACCATTGCAAATGTGGATTTGCGCAGTAAGGCATTACGCTCGTTCAAGGACGAATATCTGCTTGATTTTGTGAACATTGAAGATCCAGACGAGACGGATGAGCGTATGATAGAGCAGCAGATAGTTCACAATATCAAGAACTTCATCATGGCACTGGGTAGTGATTTCTCGTTTATGGGTAATCAGTATCGTCTTGTTGTATCCGAAAAAGAGTATTTCATAGATTTGCTGTTCTTCAATCGCCGCCTTCAGGCACTAATCGCGATTGAATTGAAGCGGGGTGAATTCAAACCAGAGTATGCTGGGAAGTTGAATTTCTATCTGTCAGCACTTGACGAGTATGTGAAACTACCTTATGAGAATCCTTCCATCGGAATCATTCTATGTAAGGACAGAGATTCAAAAACGGTGGAGTTCGCATTCCGAGACATCAACAAACCAATGGGTGTAGCCACCTATCGCACTTCTTCAGAGTTACCCAAGGAATACCAAGGTATACTTCCTGAACCAGAGGAGTTGAGAAAACTAATGTGAGTGTTAAGATGCCACAGTGATTGCAGAAACAGAGAGCAAGCTCGGAAGAAAAATGTATGAATAGATTTGCTTAATTGAAATAGAATGATTACCTTTGAGACGAGGTCTCGAAGTTACTCACGTTCGAAAATACTCAAATAAATTTGGTGTTTTGCTCACTTATTCGTAACTTTGCTCCCGATGATGGGTCATAGTACGGCTGGTGGCTCACCGTCGGGTGTTCTTTGACGCAGTTTATAGCAGAATGTGGAATTGAGTACGGTCTCCAATTCGTAACCCAGTTTTTCCTCAATTCCCCAGACTGCCTTTATTTAAAGAGATCCTACGAATTCTTACAAAGTTACGAAAAAAAATCAGAACTGTTGCGCTTTTCCTCAAATATATTTTGTATCTTTGCAGCCAAGATATAATTACGACCTCAAAAACAGCGAAATCAATGAAATTCATCAGTTGGAACGTCAATGGCCTGCGTGCCTGCGAGGGCAAGGGCTTCAGCGAGATATTCAAGCAGTTGGATGCCGACTTCTTCTGTCTTCAAGAGACGAAGATGCAGGCCGGACAGCTCGACATAGCCTTCGAGGGCTACGAGAGCTATTGGAACTATGCCGACAAGAAAGGCTACTCCGGCACCGCCATCTTCACCCGTCGGAAACCGCTCAGCGTCGCCTATGGCATCGGCATCGACGTGCACGACCATGAGGGGCGCGTCATCACCCTCGAGATGGACGACTTCTTCCTGGTGTGCTGCTATACGCCCAACTCGCAGGACGGTCTTAAGCGTCTCGACTACCGCATGACGTGGGAGGATGATTTCCTGGCCTATCTCAAGCGCCTCGATGCCCAGAAGCCCGTTATCCTCTGTGGCGACCTGAACGTGGCCCACGAGGAGATCGATATCAAGAATCCCAAAACCAACCGCCATAATGCGGGCTTCACCGACGAGGAGCGCGCCAAGTTCAGCCAGTTGCTGGCCAATGGCTTCACCGACTCCTTCCGCTTTAAATATCCCGACGAGGTGAAGTATTCCTGGTGGTCGTATCGTTTTCAGGCCCGCCAGAAGAATGCCGGCTGGCGCATCGACTATTTCGTCATTTCCGATCGTCTGCGCGAACGCCTGGTCGATGCCGCTATCCATACCGATATCTTCGGCTCCGACCATTGCCCCGTTGCGCTCGAAATCAAATAAATCAAAACTGCATAACTATGATAGAACTTAAAAACGAACATTTGGCGATTTGTGTCGCCGAGATGGGAGCCGAGCTCCAGAGTGTGAAAGACAGTCAGGGTAGGGAATATATGTGGCAGGCCGGCGAGAAATGGCCCCGCCATTCACCCATCCTGTTCCCCATTGTCTGTAGTGTCAACAATGATACCTATACGGTCGATGGCCGCGAATACCATCTGCCCCGTCATGGCTTCGCGCGCGATACCATGTTTACCGTTACAAGTCATACGGCCGACAAGGTCACCTTGGCGCTCCATGAGTCAGAGGAGTCGTTGAAAGTGTATCCTTACTGTTTCAACCTCGCCGTTACCTATCGCCTCGAGGGCAACCGTATTCACGTCATCTGGCATGTCGAGAATACTGACCGGCGTGAGATCCATTTCCAGATAGGCGGCCATCCTGCCTTCAATGTGCCTGGTGGTAAACTCGAGGGACAGATCAAACTCGACAATACCGAGCCGATGGATGTGCTGAAGAGCTATATCGACGGCAGCCACGACATGGTGGAGGAGCCCCTGGAGGCCGATCTAGGTGTGATAGAGCTCTGCGATAACTTCTTCCGCAACGACTCGGTGAAGATCCACAAGTGTCAGACGCACCGTGCCATGCTGATGGATACCAACGGCCAACCGGCTGTGACGGTGGACTACAAGACGCCCGTTTGCGCCTTCTGGAGCCCCTACGGCAAGCAGGCACCCTTTGTCTGCATCGAACCTTGGTATGGTCTCGGCGATCCCCGCGACTTCAAGGGCGAGTTCAAGGATAAGCCCCTGATGAACCATCTGCAGCCCGGCGCCTCATTCATGAGCCGATACACCATCACAATCGGCTAGCACCATCAAACATTCGGGGACGGTTCTTTCCTGTTTGACCCGCTGCGCCGTCAGCGGAATCAGTCAAACAAAAAAGAACCGTCCCCGGGTGTTTGTATCATTTGCATAATGCTTGGCCAATAGCGGTCTGAACACCCTAAGCTGCATTTGTAGCGTATACTTGTTACATGAGGGTCAGGACACTTTGTGACAATAGAAATCCCTCGCACAATTGTGCGGGGGATTCTTGTTTCAGAGCGTAATGGGTCCGAAACCCATGCAACTCGTGGTCGTGATGGCCGTCAGGAAGGCCGTGAGCGCGGCTACTATCACCTTCACCGCTACCTCAATGACTCTCTTTTTCATGATTCACCTCCTTTCGGTTAATCTTTGTCCAGACCATCGTCACCATCGTCGCTACCGCTGACCGTACCCGTGTTGATCACGAGGCTAGAAGCCTGTCCGGGCATAGCGAAGTTACCGGTGTAGACGCCATCGTTCTCAGTGAGTTCGATCTGCGAACCATTGATGGTTGCCGTGGGCACCTGACCTGCAGCAGGCGTGATGCTGATCTCCACCTCGTCATCCTCATTCAGGTTGGAACCCGAGGTCACAGCGTTGCCATCCTTGGTGATGCTTGCAGAACCACTACCGCTCGTTGCGATGGTCAGCGCATAACCCTGCGGAGTCTGCGAGCTGCCCTGACTAGAGCCGCCGCTGCCACCATGCGAACCGCCCTCGCCGCCAGTCTCGTCGCCCTCAGGATCCTCCACGGTTCCTGCGTCGGCAGAGGTCACAC
Organism: uncultured Prevotellaceae bacterium; assembly: GCA_902763615.1. Lineage (GTDB taxonomy): Bacteria > Bacteroidota > Bacteroidia > Bacteroidales > Bacteroidaceae > Prevotella. The sequence continues at coordinate 89,668 of CACWSX010000019.1, read as the reverse complement.
GCTTCACGATGTCACCGTTGCGGTCGTAACAGGTGATCTGGATAGAAGTGTTGGCCAGCTCGTCCTTCAGGTCCTGAGTAGGGGTGAAGATGATACGACGGGTGCTGATGAGCGCGGTCTTCACGTCTTCCACTTTCTCGACGCTTTTCGCGCGGAGGCCGAAACGCATGGTTCCCAGTCCGGGGAGCGCGACGGAGTGACCTTCCGTTGCCCATGCTTTGATTACCTCACCGGCGGCATCCCAACAGGCCTTCATCACACCCTGGCTACAACCAGAACGGAGAGCCGCTTCCTTGATCACCTTTGCCTGCGTCAGCGCGATGTACAGCTCAGGCTGCATCACATAGCGATAAACGCCTTCATCATTCTTGTTAAACTTAATCTTACGTTCAACTGCTTTTACTTTCAGTGCCATAATAAATCCTTTCTTTTAATGGTTAATAAATTGTTTAATTAATAGATTGTTAAAAATTTTCTTTTGTCGCCGAATCAGCTCGATTTGTGCTTTGCCTAGGAAACAATTGCCTGCGCGCTATGCAATTTTTGTTGCCTAGTTAGGCCGCAAATTTCGTCGTTTTTCATTGACAATGCAAAGGTAGTAAAAATTCATGGCGTTTCCAAATTCCAAGTCTTCTGCAGTGTAAAAATCTGTTAAAGTATCGCATGTCTGAAAGCGGACATTGTGACATTGGGAATTTGTGACATTAAGCACATTCCCAATATCACAATCCCAGCTTACCTATATTATAGAATTATATAATATTATAATATTATATAATTTAATATTACTTCTATTCCATTCCCCGCACATCGAAACCTCCTTAATGTCACAAATTCCCAAAGTCACAAATTCCAATGGCAAATACGCTATCTCTGCCCACAAAAGGCCGATGGCTCTTAGATACGTTAGTCCAAAATATAATGCCAGTGATAAGGCAAAAAGTAAAGCAGAGTCTTTCTTGTTCATCTTATTTTATTTCAGAATCTTCTTGCCGTTTTGGATATACAATCCTTTCCTTGCCGTTTTAATTACGCTGCCGTTGAGATGGTAAATAGGGGCATTCCCTTCTCTCTCGGCTAAAGGATTATTTAAATCTGTGGAGAAATCGGTTTCAACAATATTTGAAAACAACCTGAACCCAGGACTTGTCTCGTAGGCAGACTTGGTATTAAAAGGCACATAAATAGTGCATTCTTTGAATTTGCATGCATCGAAGGCATCATCTTTACACGTGGGAGGCGTGACAGAACGGCAATAAAGCGCTGTCATCTTAGGATTGAAGCAAAGTGCACGGTATGCCAGTTCGCTGACGGATTCCGGGAGATCAATCGATTCAATTGATATACAATTCGAGATAGCCTGACTACCAATACTCTTCACACCATCAGGTAGCTTGATTTGCTTCAGAGCCTGACAACTACAAAATGCATTGTCCGGGATTTCACGGATTCCATTGGGCAATTCGATATGCTCCAGTTTATAACAATTGCAGAACACGCCTTTCCCTATCTTGCTAAGTCCTGATGGTAACTGGATTTGTTTCAATTTTGTACAGTTTCCGAATACCCCATCGCCAAAAACGGTTACGGATTGCGGAATATAGACATCCTCTAGCTGGCCGTTGTAGCTCAGAAGACCATCAGGCAAGGCTGTCAGACCATCAGGAAGAGCAATTGATTTCAGTCCTGTCCATGATAAAGCCCCCTGGTCGTATTCCTGAATGCTCTGTGGTAGGTCGAGATGCTCCAAAGCCCAACAATTATAGAAAGCCTGCTCGCCGATTTTTCGGAAGTTCTCATGGAAATTCACCTCACGAAGGCTGTCGCAATAGGCAAAGGTCATTCTGGGTATTTCTGTGATGTTATCGAGGAAAGTCACCTTTTTCAGACCAGATTGCATAAAGACATCATTGTCCATTTGTTGGATATGATGGGGTATTGTATATTCAGTCAGGCTCTTGCAACCAAAAAACATCCTTTCCGAAAGATAGGTAAGCGTCATTGGAATGCTGACTTCGGAGAGTGCTTTACAATCATAGAAAACCTGAGTTCCCACTTTTGTCAGTCCTTCTGGCAAATCCATTTTTGTCAGTGAAAAACAGCGTGAAAAGACATCGTTACCTAATGTTTGAATACTGGAAGGCAGTACAATGTCATGTAGGGCGTGGCATTCATAGAAAGCCGCATCGTCTATTTTCTTCAAAGAAGCAGATAGTTTCACTTTCTTCAACTCGAAGCAACCTTGGAAGGAACCGGTTCCAAGGTATGTAATCCTGTCTGGGATATCGATCTCACTCAGGGCTTCGCACCCTGCAAACATTACGAATGGTATCTCTTTCAACATTTCCGGCAAATGGACACGCTCCAGACTCCTGCATGCGTAGAAAAGCCCATAACCAACTTCTTCAATCTGGTCTGGAATATCCATCTCCTTGAGCGCAAAATTATTCGTGAACACTTTTTCACCTATTTTCCTCAGAGAGCTTGGTAATTTTATCTCCTCCAAGTTTTCACAATCGGCGAATGCCCAGTCATCAATCTCAATCACGCCCTCTGGGATACCGACATAATAGAGATTCACGCAACTCTGAAAGGCAGTGTCCTCAATTTTAGTAATATCGCGTGGCAGCTCCAGATAGACAAGCCCCCAACAATAACTAAAAAGATCCCGACTCACGACATTGTCGGCAGTACCAAAATAGCCTAAAATGTCGAAGCCTTCCCCACCTTCTCTTATATGTGCATCGCTGAGGTCGAGAATGCGTAAGTTACAGTCTACAATAGTAGGTGATTGGTATTTGTCATAACCGCAAAGTTTTCTGATGGTAATGAAGTCTGTACTGTTGATTTCTCCATTTACTTTAAGAGCCACTATTGTGTCTGGCCTCATGCCCAGCACTGTCTTTATTGTTCCAGGAGTAGTGACAGTCACTTCCTTAAGATAAATACCAGTTTGGGCCTGAATCGTAACGATCGAGGCCACACAAAGAAGAAATGTGGTAATATATTTTTCAAGTCTCATTTTATCTATCTACGTTTGTCCAATATATCGTTACGCCTTTTATATAGAATGTTGCCTTTCTGTATTTTATAATATCACACATCTGTTTGACGCTGCAAATATAGAGAGAATATTGGAGAATTCCAAATTTTCCGCCTTTTTTTTGTAATCAGACCATCTTATCACTCAGAAGTGACTCTTTGTGTTGTTGTAGTCATTGGGACAAGCTTCTGGTTTTGGGTGCCCTTTTTTGTGCTTTAGAATCTTTAACGATAAATATTTTCCCGCTTCTGATGAAAGGAGCGGGATTTTTAGTAATTTTGCAGAAGAAACAGAAAAAGATAAATAACATGGATACTCAGATTTTGAAACTGGAAGCACCGTATGAGTACATCTATTGCAACGGAGAGGTGGGCAAGCATATTGCGACCTACATCGTTGGCGAGAGTAAGATTGGCGAGGATGGCAAGTATGAATTGGAGACACACAGTCATCCGATCGTACAGTATCAGGGTTCGCCTAAGGGTGTGGTATGGAACCGTGCAGAGTTGACGGATTGCGAAGTGCTTTGCAGTGAGGATGATATGCGCATAGATATCCGTACATTCTATTTGCTTTGCATTCAGCGCGCAGATCAGAATGCAAACGAGGATGATTATGGTTATGAGTCTTGGGAGAATTCTGCCAGCGAGGCTGAGCCTCTGAAAGAGAAACTCCGTCAGTATGGTATCGGCTTCAAGTCGAAAGCGAAGGTCATCGAAATCGGTGTTGAAGTGGGTGGATGTAGCGATGGCTATTTCGCACAACTCATGGAATTGGATATCCTTTATTTCCATCATATCGAGCCTACGCTTGAGGAACTTGGCAAGCGATTGACAGAGGAACGGGAATATTGGGAGGATTTATATGACCATGTTGTGAAGATTAAGTTCACGCCAGAATCATCATCAGCAGAAGGATTTGTAGAGAATTTGTAAGCGTGGTGGCAAGCGAGGTAACGGGCATCAATCTTGAGGGTCTCGAAGAGGTGTTCAGGATTTGTGGTAAGCCGACAGGTATGGCTGCCCTTGACCAGCGTATTGCTGAATATGTGAAGGCCACCGACCCGAGGATTGCCCGTTTCCTAAAAGAGATGGAGAAGTATGACAAACCGAGATTGCAAGGTTCGCCGGGATCGGACAATAACACACCAAAAGACGACAAGTCAGATCCTAAATATTTTGCTCCGACGAGAAGGTTGCAAGATATGCTCTGCGAAGAATGGTTCAATCAGGCATCTGATAATAAAACGAAATACACCAGGTCTTGGCGAATTAATATGATTGATGCCTTGATGACGTCGGAGTATCGATCTGAGATTGCCAAAGAATGGGCAAATAAAGATTTACGACTTCAATTAAAGGGTCACGTGATAGGTGCGCTGATGGATGCTGGGGTATTCAGAAAGAAGAAGGCGTTGCCTATTGCGCGTATATATTATGGTACGGGCGAAGAAAACACAGCTGAAGTGAAGACGCTGGCCAAGTATATGGGCGAGAGTCGTAAGACGTATTATGCGGACTGGATTATCGAATATGTGACGAAAGATACTATCGAAAACCAGATTCCACCAATCGAAAAATAGCAAAAACGGACGGTTTTCAATCGAAAACGATTTTTGACTGATAAACGGGTATTTTCATGAAAAGGAAATACCCGCTTTTTTGTTTTGTAACTATTTGATTATCAGTGTTCTTTGTTTTTATTTCAAAAAATAATGAGTAAAAACTTGTGCTAATAATTGTCGTCATCAATCGAATTGTACTTTTGTACCCGGAATACTTCGAAAGCGTTCTTTGACATGCTGACACAACGAACCACCCTGAAGGCAGGGCGCAAAACAAGGAAAAGTGAAATGAAATATTTTATTAATTAGCGTCGATTAAGGAGTCGACATAAAACAAAAATAAGATGAGTAAGCGTATGACAGTCAAAGCAGTTTGCAATGCCCTCAGGGCTCGCCACGACAGAATGGAGATGAGCAAGGTGAATCATCTCGGAGTGATGAACTCAAAACGTTTTCACCTTAACTAAATTATTAATCCGAGCGAAGTGAGCTGAAGGAATCTCATGAGTTAAAGCTGGCCAGCGTTTCGAAGGCTTCTTCACTCACAACCGCTCAAATTATGAAAAGAAACAATTTTAAAAAGCAGCTTTTGCTGCAGAACGTCCAGATGGACGGCAGTGTGAACTTCCAGACCAACGGCGACATCAATGTCTATCCGTGTCCTTGGGAGAGTGATAAACAAGTGACCAACGGCGAACGTGTCTGCTACAAAGGTGGCATTTCCGTAGATGCCGACGGCCGCACCAGAGTGAAGCGCTACAACATCGGTGCCAACGGGCCGATGCACGAGACACTCTTCGAGACGACTCACGGCGGTGTGAAGATGACGCGTCCACAATTCGGTAAGAACGGAAGTGGTGTACGTCGTCGCAGAATGAACGATGAGTTTGTCTACGTCACCTTCAAGTTCCCGAAAAAGTATCCTCTGTGGATGATCATGGAGAACCTTGAACGGGAGCAGAATCAAGTGATGTCTTACTTTAGCACAAGAAAGGAGGAAACAATATGGAATCAGCAGTAATCCGCACCATTCATTTCACATGCATAGGCAAGGGGCACGGTGCCCCATGCCTCCCTGCCGACCAGTCAGATTGGGAGGCGTTGAGACGTGAACCCTGGCTCGCGCAGATGTGTGCACGTATAGAGAAAGGTGATGAGGAATTGAAGCATCGTCTGCCGGTGTGGACACCCCATTGCGCTGAGTTTAAGGACAATCATCGTGCCATCGCCGATGCCGTCCGACCCTTGAACCGACTGATGCTCGACTTCGACGAGAAGGGGCACACGGATGAGATTTGCGCCCGACTTCTGGAACAGTCGCCATTGGAGCCGCTGCTGATTGAGGAAAGCGTGCGTAGAGGTACACATGTGTTGGTGGAATTGCCTGAGGGCATGACCGCTGAAGAGGCGCAGGAACTGATGGCTGCCGCCACAGGTTTCACGCCCGATGCCGCTGTGAAGGATGTTTCGAGGTGCATCTATATGGTGCCGGAGGATCACACGAAGTTTGTCAGCGAAAAGCTGTTTGCACCCTCCCTTGTCATCCCGAGCGGAGTCGAGGGATCTCATGAGATCTCTCCATGCGCTACTGAGATCTCTCCATGTGCTGCGCTTAGTCGAGATGACAAGGCTGGCACCGAATACCCGCAGGCGTTCAAAGGCATTCCTTATACCTCAATTATCAGTGAGTATTGGCGTCGGACGGGTGGCGAACCCAGCGAAGGCGAGCGGAACGTGAAGTTGCACAAACTGGCCGTGAATCTGCGAGCTATCTGCGACAACAAAAAGGATTTGCTGATGCAGGTGATGCCAAGGTTCGGCCTGTCGGATGCAGAGTTGAAATCAGTCGTCGATTCAGCTTGCAAAGAGCCGACAAAAGGCTCACGCCTGATGGATCAGATTGTCGATGCGCTCGAATTGGGGATTTCTTCGGATGAAATTGAGGATGCCGAGGCCGTACAGGCAGAGACGGGCGTGAATGTGAATGTGAAGGCCCTGCCTATCGGTCTCAAAGAGAGCCTTGTGGGCGTGCCTGTGTCGATGCACATGCCTTTGCTCTGCGGTATCCTGCCGATGGCGGCGGCCTATGCCGACCAGGTGGAGGTGGAGTATTGCGACGGCAACAAGCATCGCCTGGGTCTGATGTCGATCATCCGCGGTGAGCAGGCATCTAACAAGTCGGTGGTGAAAAATGCCATCGATATCTGGAAGCGTCAGTTTGACGAGGAGGATGCCTTGGCGCGTAAGCGCGAGGATGAATGGAAGGAGCGCAAGAAAAGTCGCAAGGCTAATGAGAAGGCACCCGAAGACCCCAAAGTCTTAATCCGAATGGTGCCCGTGACCGTGTCGTGCTCAACGCTTTTGAAGCGTTTCAAGAATGCCAACGGACATTGTATCTATTCGTTCGGAGAGGAACTGGATACCCTTCGTAAGACCAATGGAGCCGGCTCGTGGAGTTCGAAATACGACATCTATCGCCTGAGCTTTGACAATGGCGAGTGGGGTCAGGATTACAACTCGGATGCTGCTGAGTCGGGCGTCGTGAAGGTGGCGTATAACTGGACGATGCTCGGAACCTATGGAGCCATGCGGAAGTGCTTCAAGTCGGACAACATCGAGAATGGCCTTTCGAGTCGTGTGCTCGTGGCTGAGATGCCCGACTCCTCATTCCAGAAGATGCCCAAGTTTGGCCGTCGCTCGGCTGAGGACGAGGCAAGGATTCAGGAGGCCGTGACAAGACTTCGTAGTTTTAGCGGACTCATTGACACCCCTCGCCTGCGCAAGGCCATCGAGGACTGGGTAGAGCAGAAGCGCGTGGAGGCAGCCAAGGATATCGACCACGTGAAGGACACCTATCGCAAGCGTGCTGCTGTCATCGGCTTCCGCTGTGGCGTCATCTTCCATCTACTGTCAGGTGCGAAGAGGGAAACCAAGGCTTGTCTCGATTTTGCCCTGATGATGGCTGAGTATTGCCTGCAACAGCAGATGAAAGCCTTCGGTGAGGTTTTGCAGAGTCAGTATGTGGATGCGAGTGAGGCGTGTCAGCGTTATGGTGCCAACCACTCTGTGTTCGACCAGTTGGCACCGACGTTTACGATGGATGACCTGCGGGCTTTGAAGCGTAACTTCTGTGGTGAATCCGCCTTGCGTAAAATCATCTCACGCTGGTATCGTGACCATTGGATCGATCGCGTTGACAAGACGCATTGGCAGAAGGTTGCGACTTTGTGACATTGGGAATTTGTGACATTAAGGTAATTGTAATATGGAACTGATATTAACACGTATAGCAAAGCGCAAGACCTACACGATAGGTAGGCTTGCCATCGTTGAGCCGGTGCTCGATGAGTACTTGGCAGGAACAAAAGAGGTGTACTTCTGCGATACCCTCGAACCCACGGCACTGGAGCTGAAGACAACGGTCTCGAAAGAGGACGTGCTCCGGTCGCCGAAGAAGGCAGAGAGCTTGAAACCCTTCGCCATTCCTGAAGGCCGTTACGCCGTAGTGATCTCGTGGAGTCCGAAGTTCAAGGCATGGCTCCCCGTGCTGCTCGGCGGCCCCGATTTCAACCACCTCTTCAAGGGCATCCGCATCCATGCAGGCAACACCGCCAAGGACACGGCTGGGTGCATCCTTGTAGGTCGCAACCAAATCGTTGGGCAAGTGCTTGAATCACGCAAGTGGCTCTATGAACTCAAGCAGAAGATCGTCGAAGCCAAGGATAAAGGCGAAGCCGTCTGGATTACTATTCGGTAAACTTAAAGTAAAGAGGGGTGACATATATTTGTCACCTTTCTTTGTGTCACATGAGGGTCAGGACACTTTGTGACAAAAGAAATCAATCATAGGTATATGAATGGCATCAATTGCATCTATCTGAACTATAGCCGAAAATAATATCCGCTGCCTGTTTTTGTGAAAAACGGATAAAATAGGGCAGGAATAGTGAAATTTTGTTTGAAGATAGGATTTATTTGTTGTTTTTTTGTATCTTTGTGCCCTGATGAATCATTGAGGATTCAAAGAACGTATGTCAACGATAAATGAACTGTTAGAAACCTTTGCCCCCATTACCTTGGAGCAGATGAGCAGTGTGAAACTGATGAACCGTACGGATACGAAGTTCGTCACCAACCTCGATAAGCTCCGTCAACTGCTGGAGATGGCCCAGAAGGACTATTTCGTGCAGGACATCGATGGCGGTCGTAATCTGGCGTATGATACGACCTATTTCGACACCAGCGACTTCGCTATGTATAACCAACACCAATGTGGGCACACCAACCGCCAGAAGATCCGTTTTCGCACCTACTGCGTCAGTGGGTTGCAGTTCATGGAGGTGAAGACCAAGAACAATCACGGGCGCACTAAGAAGAAGCGTATCGAAGTGGGTGATATGGACCTCAACGATGAGGAGAAGCGACTGTTTCTGGCCAAGCACCTGCGCTATGGCGTCGACACGCTGCTGCCTGCACTGAACAATCATTTTTCGCGCATTACGCTGGTGAATAAGGGTAAGACCGAACGCCTGACCATCGACTCCGCTCTCCGATTCAATAATCTGCAGAGCGGCTGCAAGCGCGATATGGGCGATTTGGTGATCATCGAACTGAAACGCGACGGACTGGTGTTCTCACCTGTTCTGGAGATGCTCCGACAACTGAGAATTCATCCTCATGGCTACTCGAAATACTGTATGGGTTCGGCACTGACCTGCAACGGCATGCTGCCCGTGAACCGCTTCAAACGAAAGCTCATCGAAGTGGATAAACTCGTGAATCAATAAAACCATTAAATAATTATGAATCAATTAAAAGAACTGTTCTCTCCTGACTTTGGAGACACCCTGCTGAGATTTGCTCTCTGCTATCTGGTGAACTGGATCATTGTGAACTTCCTGTATTTCAAGAAAGCTAAACGTCGTGACTTCTTCTTCACGTTTATGATTATTTCCGTCGCTATCTTCTTCTTGGTCTACCTGATGATGGGTATGGATCGCGGAAAGGCTACGATGGGCGTGGGCCTCGGATTGTTCGGCATCTTCTCAATCATGCGTTATCGTACGGATGCAATGCCTGTACGCGAGATGACCTATCTGTTTGTGGTGGTCTGCCTGTCGGTGGTGCATGCGATGGCCGATTCGCTGGGCGTGGATGCTGCAGGTGTCATGATTGGCACGCCACTGGCCGAACTGCTGGTGATCGACGTGATTGTCATCTTGGCCATCGTCACCTTCGAACGGTCGCTGAAGGTGCAGGCCTCGAAGCTGGTGCAGTATGACCGCATCGACCTGATCAAGCCTGAGCGCAGGGAAGAGCTGAAGGCCGACCTGGAGGCGCGTCTTGGTCTGAAGGTGGTATCCGTGAGGGTAGGGGCAGTCGACTTCCTGCGTGATATGACGGTGCTGCGTGTGTACTATGAAGGCAACGATAGCGGCGACGTGAAGAATATGTTGAAGATCAAGAACTCGGAATATGCAAGCGTATAGGCTCTTTTCAGACAGGCTGCGCTATCTGGCAGTCGCACTGTTCGTCATCCACAGTTCGCTATTCACAGCCTCTGCGCAGACTGATGACTTCGGACTCGACTTCTCGCTGGAGGTGCAGAAGAAAATCGACAAGAAATGGTCGGTGAGCCTCGAAGGTGAGTTGCGTACCCGCAATAATACCAAGACCAACGACCGCTGGAGCGTAGGTCTTGGGGTAGACTATAAGGTAGCCAAGTGGTTGAAGGCTTCGGCAGGCTATAATCTCCTTTACGACAATTATGAGCGCATCAGCTATTTTGATGCAGAGGATGACGAGGTGGACGATGGTGATGCTGATGAAGGCGATCCCAAGAAAAGGGCCCGTTACTGGTCGGCGCGCCATCGCGTTAATGTGGCGCTGACACTTAGCAAGAAGCTCGTTGGCGACTTCAAGTTCTCGCTTCGTGAGCGCTGGCAGTATACCTATCGTCCGGAATATACGGTCGATGAACGTTGGAGCTATCTGAAGAATGCCTATGACGGCAAGCCCCACACCTATAGCGGCAAGGGCAAACATGTGTTGCGTAGTCGTCTGCAGGTGGAATATGACAAAAGCAAGGCGACGGTAGTGCCCTATGCCAGTGTGGAATTCTTCAATCAGTTGTCGTTGGAGAAGGTGCGTTATCAGGCTGGTGTGGATTGGGCCATTACGAAACAGCACAACGTGGGCGCATTCTACCGCTATCAGCATGTCAGCAATGACGATGAGGAGATTGAAACCAATCGTCATCTGATAGGTCTGAGCTACAAACTGAAATTATAGACAAAAAAAATAGGGCGCTGGTTGGCGCCCTAAATTGTTACATGTCCTCGTAAGTGTCGAGGTAAGTGACGTGGGTGACGAGGTATTCGTCGACACCGTGCTTTCCGTCGGCACCGCCAATACCCGATTTCTTCACACCAGCGTGGAAGCCCTGAATGGCCTCGAAGTGCTCGCGGTTGATATAGGTCTCGCCAAACTCCAGTTCGCGGCAGGCTTTGACAGCGATGTTGAGGTCCTTCGTGAAGATGCTTGATGCCAGACCGTACTCGCAGTCGTTGGCATATTTGATGGCCTCGTCGATATCAGAGAACTCGATGAGCGGAATCACAGGGCCGAAGGTCTCCTCATGGATGATGTCCATATCCTGCGTGCAATTGTCGAGTACGGTAGCGGCATAGAAGTAACCCTTCGTGCCTACGCGATGGCCGCCGCAGAGCAACTTGGCACCCTGCTTGATGGCGCGCTCTACCTTCTCTGTGACACTCTCCAGGGCGCGGGCCTCTACCAACGGACCCATGTCGACATTCTCATCGGCGCAGACATCGCCTACCTTCACCTTCGACATCTTGTCGACCAGGATCTTCGTGAAGGCTTCCTTCACCTCTTTCTGTACATACACACGCTCGGCATTGTTACAGATCTGACCATTGTTGCCAATACGGCTGTCGACAATCCACTGAGCAGCACGCTCCAGGTCGGCATCCTTCATGACGATAGCGGGAGCCTTGCCACCCAACTCGAGCGATACCTTGGTGATGTTCTTCGACGCTGCGGCCATGATGCTCTCGCCGGCACCAACAGAACCTGTGACGCTGACGATGTCGATTTTCGGAGAGCCTGCCATCTCGTTGCCGATGACGGAACCCTTACCAGTGACGATGTTGATGACACCTGCTGGCAGGCCGGTCTCAGCAACCACCTTGGCAAATTCTGTACAGTTCTCGGGCGTGAGCTGTGAGGGCTTGATGACGATGGTACAGCCAGCAATCAGCGCAGCACCGGCCTTACGGGCGATGAGGAAGAAGGGGAAGTTCCATGGGAGAATGCCTGCTACGACGCCGATGGGCTTCTTGGTGAGCAGGATGGTCTCGTTGGGACGGTCGCTGGGGATGATCTCACCCTCGATGTGACGGGCGAAGGTGGCCATATACTCGAAATAGGCGATGGTGGCGCCTACCTCGATAGAAGCCCAGGTGCGTGTCTTACCTTGCTCGCGCATGATGATCTCCGTGAACTCCTTCTCGCGCTTCTTGATGCCTTCGGCCATCTTCAGCAGATAACCGGCTCTTTCGATGGCGGGCGTCTTGCCCCATGCTTTCTGGGCAGCGCGGGCTGCGTCGAGGGCACGGTTCACATCCTCAATAGTGCCTTCAGGCTGACGGGAGATCACTTCCTCGGTGGAGGGGTTTAACACTTCAATCCATTTGCCGTTCGAACTCTCGCAGAACTGGCCGTTGATAAACATTTTCAGATCTTTCATATTCGTTTCGTTTTAGTAAAGAGAAGTTTGTTGGTGCAAATTTAGTGAAAAAATGCGGAGTCAACAAGCGGGAGTGATTAAATAATCTTAAATTCTGCGATTCTTATAAATATTTGTGTATCTTTGCGCACTCAAACTGCGTCAAACGGACGACTTATTTTAATTATATAATGTATATGAAGAAGATTTTAATCGCATCCTGCCTGATGTTGTCCACAACAGTCATGGGGCAGAATTTCCAGCAGAACCTCGACACCTCTGTGCGTCCAGGTGAAGATTTCTATGAGTATGCAGCCGGAGGATGGATGAAAGCACATCCCCTGGATGCGGAGCATACCAACAACGGTGCATTTATGGACTTGTATGAGGAGAACCAGAAGCATATCCAGGAACTGATCCTGCAGTATGCCAACACACCTCAGGAGCAGGGTACACTGGGTCAGAAGATCGGCTCGCTCTACAAGTTGATGATGGACAGCGTGCGCCTGAACCGTGAGGGTTGGACACCGCTGAAGCCCACCCTTGAGACCATCGCTGCCATCAAGGATCGTCACGAGTATCAACTGGTCTGTGCCAAGCTCGACCGCAAGGGTGAGAATACGCTGATGTTTAGCGTGGGCGTAGGCTCTGACATGCGTAATGCCTCGATGAACCTTGTAAGTGTTGGTCAGGGCGGACTCGGACTAGGTACGAAGGACTATTATCTGAACGATGACGAGCAGACCGTCCGTATCCGTGAGGCTTACAAGACCTATTTGACCAACCTCTATGAGCTCGTAGGCAATGATGAGGCTGTGGCCAAGAAGAAGATGGAAGCCGTGATGGCCATTGAAACGCGTATCGCCAAGGCCAGTAAGAGCACTGTGGAGCTGCGTGATATCAATGCGAACTACCACAAGATAACCTACACGCAATTGGTGATGGATTATCCTGGCATCGATTGGGGAAATATGTTCCTGTTGGGCGGATTCCCTGCATTCGACCTCGTTGACGTAGGTCAGCCTGAAGCTATCCATGAGGTGGAGAAGGTGCTGGCAGAGACGGCTCTCGATGATCTGAAGGCCTATGCCGAGATCAAGGTCATCGCCGGTGCCAGCAGTCAGTTGAGCGATGCTTTCCGTGCTGAGGCCTTCAAGTTGAGCAGTGTGATGAGCGGTGCCCTGCAGGACACGCCCCGTTGGAAGCGTGCCGTGAGTTTGGTGAGCGGCGTTATGGGAGAGGCCATCGGTAAACTCTATGTGGAGAAGTATTTCCCCGCTACGAGCAAGCAGCGTATGCTCGACTTGGTGCACAACCTGCAGACAGCCCTTGCACAGCGTATCGATGAGGCTACCTGGATGGGTGCTGAGACAAAGGCCAAGGCTAAGGACAAGCTCGAGAACTTTATTATTAAGATCGGTTATCCTGACAAGTGGAAGGACTATAGCGGCTTGAAGGTTGACGAGAGTCTGTCACTCTATGAGAACCTGGCTAATGTCGCTGAGTGGAAGACGATTGACGTGCTGAACCGTAAGGTGAACAAGCCCGTGGACAAGACGGAGTGGCACATGACGCCGCAGACAGTGAATGCCTATTACAACCCCACTACCAACGAGATTTGTTTCCCTGCAGCCATCCTGCAGCCGCCATTCTTCGATCCTAATGCCGACGATGCCGTAAACTATGGTGCCATCGGTGGCGTGATTGGTCACGAGATGAGTCACGGCTTCGACGATCAGGGGTCGCAGTTCGACAAGACGGGTAACCAGCGTAACTGGTGGACAGATCAGGACAAGACCAACTTCCAGGCTCGTACGAAGGTGCTGGCTGACTATTTCAGCACCATCGAGATTGTGCCAGGCAAGAAGATCAACGGTCAGCAGACCTTAGGTGAGAACATCGGTGATAATGGTGGCCTGAATATCGCTTATCGCGCTTTGCAGAATGTTCTGAAGCAGAAACCTGCAGGTAAGATTGAGGGCTTTACACCTGAGCAGCGCTTCTTCCTGAGCTGGGCTCGCGTGTGGGCTGGTAATTTCCGTCCGGAGTATCTGGAGTATCTGATTACCGTCGATGTTCACTCTCCGGCCAAGGCGCGCGTGAATGCTGCCCTGCCGCATATCAACGAGTGGTACGATGCCTTTGGAATTAAGAAGAGCGATAAGCTTTTCGTTCCTAAGAAGAAGAGAGCACAGATTTGGTAAAAATAATAATCCCCGCTGTTTGGCGGGGATTATTGTTTATTTGATAATTGCCTTTCTGATTTTGTTGCCTTTCTTGATGATAACAACACCTTTTCTAAGACCCGTCAGCTGTCGGCCGTCAAGGTCGTAGAAGGTTTCAACAGAAGCGGGATCCTCATTTTGCAGAGTTGTGATACCAGTAGCGGCATTGTTCTGTGATACTTTCGTGGCATCATAGTTCTGTTTACCGCCGTTGATGACAACCTCACCATCCGTCCAGATCACGCTGCCGCCACACTCGTTGATGGTTAGCGTGCCATCATCCAGATAGCAGTTGCCGGTGTCTTCATCCTCATCTCCATTTTCATGTTCTGGATAAACACCCGTAGAGGTCTTACCGTCCAATTCTACCTTGATGCCGTTTGCCTGGGCACCAGAGATGTTGACAGTGCCGCTCTGCATCCAGAAGTACTGCTGACAATGCAGACCATCTTTCTTGGCACCTGTGATGTTGAGTGTCAGATTCTTGACCTGCATATACTCTTTGCAACTGATGGCATGAGCCGTGTTGCCAACTACATTCAGAGTGCCTTTGCCTTTCAGTTCAAAATGTCCCTTGGTATAGACGCAAGCCTTCCAACTGCCATCTGTACCGTCAGAAAGTGTATTGACACCTCCATCCTTATTGGCATTCAGTTCAATGCGCTTGCCGTCATCGATGTTGATGGCAGGACCCGTGGGATTGTTCAGCGTCACGCCTACAAGTTTGATGGTACACTTGTAACTACCACTCATTTCGAATCCTCCGTCATCGCTGCTACCAGAGAGTTGGTAGGTGATTTCACCTGGTGCACCATCAGCAACGTCGTCTGACTGTACTAATTTTACATGAGATGATGTACCGGTTGTGCATGTCACATAAGCGGTCAACTCATCAGGAATAGTAACAGTTGCTGTTGCTCCGTTGTATTCGATGGTTACTATATTAGCAGCCCTCACGACCAAGCAGATCATGAGGGCTGTTATCATTAAGACTAGTTTCTTCATTACTTCTTCGGATTAGATTCCCAGCGCTTTCTTTGCACCATCAGCAGCAGCGTCGACAGCCTCACCAGCCTTCTCCTTAGCAGCGTCCTTAGCATTCTCAGCGGCATTCTCAGCAGCATCCTTGGCAGCATCTACGGCACCTTCTGCTGCATCCTGAACGGCATCTACAGCACCTTCAGCAGCATCCTTTGCACCATTGAGAGTTTGCATCAAACCGTCAACCACAGTATCAGCAGGTGCAGCGGTCAGTGCTGCCAGAGCTGTCTGTACTGCCTCGTTCTCACCAGCGAATGCCTTGATTTTCTCGGCATTCTCCTTCAGGAAGTCCTGAATCTTGGTTACATACTCCTTAGCCACAGCGGGGTCAGAACCGATGATGTCCTTGATTTTCTCCTGGATAGCGGCGAGAACCTCTTGGAACTTGTTGGCATCCTGAGCCTCAATCTGCTCGGTCAACTGATTGATAGAAGCAGCTGCCTCTTCCTCAGCATTGTAAACCATTGCCTCAACTGTCTCTTCGTTTTCTGCAGGAGCTTGAGCCTTGTTACCACATGCAGTGAAACCGATGGCGCACATTGCCATCACAGCAAACATAATTTTCTTCATAATCGTTTCTTTTAATAGTTAATAATATGAACTTTCTCTCTCTCAAATTGTGCCCCCACTATGTGGGGGACTTGATTTTCGGCAACAAATATAGATTATTTTTTATTAAGTTAGTCTAAATATTTTGCGCTTTTTAACTTTTTTCTTACTTTTGCACCCGTTTTCAAGATAATTAACAGTAAATGACAACATTAGAGTTTAAGCCAAAGCTGTTTTCGACGTTGAAGAATTACAATCGGAAGCAGCTGACAACAGATTTGCTTGCCGGTATTATTGTCGGCATTGTGGCTTTACCATTGGCTATTGCCTTCGGTATCGCCTCGGGCGTGACCCCTGAGAAGGGTATTATCACTGCCATCGTCGCAGGACTGATTGTCTCAGTCTTTGGTGGATCCAAAGTTCAGATAGGTGGTCCTACGGGCGCATTCATTATTATTATTTATGGTATTATCCAACAGTATGGTTTCGAGGGTCTGACTATTGCCACACTTTTGGCGGGTGTCTTCCTCATTATGTTTGGTGTGCTCCATCTGGGCACCATCATCAAATATATTCCGTACCCCATTGTAGTGGGCTTTACCTCGGGTATCGCCTTGACCATCTTTACCACGCAGATCAAGGATCTCTTCGGTTTGACGATGGCTTCGGTTCCTAGCGATTTTGTTGAGAAGTGGATTGCCTATGTTGGTTCGTTGCCCACTATCGACTGGTGGAGTGCTGGCGTGGGTATCGGCTCTGTAGCAGTCATTGCGCTCTGGCCGAAAATAGCCCGCTATAATAATGTCCTGAAGAAACTGCCCGGTTCGCTCATCGCCATCATTGTGATGACCATTGGCGTTCTTTTGCTCAAACAGTATGTGGGCGTGATGAGTGTTGAGACTATCGGCGACCGTTTCAGTATTTCCAATCAGTTGCCAGGAGCACAGGTGCCTGAGTTGACGTGGGATGTGATCAAGGGCCTCGTGGCGCCAGCTTTCACCATCGCCATTCTTGGTGCAATTGAGTCGTTGCTGTCGGCAACGGTGGCAGATGGTGTCATTGGCGATCGTCACAGCTCGAACACAGAGCTTATAGCACAGGGTTTTGCCAATTTGGCTAGTCCCATCTTTGGCGGTATCCCCGCTACAGGTGCCATTGCCCGTACAATGACCAATATCAATAATGGCGGTCGTACGCCTGTGGCAGGCATTATCCATGCTGCTGTGTTGTTGTTGATCTTCCTATTCCTCATGCCGCTGGCACGGTATATCCCCATGGCCTGTCTGGCTGGTGTGCTTGTGATTGTGAGTTATAACATGAGCGGTTGGCGCAGCTTTATGTCGATTCTGAAGAATCCCAAGAGTGATGTGATCGTGCTTTGGGTTACTTTCCTACTTACCGTTATCTTCGACCTCACTATCGCCATCGAGGTGGGACTCATTTGCGCTTGTCTGCTCTTCATGCGTCGTATGGCTGAGACTACAGATGTCAAGGTAATCAGCGACGAAATCAATCCGGAGGAAGAGGATAGTGACTTTCAGTTGGGAAACCTTGAACACCTCACTATTCCTGAGGGAGTTGAGGTCTACGAAATCAACGGTCCTTATTTCTTTGGTGCAGGTAATAAGTTTGAGGAGATCATGGGTGCCCTGCGCCATCAGCGTCCAAAGGTGCGCATCATCCGCATGCGTAAGGTGCCTTTTGTCGATTCTACGGGTATCCACAACCTTACAAACCTTTGTCTGATGTCACAGGCAGAGGGCATCCAGGTGGTGCTTTCGGGTGTCAATGAGAAGGTGCAGGCAGTCTTACATAAGGCTGGCTTCGACATGATGCTGGGCGAAAATAATATCTGTTCGCACATTAACATCGCCCTTGAACGAGCCAAACAATTGCTGTAAATAAAGATGCCTTTATAAATGAAAAAGCCCGCCGATTAGCGGGCTTTTTCGTTTATTGCATGTCGTAGACCACTTGCATAAGTTTCTTGCCGAGTTCGTCGGCCATGTCCATCGTTGGCGCCTCGCTATAGACGCGGATGATGGGCTCGGTGTTTGATTTACGCAGGTGAACCCAGCGGTCGGCAAAGTCGATCTTTATGCCATCGATATCGTTGACCTTGGCGCTGCTGTCCTTGGCAAACATCTCCTTGACCTTGACAAGGATGGCGTCGACATCCGTCTCAGGTGTGAGGTCGATGCGGTTCTTCGCAATATGATAGTTGGGGAAGGTGCTGCGCAGTTGGCTGGCGGTACAACCCTTCTGTGCCAGACTTGACAGGAAAAGCACGATGCCTACGAGGGCGTCGCGGCCGTAGTGGCTCTCGGGATAGATGACGCCACCATTGCCTTCGCCGCCGATGACAGCATTCACCTCTTTCATCTTGGTGGTGACATTTACTTCGCCTACTGCCGCGGCTGCATACTTGCCGCCGTGTTTCTCGGTGACATCACGCAGAGCCCGGGTAGAACTGAGGTTAGATACGGTATTGCCTGGTGTGTGGCTGAGTACGTAGTCGGCCACTGACACCAGTGTATACTCCTCGCCGAACATGGTGCCGTCTTCGCAGATGAAGGCCAGACGGTCGACGTCGGGGTCGACGACGATTCCCAGGTCGAATCCGCCCTGACGCATCTTGTCCATAATGCCATGCAGGTTTTTCTCTAAAGGCTCTGGGTTATGGGCGAAGTCGCCAGTGCAGGCGCCATTGAGTATCAGATAGTCCACACCGAGGGCCTCGAAGAGTTTGGGCAGGATGATGCCGCCTACGCTATTGATAGTATCCACGCAGACGCGGAACTTGCGGTTCTTGATGGCCTCGAGGTCGGCGAGCTTCAGCTGGAGCACGCTGTCGATATGGCGCAGGTCGAAAGAGAAATCTTCTGTGTATTGACCTAACTGGTCGACCTCAGCATAGTTGAAATCTTCGCGGGCAGCGATATCGAGCACCTCGGCACCATCGGAAGCAGTGAGGAATTCTCCTTCGCCGTTGAGCAGCTTCAGGGCGTTCCACTGACGGGGATTATGCGAGGCGGTGATGATGATGCCGCCGTCGGCACCGCTCATACGGACTGCCAATTCGGTGGTGGGGGTGGTGGCGTAGCCGATATTAATAACGTCGCAGCCGCAGCCCATAAGGGTGCCGCAGACTACATTCTTCACCATTTCACCGGAGATACGACCGTCGCGACCTACGACGATTTTACCGCTATGACCGGTCTTGCGCGCCATAAAGGTGGCGTAAGCAGTGGTGAACTTCACGATGTCTAAGGGATTGAGGGTATCGCCGGTTCGTCCGCCGATTGTGCCGCGGATGCCGGAAATAGATTTGATAAGTGTCATTGTCTGATATTTATATATAAAAAACCGTTATGCTTCTTTTTCGTAGGTGATCTCGTAATAATAGGGCAGCACGTCTTGTGCGGCGATGGTATGTCCCTGACTGTGAGGCACGATGAGACGCACCTTGGCCTTTTCGTCAGTAAGGCTCTTGGGACGGCCTACCTTGATATAGGGTAGGGGCGCAAGCCAGCCTGCCGGGACAGAAGCTGTACCATAGGCAGAGATCATAATGCCCTGGGTAAAGGAGCCAGAGAAGGTGCCGCTGGTATTGGTGACGCGCATGATATCGACGGTTGCAGAGTAGACATCGACGTTGTTGCGGAGCGTTGCTGTGTCGGCTTCGATGTTAAACTCCCTGAAACGGCAACAGAGGTTGGCTGTCTCGCCATCCTTCAGTTTCTCGCCACAGCCGGGGCGGACAATCTGCATGTAGACGCCACTCTTGTTGAGTTTGACGAACTCGTTACGGGCGGTATCTGTGGTAGCGCCCTGAAGTAAGAATTGGTCTTCGTCGATCACGATAATACTATAATCGGACACAAACTTGGAGATGGCATTGCGCTCCTTCTCCTTTTTGTCACCATAGGTCTCATAGTCGTTACAACTGGCGAGAACGGCTATGGCAGCTATGCATATCAATAATAGTTTCTTCATATCACTATTTATTTACTGTTTCAATTTTTCTGCGAAGGCTTCAATAGCCTTGTGGGTAATATCGACAGCCTCGTCGAGGGTACATTCCAGGCGTCCGCCTGAGGCATTCAGATGGCCACCGCCATTATAGAACTGCGCGGCCATTTCGTTGCAGGGGAAATCATCGACAGAACGCAAACTTACCCAGATGACATTGTCCTTTTCGGTATCCTCGCGCAATGACACAGAAAGTTTCAAACCTTTAATCTGTTGGGGGATGTTGACAAGTCCCTCAGCATCGCCTTTGATAAAGTTGAAACGCTTCTGCTCATCTTTGGAGATGGTATAGAACGAGGCGTGGTAATCGGGCAGATAGACTAACTTCTCATACATCACAAAGCCCATCAGTCGAAGGCGGTTCTCGGAATAATTGTGGTAAACATTACGATAGATGCGGTCCTTGTCGATGCGCTTGGTGAGCAGCTGGGAGATGATGAAATAAATCTCTGGACGTGTAGAGGCGAAAGTAAAGCCACCCGTATCAGTCATCATACCGCAATAGACAGGTATGGCGAAATGCTTACTTTGACTTTCAAACAGACCGAGTTGCCACACAATGCGGAACACTAGTTCACTGGTGCTGCAAGCCTCGGGATGGGAGATGATAAGCTCAGCAGGCACGTCAGGGTTGAGATGATGGTCGATGAGTACGATGACACCTGGAGTCCTAAGCAAGGCTGGCTCCATCTCGTCGACACGGCTTGGTGTATTGAAATCAAGACAGAACACGAGGTCGGCGATTTGCAGATGCAGATCACAACGCTCGCGATGCTTGTCGTAACGGATAATCTTTTCTGTGTTGGGGAGCCAGTGGAGGAAGTCTGGAAACTGATCGGGCACAATGACTATTGGTTCTTTGCCCATGGAACGGAGAAACTCTGCCCATGCAAGACTGGAACCGATAGCATCGCCGTCTGGACTGCGATGGCAGGTGACGACAATGTTCTGGCTAGTTTCAATCAATGTCCTGAGCCGGCTACACTCTTCAGGCGTGAGGATGTCGATATTCATTTAGAACAGTTTGTTCGGATAGATACCCTCGTCGATGAGCTGCTGAATGCGGGCTACCGTGCCTTCGCGGTCGGCGGCATAAGTGACACCAAACCATTTCGAAGTAGTGTCGAGCACTTCCACAGTTGCAGTCTTCTCAACGATGAGCTTGTTGACCATCAGGGGGATAAAGAATTCTGCCTTGAGGTTCTCCATATTCTTCGGGTCACTGAGGAATTCTTTGAAGTAGGTCTCCGAGTGCTCGAAGTAGTCGGGTGTAAAGCCCCACATATTCATAGAAACGGGGGTGTTGTCGTCGACAACAACCCATTGGCCCTGCTCGTCCTTGTAGCGGATTGGCTCGCTGGCAGCACCGGCATTGCTGCCATCTGCAGCGCAACGCACAATCTCGGTGCGTTCCACAACGGTGGTGAGGTGGTCCTGTGCATCCTTCGAGCAGATGCCACGAGCCACGGTGCCATTCTCAGACAGCGTGTTACCTACGCGGAATCCTACCATTGCATACTGGTTCCTTGCTCCCTCGGGCAGATTGCTGAGGAACTTGCCAATGACCATGAAAGCATCGCGGTTGTAAAAGTCGTCGCAGTTGATGACGCAGAAGGGCTCCTTGATTACGCCCTTACCCATGAGTACAGCGTGGTTGGTGCCCCAAGGTTTCTGACGACCATCTGGTACGGAAAAACCTTCGGGTAGGGCATCAAGACCTTGGAAACAGAGTTCGCAGGGGATATGTCCCTCATATTTGGAAAGAATCTGTGTACGGAATTGTTCTTCGAAGTCTTTACGGATGACCCATACAATCTTGCCGAATCCGGCCTGTATAGCGTCATAAATACTGTAGTCCATGATGGTCTCACCATTGGGACCCAGACCATCGAGTTGTTTCAAGCCTCCGTAGCGGCTTCCCATACCTGCTGCAAGCAGAAAAAGAGTCGGTTTCATATTCGATTATTTTGATTATTTACTTATTTGGCTGCAAAGATACATTTTTTTTTAGACAAAAGGACATAAGGACATGAGTTTTTTATGTTTCTTTTGTTCTTTTGTCTAAAATTAGAAGGGATAGCCGATGGCAAAGTGGAGGGTCTGCATATCTTTGAAAGAGCCAGAATTGAAATAGCCGTTGCGGTCACCGGAGAGGTCGAGCTCTGGATTGTGTAAAGCAAAGCCCCAGTCAACGCGGATGACGAGGAACCCCAAATCATAGCGCAGACCGATGCCAGTGCCGATGGCGATGTCGTTGAAGAAGCGCGAAGGCTTGAATTTCATCATCTCATAATAATTTTGTAGGAAGTCGTATAATGTCAAAATGTAATCTCCTTCTATGCCTCCTATTTGTTCAAATAATTCCCTGTCTCCGAGATAGATATCCTTCAAGCGCCATGTGTTGCCGATATCGATGAAGGCAGCACCATTGAGGTTTCCGAAAAGTGGCATGCGATATTCGAGATTAGCAACCAATTTCAGGTCGCCGTTGCGTGTTAGATAGGAGAATTGGCGGTCACGTCCAACGATCGAAGTGAATTCGCCAGGACCGACCTCACGGACGGGGAAAGCACGGATGCTGTTTGCGCCTCCTGCATAGAACATCTCGCTGAAGGGGGACTCGCGGCTGTTGCCATAGCTGTAAATGATGCCTGCATTGATATGTCCCACAAGGCTTGATGAGGTGCCCAGACTCCATGTCTTGGTGAAATCGGTTTCCAGACGCAGGAATTGTGAATATGGGTTCTTGAACAGCGTCTTGTCTTTCTCGTCAAAGCTGTGTCCGCCAAGACGATGCCAAAGCGAGACGGCATTACCTGCTTCTTCGAGGGTCGTTTCCCATCGGATGGGATTACGGTAGCTGGAGGGACTGGTGTAGGTGTAGGTATAGCGCATCTTGGGGATGAACTTGTCGCCCATGACGGCCTCCAGATAGAGAATGCTGTCTTTCAGTTCTTCGAATTTGTCGGTAGTACTATTCAAATACTGATAACTGAGAGTGATGGGTGAGAACTCATGACGGCTATTAGGAGACGTCTGCCAGCGATAGGTCCATTCGCCAGAGACGACGTGCATCTTATAATATTCCGGTCGTCGTATCACGTCGGTGGAGATCTTGGCATAGGTGGTAGGCGTAGTAAAGAAACGCCGGGGCTTGGGTCGCCCATTTTTATCACGACGTACCTTTTCGCTGTTGTAGAAGGGGGCGATAATACGTGGGAATTCGAGCGATATATCGGCACCGTATTGGAAGGTGTTCATGTCGGAGGAGGCTCCACTCTGCCACTCATTCGAACCGTGCAGGTTGATGTCGAGTAACTCGCCACCCTTGAAGGCGTTGCGCTTGGTGAAACCGATCTTTACCTCAGGACCCCAACGGCCGATGGTACGCCCGTTGATATCGGCACCGAAGTAAAAATCGTAGGGTTTGTCAAATACGCAGTTCAGAGTGAGGTCGAGGGTGTCAGTACCAGTACGCGGTGTGAAGACGAAGTCAGTGCTGCTGAACACACCTGTAGCATTAATCTTACTCGCCGACTCCTGGTATTTCTCTTGACTGAACGCCTGACGCGGACGGAGCGTGAGGTCTTTCAATATGGTGCGCGGACGGATGGGTGAGCTTTTGCCGTTATAATGGATGGTGAGATGCCGACGCTGGATGGAGTCGGAAAGTATCTCGCGTGCTGCTTTTCGGAACTGCACGTCAATATGACCGATATACCATTTTTTCAATACTTCTTCTCCTAGACCGTCGACCATTTGCAGACGCAGCTGCGTCTTGTTGGGTACGGCGATGGTGTCTGCGAAATAAGTGGTATAGCTTGGGGTGAAATAATAGTAGCCATTGTTGCGGAAAAGCGAACTGATACGGTTTCGCTCACCATCAAGCGATGAAACGCTGAAAGGACTATCATTAGGGATGAGTGTTTCCTGACGGGTTGAGTCGATGAGTTGTTGTAGGGAATCAGTAAAACCGATATAGGCTAAGGAGTCGACGGTAAATAAAGAGTCAAGCCTGACGGTATAGCGGATTTTACTCTTCTTGGGATTCTTCATGGGTACAGGCTCGTAATTGACATTACCGCGTAAATAACCGTAGTTACGGAGCACGGACGTGGCCACAGAGGCACGGAGGGCTGGATTTACCTGACTCATCAGCACAGGGGGTTTACCAAAAGATTTGGTCATCCATTTGGCAAATTTAGAGTTTTTCGAGGCGTAGGTATTATAGACCCAGAGACGCCACGACCACGGGGCAGCATAATAGCTGCTGAAGAAGAGCGAACCATTGGGTATGGTAGCGAGAGCGGCCTCTACCTCTTCTTTCATAGTGCTCTCTTGGCTTTCACGGACCTTATCTTCAGGCTGCTTGTTGCTCAGTTCGTCAATATAGACAATTTCTTTCAATCCTCGGAAGAGTTGGTCATCGTCTGGGATGTTCTTTGTAAGGGAACAGGATGATAGCAGGAGAATATAGAAGGCCAATGAAACCATCTGTGTCATCTGCCGCTTGCAACGGCTTAATCCTATAATAATCTGTGTCATCTGTTTCATTTGTGGTCTAAAGAATCAACTATTATACTATCGCGTTGTATCTGCAGTCCAGGCTGTAGTTGCTGCTGCGACCTTGGCATCATGGGTTGCTGCTCCTTCTTCCAGAATTGGAAAATGTCCCAGAAATTGCTGAGCTTCCGTCGCCAGACAAAACCGCCACCATACATATTGGTATAGCCGTCGAGCCAATCGTATACATTCTGCTGGTAGAAAAGTTTAGCATTCATTGTGCCGCTCTGGTTTAGACGATACTCCATTGTGACATTGTCGAAGAACGACTGTTTCTGCCCCTGCATATTATTGGCACCAGAAGAGACGACACCTCCCAGTTCGATTTTCAGACGGTTATCGAAGAACCGCTTGGCAAACTTGAACGAGTAGTCGGTCTGTATTGCGCCTGAAGCATTGGTGGTATTGTCGATACCCACGCTGAGATCGATGGTCTTCAGGGCAGAACCTGCGATGTTGTTGATCTCACTCTGGAGGAACGAACTGAGAGCGGAGTTCATCGAGAATCCGCTGGTGTTGGAATCGGCCAGATACATGCCTGTTGTAAGAAGGGCCACAGCCACTTTCCCGCGTTCTTCGGCGGTCATGCTGTTGAGGTCGCCGTTGATGAGATTGTCCTCAGGAGCCTCGATGATGAATTGCAGCCCCATGTCATTGAGTGTCTTTGTGATAATCACACCGCACTCGAAGGATACCACGCGGGTGGCTCCCTCTTTGCTAACTGTGGCTTTTGTGTGTTCAGTGGCAGTGATGTTCAGTTTTGGATTCATCGCATCGCCCGTAAACTCCACATAACTGCCGTCCTTGATGGTGAAGGTCTTCAACGGGATTACAGGCAGCGAGTATTTCATCTCACCTCTGTTCAAGGTATAGCGGCCTGTGAGATTGATGCCCTCATAGCTGTATTTCATGCGAAGGTCGCCACCCCCCACGAGGTCGATGTAGTTCGTTTGTTCAGCGTTGAGGTCGCAGACGATATGGGCACCTTGGCTCACGGATATGGTCAGGTCGACATTTAGTCCTGTGGGCATGGGCTTGGTAACAACGGCCTGAGTGGAGTCGTTGAAATCAGTAAATTTCACCAACTCTTCGAGACGGTTGTCTGTCGAGAGGGGTGAGTCGAGGAGCATGTAGGTCATATCTGTAGAACCGAGTACGTCAAGTCGGCCTCGCATATTCAACTGCTCCAATGGTCCTTGCATACGTGCCATGAAATTCACGTAGGCCTTGCCAAAGGCGATGCTCTTAGCCTCCTGTTTTGAATTGATCAGCAGTAAGTTCCGAGCACGCATACGCATATCCATCGTGATACGATCCATATCCGAAAAATCGATGTTGCCCATCATGTTGATAGGTTCTTCGTTGTAGGCATATAGTCCGAAGTTCTCAAGTAGCAGACGGGAGTCGATGATACGCACCGGATCGTTGTCGAAGCGCATGCGAATACCATAGGGTACACTCAACAGATAAGCATCCTCGACGTAGAGTTCGCCATCTACCTTCGGATGTTTCAAGGTCCCCTTGATGACCAATTCACCTTCTGCATAACCTTCGAGACCAACAATCTGGTCTTCGATGAAACCGTTGACGAGCGACAGCGGGAAACGTGTCATGTTGAAGGTGGCATCGATTTGTCCTTCACCTTTATTCTGATAGTTACCGCTCAGAGTGCCGAATTCCTCGTCGTTGAGCATGAGGTGCCCCTCAATAGCGTGGGTATTGTCCTCCTTCATCAGATATACTAGTTCGGTGCTGAAATTGCCGATGACAGCTCCTTCGTAGGTCATGTCTTGGATGGCCATGTCAGAGACCACAGAAAACTTTTCGTTCTGGTCTTGCAGGATATGGTAGTCGCCGTTGAGCTTGCCTGTAATCTTCGGCAAATAGGGTATTACAGAGGTAATCTCGCCTAGGTCGATACGATTGCATGAAAGCGTAAGGTCTTGCAACATTGTGGAATCTTGGTTTTCAGTATAGAACTTGAGACCTGTCTTGTCGTCAGCAATAAGGTCGACCTTCGCCTTAATTTTCTTGTCGCTACCGAGGAATATATAATTATCCTTGTTCAGATTGAATTCCTTGTAACCCACAGTCGGTCTGTCAGGCATAAGTTTTAAACGGATACCACCGGATTCCATTTCAGCTGTAGCTCCGATTCTGACACCCATTTTACCGTCCTTGTCGAAATAGCGTAAGCCTGCCAGGGCGCCATGCTCATGTATATGGCCGTCGACGAGGGCATTGAATACGAATTGTGGATTCTTGTAGTTATTGCATATCTGCCCCTGATAGGTAAGTCGGTCACCTTTCTGTGTAAGGTTCAGATGAATGGTGTCGATACGAGTGCTATCGTAATTCAGTGAATAAAGGTGAAGAGAGCCATTGATACCTGTCGTTGGCGAGGTGTTTAGGTCTAACAGCAGATCTTTGAAATCAATCTCCTGAGTTTTCAGGAAATTAGCCAGTGGATTTTCTTTCTTGCTTTCCACATGCAACTTCATCGTGGGCAACAATCGTTTGATGGCAGGTTGGTCGATCACTCTGGCTTCGTATTGGGCAATAACAGAGTCTCCAAGGGTGGTCAGCTCTTTCATCACCCGCTCGTAGCCCCCCTGTGCATCGAGCTTCACAATAAAATCGCCGCTTTGTATACGGGCGTAGGTGGTGTCGCTATTGGTTTTTAGGAGGAGACCTACTTTTGTAGGATAATAAGCCGTCTTATTGTCCTGAATACTGATATTGTCAATCAAACCACTGATGTAGTGGGCGTCCTTGAGGTTTGACTTGATGTCGAGATCACCACTCAAGCCAATACTAAGAGGACTATCCATGACGCGCAACTGGAAGAGATCGGCCTTCGCGAGGTCGGCGCAGAGTTGGACTTCGATAGTTTTGTCTTTTGAGAGGGCTGGCGTTATCAGCATATCGGCGGTGATATCACCTTCAAACAGATCGTTTTGCCCTGTGATGCTGGCCTTGCCTCGTCCGTTGGCGATGGTTGCCTTCGCCGTCATATTACTCAGATTCCAACTGCCATATTGTAGCTGATGTAAGGTCGCATCAGCCGTCAAACGGGTTTGCTGTGAAAGGAAATCTGTGCCACGTCCCTTGGCGCTGATGTCAGCAGAGAGGGTATAGATAGAATCCTTGGGCATGAAGTGATGTACATTCAAACCTTTGATGTTGATGTCTGCGTCATAGCTCATCAGACTGGGTACCATTTCTCCCTTGGCATTCAACGGGATGGTGGCATTGCCCTTCAGCTTTATTGCTCCCTGACCTTCACGGACGAAAAAATCAGTGATATAGTGTGTGCCATTGGACTTTAAGGTGCCGTCGAGAGTGATGCCATTGGGGATACGGTAGTCGCTCATCGCCTTAGTGCCGAGCAGGGCTGTTACAAAGCCGATGTCCTGCGTCTTGGCATTGAGTTTCAAGTTTGCCTGCAATTTTGACAGATTTGTAAGATATCCGGCGGTGCCATTGGCGGTGAGATGGAAAGCGGTAGGCAGGTTGATGTCAAGACCTGTGAATTCCATCTGTTGCAGATTGCCGTTAAGCGAACCTTTGATGGCGATTGGATGGTTGGGGTAGCGGCGGATAAAGTTGGCAGGCATATCTCCTACAAACCGCATCAGGTCCTGCTTTCCTAACTGTGCATTCAAGCGCATTTTTATATCGCCAGGATTCTGATCTTCAAAGGCATTAAAGTCTAAATCAACCTCCGCGTATATGTCCGAATCGGGTGTCTTGAGTGTTAGGGTTGGTATTTGTATCTTGTTGAAGGCAGAATCGAGCCTGACGCCACCTTTCAGTTCGGAGATTTCTAGACCACTCTTTTCTTTGAGACTCGTGTGGTGGATATAGAAAGATGTGCCAGCAGTGGTATAATTGATTGAATCGATGCCGAGGCTGATGTCTGTGAGGGCGATGTGGTTATAGTCGAGCCCTGCCATATTGGGCTCAAAACGGTTGTTATAATTCAGACGCCCATCGCTCCATCGGAGGCTGCTTGCTTGATAGATACTCTTTCCAAGGTTGATATTGACTTCTTTTGCGACAGTATGACCCATATAGGCATCCACGTTAAGTGTGTCGCCAGGCATGTGGAGTGTTAGGTGTGTCTGATGGATGCTGAGACTGTCGGCATTGATAATCCATTTTGTTTCCGATGTTGTGGTGTCTACGGCAGCCGTGTCCGATAATTGGATGTCGAGATTGGCATCTGCCAGTCTGGCGCCATTCACCTCCACCATTTCCTTGTCCAGATCGATACCTTTCGACGATAGCCAGAGTTCTTGCACACGGCCTTTGACGCGCAAGTCGCTGATAAAGCCATTGGTATTGAGCTTGGCCTTTTGTAACGAGAGTTCGTTAATGACTACGCACTTCTTGAATAGCGGCCATAATTGAATATCGGCTGTCAGGTGGCCGACATCGGCAATGGTGTCTGTGACATTAGGAAGTGAGTCGTTCGGATGAAGCATGCGGAAATCGTCGATGCCGAGGTCCATGGGCCATTCCAAGTTGACGTGTCCCACGGTGATCTCCATCCCCGTCTTATCCGAAGCGATGGCTGCTACTTTCTTTGCCGCCCAGTTCTGTATGGGTGGCAGGTAGAGTAGTGCGGCGAGTATGAAAAACAGCAGAATGGGTGTCAATGCCGCAAATCCCAACCACTTCAGCGCTTTCTTCATCCAGATTGCTTTTGAGGGTCAAGGGCTTGCCAGAGCGTATCGTCAGGTAAGGGAGCCTCGGCAAAGATGGTTTCTTTAGAAACTGGATGGACAAACTCTACGCGGCGTGACATTAGCGAAATGCTGCCATCAGGATTACTCCGTGGAGCACCATATTTCAGGTCGCCTTTGATGGGACGTCCCATAGCAGCTAGCTGACAACGTATCTGATGATGACGACCTGTCATGAGGCTTATTTCTAGGAGCGTATAGTTATCACTATGGCTGAGAGTGCGGTATTTCAGTATGGCTTTCTTGGCATTCGGCTTTTCGTTGTTATAAGCGTATGACTTATTCTGCTTCTCATTCCGTACCAGCCAATGCTCCAACGTGTGCCATTCTTCTGACTCCTGACTTCTGACTCCTTCTTTTCTCTTTACAATCGCCCAATATGTCTTATGCACTCTGCCTTCGGCAAACATCTTGTTCAGCCGGCTCAGAGCTTTCGAGGTGCGTGCGAATATTACTAGTCCAGATACAGGACGGTCTAACCGGTGCGCCACACCTAAAAAAACCGCTCCTGGTTTATCATATTTCTCTTTGATATAGTCCTTGACAATATCAGAAAGGGGGCGATCGCCAGTCTTATCGCCCTGTACGATCTCCCCGCTTTTTTTGTTAACGATGATAATATGGTTGTCCTCGTAAACGACTTCCATAACGGCCCCTGAGCTTGTCGAAGGGTTACATATTCATTCCACCATCAACCTGAATCACCTGTCCGCTCACATAGCTTGACATGTCTGATGCGAGGAAGGTGGCTACATTGGCGATATCTTCTACCTGACCGCCACGACGAAGAGGAATCTTCTGCTTCCACTCGTTGCGTACCTCTTCAGGTAGTGCTGCTGTCATGGCTGTCTCAATGAAGCCAGGGGCGATGGCATTGGCACGGATCCCCTTCGGCCCCATCTCCTGACCGATACTCTTGGCGAGAGCGATTAATCCTGCCTTCGATGCGGCATAGTTAGCTTGTCCGGCATTGCCATGGACACCTACCACTGAGGCCATATTAATAATCGAACCGCCACGCTGACGCATCATCACGGGCACACAAGCGTGAATGAAATTAAAAGCCGACTTTAAGTTCACAGCAATCACTGCATCCCACTGTTGCTCGGTCATACGCAGCATCAGTCCGTCCTTTGTAATACCAGCATTGTTTACAAGAATATCAATACTTCCAAATTCAGCTTTCACGGCTTGCACCACTTCCTCGGTCTGAGCAAAATCGGCTGCGTTCGAGGCATAGCTCTTGGCTTTCACTCCTTTGGCGGCGATTTCTTTTTCTGTCTCCTCATTCACTTCGAGGTCGGTGAATGCAATGTTGGCGCCCTCTTCGGCGAACTTTAATGCGATCGCTTTTCCGATACCGCGTGCAGCACCAGTGATCAGCGCTGTCTTACCTTCTAATAATCCCATGTTAATTTTCAATTTTATTATTTACAATTTACATTTATTATTTTCTTTGAAACTTACCGAGCGCACCGTATACTACCTTCGCAACCTGTGGCTTGGTGTCTTCCTCTTTCATACCGTGAGCGATACGACCATAGATGTATGGCACTTCAAGACCCTTGATACAATAATGGGTGATATCGGCCACCAAGTCGATGTTGTCGATGTCAAACTCTCCGTCCTCCTTGCCTTCGGTATATACCTTGCGAAACAACTCTATTTCTGCGTCATCGAAATGCTTGCGAACCTTCTCCACCATCCAGATATTGCGGAAAAACTCTGCGCGAAGATTGCCGTTTCTGACGACTGTCTCACGAATCATACTCAGGTGGGTATAAATCAGTTCGATGATTTTGTCTTGCGGACGGATCTTGCGTGCTGCCACCTCATCAAGTTTATCGCTCAGACGTTCCAACTCTCCTTCGATCACGGCGTAATATATCTCTTCCTTGGATTTAAAATAGGTATAGAGTGTGCGCCGGCCCTTACCTGATTGGGTGGCAATGTCGTTCATTGTGGTATTCTCCAGGCCGTTTTTGGCAAACAACTGGCGAGCCACATCTACTAGTCTTTGTCTGGTCTTGGATATTGACATATCTGTATCCTCCTTTGTTTTTGCAAAATTGCACACATTCTTTCAGTGTGCAAAAGTACGATTTTCCTTTTAAATACGCAAGAAAATGACAAAGAAATGTTCAGTAAAGCGTGTTTTTTCAAAAAAATAGCATAATTATTTGTGTAATTAAAAAAAAAGTAGTACCTTTGCACCCGCTTAGAAAAAATGACATCGCGGAGTGGAGCAGTTGGTAGCTCGCCAGGCTCATAACCTGGAGGTCGCACGTTCGAATCCTGCCTCCGCAACTATCAAGGGAATGCAAGCCGAAAGGCTTGCTTTTTTTGTCCTTATGCCTAAAAAGACTTCTGTTAAAAAACAAAATATCCGATCGTCAGGTTTTATCCTTGACAATCGGATTATCAGTCTTGCAAATAGTTTCGTTGTCCAAACGATAGCGAAGTCCTATGCATCCTTACTTCATCTTGGCTAGCACCTTTTTGTAGTAACGATTGGTGGCCTTTTTTGTGTACTTAACGCCCCCGTTCCACAATCGAATCGCTTTTTCGATGTTGTTCTCAGGGTTGTAATACTTTTGGATGAGAAGGAACATCTCCTTTGATTTAGCTACGCTGTAGCGATCTGCCATGGTATAGCGCTTTTTGCTCTCCTGCTTTTTTAGAATTTCGTTGCAATCCTTCACAAGAATAGGAGTGATCTGCATAGCGCCTACTGAGTTTCCGCTCACGGCATTGGGGTTACCTTCGCTTTCTACTTGAATAATCGCATCCATTACTGGATTCCAGTTGATGCCTGATGATTTTGCTGCTGATTTGTTGCCGCCTCCAGCTGAGGCTGTCAGAGCAATCATAATAGCTATCAGGCATACACTTCCTTTCTTAAAAAATAGATTCATATCTCTATACTTTAGGCGGATGTCTCATCACGAGAAATTCCGCGTTATCCTTTAGATTTTCTTCGTCAAAATGTTCGACGTCACGTCGATACGGGTTGCAAAAGTACGGATAATCAACGAGTTAGCCAAATAAATTTAGTTTTTTTAAGATTTGTTGAGGGCATGAAATAAGTTCCTTTCACACCTCAGGAGGTCTGCTTTTCAGTCAAGATCAACCACTGTGATACCCGCTCCGCCGAACTGTACATGCTCGTCGCGGAAGTGCGAAACATTGGGGATGGTGGCCAGGTATTGGCGTATTAACTGGCGCAGGATGCCAGATCCTGTGCCGTGTAGAATTCTCACCCTCGATACGCCCACGAGGATGGCATCATCTATATAATAAGTGATGGCATTGATGGCTTCGTCGCCACGCATGCCACGTACGTCGATGTCTTGTTTGAAGTTCAGTTTGCGATTGTCTATCACGTTGCGAGTGTCTTTTGAAGCATTGCTGTAGGCACCTGCGATACTCGCATTGCGCTCTTCTTGTTTCGATGTTTCCTGTTTGGGCATTTCCGCATGCTCCAATCGCTCAGCACGCATCTTGGTTTTCATGCCACCGAAGATCACCGTGGCCATCTTGCCTTCGATGCTCTCAATCGTCCCCACGCTTGTAAGACCCTTGATTCTTACGGTATCACCAATGCTCAAAGGTTGCTGGCTCTTCTGTGATATTGCTTGCGACGACACAGAGGTGCCTGACCCCTTTGTATCCTTTTTCTCTGCCCTCTCCGCCTTGCGCTTCTCACGTCGCTCCTTACGCTCCTGCAACTGACGGATTTTCTTTTCAATCATCTCGTCGTTGGCACGGGTGTCGATGGCGTCAAGTTCCTCCTTGAAAGTGTTCAATTCCTCTCGAGCCAGCCGTGTACGTTCCTTTTCTGCTTGCGCCTCCCGAATCTCCCGAATCACGTTTTCTATCTTCTTGTTGCTTTCGCGTAGCAGTTCCTCTGCCTCCACCTTAGCCTTGCGGAGTATTTCTTTACGCTGACGCTCAATCTCCGAGAGTTCGTCCTCATAACGGTTGATCTTGTGTTCCAGCGATTTCTCATGTTGGTGGATGGTCTGGCGTTTACCCTCCCAATAGCGTTTGTCACGCACGATGTCCTGTAGATATTTGTCACTCTGGATATACTCTGAACCAACGATGTCCGAGGCGTCTTTGATCACTTCCTCGGGCAAGCCTGTCTTACGGGCAATCTCAATAGCAAACGATGAACCGGGCTGCCCGATACTCAGCTGGTACAGAGCCTGCATCTGGTTCCGGTCGTAGAGCATCGCACCGTTCACCACGCCCTCATGGCCCTCTGCAAAGTGCTTCAGGTTCTGATAGTGTGTGGTGATCACGCCGAAAGCCTCTTTTTTCCAGAACTGTTTCAATACAGCTTCTGCGATAGCTCCTCCGATACCGGGTTCCGTGCCGCCGCCAAACTCATCTATTAATAAGATGGTGCGTGCGTTGGCCTGCTTCATCATGTTCTTCATGTTTAGCAGGTGCGAGGAATAGGTCGAGAGGTCGTTCTCGATACTCTGTTCATCGCCGATGTCGATCATGATACTGTCGAACATTCCCGTTGTTGAACGGTCGCCTATGGGGATGGCAAGTCCACATTGCAACATATATTGCAATAGTCCTACAGTTTTAAGACATACCGACTTTCCGCCGGCATTCGGACCGCTTATAATTAAGAGACGGCCAGAATTCTTGTTTCCTCCATTTTCCGTCTTATTTTCGCTTTCTAAACGGATGTCTAGCGGAACCACGTGCTTATCCTGTTTCTCAAGCGCCAGTTGCAACAATGGATGGCAGGCTTGTATCCAGTCCAGATGGGGGACGCCCTTCACTTCTGGTTCAAAGGCCTTGGTCAGTTTGGCCAACTCGGTCTTCGCGTATATCAAGTCTATCTGTGCCAGAAAAGCGTATGAGTTGAGAATTTCTGTTATGTGTGGACGGAGCTCATCACTGAACACGGTAAGGATACGAACGATCTCGCGCCGTTCAGCTGCTTCTAGTTCTCGTACTTTATTGTTGGCTTCCACTACCTCCGTGGGCTCGATGAACACCGTTTTTCCCGTAGCCGACTCGTCGTGTACGATACCGCTGATTTTGCGCTTCACGCCAGGGGCAACAGGTATTACTAGTCGGCCGTCACGAACGGCTGGAGTCACGTCCTTGTCCACTAATCCGTCTTTTTGGGCGGCATGCAAAATAGTATATAAGGTACGCGATATAGAACCTTCCATCTTTGACAGGTCGTGACGGATACCTGCCAATGTCATTGAGGCTGAGTCTTTGATTTTCCCGAACTTGTCTAATATCGAGTCGATGCGCCGTATAATTGCAGGAAATGTTGTAACCCCTTCTGTTAATCGATACAATGCAGGGTAAGGGTAATCTCCTGACTCCAGACTCTCGTCGCCTGACTCCTTTCTCAAATACTTCACGATATTCCCAATCGTCTCCAGTGAGCGTCTGAGATCCCACACTTCGTCCTCCTCCAGATGGGTGTTCTCCAATCGGATGCGTTTGATGCTCTCGCGTACATCGAAAAAATACTGCATTGGGAAATCGTTTTTTTCTTCCTGCAGACGCCGGAACTCGCGTACCTGCGAAAGCCATTCATTTACCGCACTGACATCTGTGGAGAAGGCAATCTCATCCACCTTTTCCTTGCCCAACGTGCTCAGACAACGCGCCTTCAACAGTTCGCGTATTTCGTTGAATCCTATCTTTTGTTCGAAGTTGTTTGGGTAAATCACGCTGCAAAGGTACGAATAAGTGAGCGATTTTCCAAATATTTTATAAAAAGTTGCCTAAAAATTTGTTCAATTCCGAAAAAAGCACTACCTTTGCACCCGCTTTTGAGACAAACGAGCACTGGAGAGATGGTAGAGTGGTCGATTACAGTAGTCTTGAAAACTACCGTACCGAGAGGTACCGGGGGTTCGAATCCCTCTCTCTCCGCGAAAATGACTTAAAGGGAATCAATCAGGTTCCCTTTTTTCGTGCCTGATTGTCAACGTCTTGCGTTTACAACACTCTGACAATGTGAATGTTAGGAGATTTTAAACTCTCCAAATATCAGTCAAGATGAGTAAAGAAAACGCAAGATGAGACATAAAAAACTTGTTATAAATTTGTTAGAGCATGGTATTCTGCATGGTAGAAAGCAAAATACCTCCTATCGTGTATGTTTTTGCCTTTTGGGTCGTGAAAATGTTAATATACGACTTTTTTTTGCAAGACTGTCTTGGTGTCACGGTATCATTGGTATTACGAATTGTGTTAAAATTAAGTTAAATTTCGAGTTGTAGTACTGGAATATCAGACGAAACAAGTAATTTTGCAGACGGAAGATGAAAGTGCATCAAATAATGCTACCAGACATCTTGCATCTTTGAAATTTCCTTTTTTATCAGAAAAATAGTAACAAGATTATCTTTACAGCGTGAAACAGATATTGAAGACTCTCTTGGTTTATATCATATCATATTTTGTTTTGTTGATAGTTGTATTCGGATTGCAGTATGTTTATCCGAAAATAGAGCTACATCTGTTGTTGAACTCCTATCACACTAGCATTCAGGATACTTTCTTTAAGTATTACACTATGATGGCTGAAGGACCTATATATGTTTTGGCACTGCTCCCTTTACTCTGGAAGAAGATCAGATTAACAATATTCTTTGCTCTTTGTGAATTGTCTGGAGGTGGCTTGTTGCAAGTTCTGAAACATACCATCCGTACCGAGCGCCCTGTCAGTGCGTTTGAGCATTACCATGAC
Organism: uncultured Prevotellaceae bacterium; assembly: GCA_902763615.1. Lineage (GTDB taxonomy): Bacteria > Bacteroidota > Bacteroidia > Bacteroidales > Bacteroidaceae > Prevotella. The sequence continues at coordinate 53,411 of CACWSX010000019.1, read as the reverse complement.
ATGATTCTACCTCTAGTGCAGGGCGTAGATATGCATCATAGTAATTCTTTCCCGTCGGGACACGCCTCTACGTTCTTCGTGTTCTTTACTTGTTGTGCGCTTTTCATGGCATACCGTTATAAATTGAAAGTCGATCAGAATAACCGTCTGACATGGGTGCTGATTTGCGTGATGATGTTTTCGTTTTTTGTGCTTGCTTCATTAGGTGCCTACTCGCGTGTCTATCTTTCGCAACACTTCCTGTCGGATGTCTGTGTGGGTAGCATCATCGGATTTGTGACTCCGTGCTTGATATTCTATTTTGGCAGGCATAAGATTTTGAAAATCAATTGAATGATATAATATAAAATGATGAAATCATTACGCAAGCCTATTTCGTTATTCGTATTCTCATGCATCGTCAGTATAGGTACTTTGTTGTTATACAACCTACCATTTTTTAAGTATGTGTTTAACAATACCAATGAGAACTTAGGTGGACAGATATTCCTGTTGGCATCGCTGGTGGTTATCATGTTGGCAGTCAACTTCATGATGACCTATCTCGTGATATATTTGTTGAGGATGGTGGGGCGCGTTTTGCTCGCCCTCTTTTCACTCATTAATGCAACAGCCGTATATTTCATCATTACGTATAGTGTGATGATCGATGCCACCACCATCGAGAATGTCTTCAATACAAGATACTCGGAGGCATCAGGATTCTTCAGTTGGTCGTTGTGGCTATTTATCGTTGTTTTCGGCATGCTCCCCGCCTTGTGGTGCATTTTCCAGCCAGTCGTTATCGGCAAGGTAAAGAAAATGGGTGTTTACTGCGGAAGTTCGTTGGTGATAGTCCTAACAATAGCATTGATGAACTTTAGCCAGACGTTGTGGATCAGTCAGCACGATACGGAATTGGGTGGATTGTTGCAGCCTTGGTCATATCTGGCGAATACCTTCCGAGTAATCAGCAGTCAACAAGACGAGCAACAAGAGGAGATAAAACTGCCTGAAGGCCGGATCACAGATGATGAGAAGGCTGTGGTAGTACTTGTCATCGGCGAATCGGCCAGAAAAGCCAACTTCCAACTCTACGGTTATGAGCGCGATACCAATCCCCTGTTGTCGAAGCAAGAGGGTCTGAAAGTGTATCAGGCCAATTCTTGTGCCACTTACACCACGGCAGGTAGTAAGGCAATTCTTGAACCCAAAAACAGTGACGACCTGTATGAATTGCTGCCTAACTATGCGTTCAGAACAGGTGTAGACGTGTCGTGGCGTACATCTAACTGGGGAGAACCGCCTATACATATTGACGAATATCTTACTGACGATGAACTTGGCGTGCAATATCCCGACGAGAATGAAGCCTATGATGCGATTCTCTTTGCGGGACTCCGCGAACGTATAGTGTCAAGTCAGAAGAATAAAGTGTTAATCGTACTTCATACCAGTACAAGTCACGGTCCAAAATATGCTGACAAATATCCCAAGGCATTCGAGGTGTATAAGCCTGTGGCTAAAAATGTGGAAGAAGGTGAGAAAAATGTCAGTATGTTGGTGAATGCATACGATAACACCATACGCTATACCGATTTTCTGTTGGACAGCCTTATCAACACTTTGCGTGCCATGAAAGATTGGAAAAGCGCCATGATCTTTATTTCAGACCATGGCGAGTCACTTGGCGAGAACAAAATGTTTATGCATGGGCTGCCTATGAAACTGGCGCCAAAACAGCAATATGAAATACCTTTCCTGGTATGGACTTCAGACCATTTCAGGGATTACAAGCCTTTGGACGAATTGCCAGCGGTGCTCGAACAGCATTATATTTTCCATTCAGTGCTCAACTTGCTATCAATTCAATCGCCAGCTTACAATAAAGACTACGATATCTTTATAGCAAAGTGAGTATGATTTATTGCCCTAAGAGACTTTTAACCTTTTTTTTGAGGGCTTCGCTGGGTTCTGCTTTGCCATCGAAGGGAGCCACATACCAGGTGACGGTCCATTTCAGTTCCTCGCCGGGCTTGAGGGTGGTGTAAGCTCCTTGGCTCTCAAGTTCGATGAAGGTCTTGCGCATGTTGACATAGACTTGTATTTCTGCTTCATCGGGAGCAGGCTGCGAAGCGTCCAAATCGTCAAATTTCTTCACCATCAGCAGTCCCTTTGCACAATAGGCCAGCCAACCCTTACCATCAGCATTGATCTTGCGGTTTTGTTGAGCTTCATCGGCCTGGAACCAGCTGAGGCCATTGGCAGCCTGGAAATTCATCAGACCTGCGGGGGTGATGGCGTCGATGGGCGCGTCAAAGAAAATGATACCATCGTTGGGTACACGGGTAATCTCCCAAGGTGCCACTTTGCGGGTTTCGTCAGACTCGTTCTTGATGGTATAGGTGACGGCTATCGACTGATCTTTCTTGTTGGGGGTGAAGGTCTTTGTAACACGATATTTCAGGCGCGCTGACATCTGACTGGTCATGACGAACTTGTCGCTATTCTCTACGGTATAGGGCTGACGATCGAACTCGGGCACGGGAGGCCAGTTCCATTCTTTCTGCGGACTTGTCCAGAAAGTGCTGCCAAAAGAGTTGGGAAACGTAGTCTGGCTGATGACCTCGGCATCGCCATATTTGTATGACAGGATCTTGCCACCGTTGACATCGATAGTCATCGTGACCTCACCGTTTTTGATGATGTACTTACCGTCGGCAGACTCTTCTGCGACGGTTGCAGCAGCCACGACCTGAACGCAGGCTGCCATGAGAATGAATGTGATGAACTTTTTCATGAAAATACGTATTTTGAGTTGATTCTAATAAGACATAGACGAATGGAAATGCGGAAAGTAAAAAGGCTTTGCTGACAATTATAGAACATTAACATATACATATTTAAAAAATATTAATCTTCGCATGTGTGCTTGTTATATTCAATAATAATTGCTAACTTTGCTCAAAATTTCTAATTAACTTATAGTGTTTTTTATGATGAAATTTAAATGTTTTGCCTTAACTGCAGTGATTGCTTTTGCTACCAACTGCATGGCCCAAGGGGCCTCAGAGAAGTCTACCGTTGTGAATGCTGACGGTACAGTAACCTTCCGTTATTGGAATGACCATGCGAAAGACGTACAAGTGGATGTCCAGTTTGCCGGCCGCAAGCCGATGACGAAGGGTGCCGATGGTGTATGGACAGCCACGCTCGGACCGGTTGCGCCCGACATTTATCCCTATTGTTTCGTGGTTGATGGCGTGAGTGTCATGGACCCCAGAAACCAACTTTATTTCCCTAATGAGGGCTTTAAGAACAGCCTGTTGGAGATCAGCGACGGCAAGCGTATCCATGATATCAAGGATGTGCCTCATGGCCGCGTGGAGTATGTGCACTATTATTCGAAGAGCCTTGGTGCTACGAACAATGCCGTGGTTTATCTGCCACCCAGTTACACACAGATGAACATGTCGTTCAACCAGAACGATCAGAAGAAATATCCTGTATTCTATCTGATCAGTGGTACCACAGATACTGAGGAAGTGTATCTGAAGGTTGGTCGTGTAAACTACATCCTTGATAACCTGATTGCTGACAAGCTCGCCAAGGAGATGATTGTCGTGCTGCCTTACGGTAATCCCTCGAAGTTGAAGCCGGCTGCTCCAGCAGGCGGTGGTGCCCCACAAATGCAGTTTGGCGGTGATGTGTTCAGCAAAGACCTGATTAACGACCTGATGCCGTTTATCGAGAACAACTATCGTACGGTGAACAATGCTGACAACCGTGCCATCGGCGGTTTCTCACGTGGCGGTAATCAGGCGCTCGCTATCGGCCTGAGCAACTTGGATAAGTTCTCGTATCTCTGCAGTTACAGCTCTTTTACCTCAACGACCATTCCTGAGGTTTACGACAATGCAGCCGCTACCAACAAGAAGATTCATCTGTTCTGGCTCGGCGTGGGTACGGACGATTTCCTCTATGGCAACGCCCGCGACTATATGGAGTTCCTCGATCAGAAGGGTATCACCTCGGTGAAGGAGTTTACCAACGACAAGTTCGGTCATACTTGGATGAATGCTAGGTATTTCCTCGACAAGACCCTGCGCCTGTTGTTCAACAAGAAGGCTTCGGAAGAAGCCATGAAGAATGGCCAGCCCGCACCTGCCAAGACCGGTCAGGAACAGCAATTCACAGGTGCTACGATGGCCCGTCTGTTCCCACGTCCAGTGGTCTCTCCTGAGTATACCGAAGAGGGCATCACTTTCCGCATGAAGGCACCTGAGGCCGACAGTGTGAAGTTCAACAGTGACATCTTGGAGGCTCCGCTGCCGATGGAGAAGGATACGACAGGTGTCTGGAGCATCACCCTGAGCGAATATCTGTTTGAGACCTTCAGATATTGTTTCATCGTTGACGGCACGCCTGTGGCTGACCCCAGCAACATGTATCTGTCGCCTGACAAGGGCTTCAAGTGGAGCATTGCCGATAATCCCAATTCGCCGTACAACTTCGCATCGCAGGGTGACATCGAGCATGGCCGTGTGGCTTACGATTTGGATCAGGGCGAGGCTTGGTATACATCGCCCACGCCTGCCGGACAGCAGCAGGGCATGTTTGCGATGCCAGCTATGATTCAGTTGGTACCTGGTGCTGGCGACACAATGGAGAGTTGGTTCAAGGTAGGTGGTGCTGATGCTATCGTCGACCGTCTGATTGCCGATGGCAAGGCAAAGGCTTGTATTCTCACTACCAGTAGCATGGACTTCATGCAAGGTGGTGGTGGCGGCATGGGTGGCTTCCAGATGCAGGTGGATGTGCTGAAGGCTGACGACTATCCCACATGGAGCATGCGTCGTGCTGCATTGATTAAACTGTTGCTCGAGATTGCCAAGCGTCCTGCACCTCAGTTCGGTGGCTTCGGCGGCGGTCAGGGTCGTGGTCAGGGCCGTGGTGGTCAGGGTCGTCGTGGCGGCGGTGGCGGCTTCGGTGGCGGCGGCTTCGGTGGCGGCGGCTTTGGCGGCGGCGGTTTCGGTGGCGGCTTCCCAGGTGGTGGCTTCTAATCGGTCAGTTTGCTTATAATTATAAATAAGGTATATAAAAATGAGAAAAATGATTTTGGCGGCAGTGACCGCTATGCTGGCCGTAACCAGTGCATCGGCCCAGTTTAAGTATGAGTGGCAGAATCCGAACATGCCCAGAGCGCAGCGTGTGGAGAGCCTGCTGAAGATGTTGACACCCGAAGAGAAGGTGGGATTGATGATGAACAAGTCGATATCCATCGACCGTCTCGGTATCCCGTCGTATAACTGGTGGAGCGAGGCCTGTCACGGTGTGCGTCAAGGTGGCTACACCGTTTATCCGCAGCCCATTGGTCTGGCAGCGGCTTTCAATGCCCAGCTGGTGTACGATGTGTTCTCGCAAGTGTCTGACGAGGCCCGTGCCAACTGGAACCGTACTGATCACAACGATCCGAAGCTGTTCAACGTGCCCATGGGCGTGACCTATTATCCTGGCAATCCGGAGTTGACCTTCTGGTGCCCGAACGTGAACATCTTCCGTGACCCGCGTTGGGGTAGAGGTCAGGAGACCTGCGGTGAGGACCCCTATCTGAATGCCGTGCTTGGTGTGCAGACTGTTTTGGGCATGCAGGGTAACGACGACAAGTATTTCAAGACCCACGCCTGTGCCAAGCACTATGCCGTGCACAGCGGCCCGGAGCCTCTGCGCCACTCGATGAATGTGGAGCCCACGAACCGTGACCTCTGGGAGACCTATCTGCCTGCCTTCAAGGCTTTGGTCAAGAAGGGTAATGTTCGCGAGGTGATGTGCGCCTATCAGCGCTTCGAGGGCAAGCCCTGTTGTACGAGCGACCGTCTGTTGATTGATATCCTGCGCAACAAGTGGGGCTACGATGGTATCGTGCTCACCGACTGCGATGCTATCAATAACTTTTTCAACCGTGGTCAGCATGAGACACATAAGGATGGTCTTTCGGCCTCTGTCGATGCTGTGTTGAATGGTACGGATCTGGAGTGCGGTAAGGTGTTTATGTCGCTCACCGAGGGTATGAAGAAGAATCTGATCAAAGAGAGCGATCTCGATGGTCATCTTCGCAAGACCCTGATGGGTCGTTTCGAGTTGGGTATGTTCGACCCTGCTGACATGTTGCCTTGGGCCAAATTGGGTTCTGAGGTCATCAGCAGTGAGAAGAACAACGACATGGCTGTGCAGGCCGCCCGCGAGTCGATGGTGCTGTTGGAGAACAAGGGCAATGTGCTGCCTCTCTCGAAGAGCATCAAGACACTGGCTGTGCTGGGTCCGAATGCCGACGATGTCGAACTGTTGAACGGTAACTACGGCGGCACGCCTACCGACAATCACAAGCACTCGCTGCTGGAGGGCATCAAGAATGCTGTTCCTGGTGCGAAGATCATATACAATAAGGCTTGCGAGTTGAATGATGAGTACACCACCGTGCATCATCTGCAGGAGTTCAATGGCGGCAAGGGTGTGCTCGTAGAGTTCTGGAACGACAGAGAGACAAACTTCGAGAATCCCGTCAAGACCGGTTACTATACTGAATTGAACTTCTCTACTTTTGGCGCCTGGGGCTTTGCCGAGGGAATTACGAACGATAACCTTGCTGTGCGCATCAGCGGTAAGTATACGGCAACCTTCACTGGTGAGATGAAGTATACACTCTCTACTGACAATGGCTACATCCTAAAGGTGAATGGTCAGGTGATTGAGGAAAACAAAGGTGGCGGTGGCCGTCGTGGTTTCGGTGGCTTCGGCTTCGGACGCCGTGGTGCAGACTACAAGGGCTTTCCCGTGGAGAAAGGCAAGGACTATGATGTCGTGATTGAATATCGTCGTGGTACAGGTAACTTCGCCATGTTGCGTGGTGACATCTGTGAGCGCCGTTTGGCCGACTTCACCGATCTGGCTAAGGAGGTAAGCGTGGCCGATGCTATCATCATCATCGGTGGTATCTCTGCCCGTATGGAAGGCGAGGGTGGTGACAAGCAGACCATCGAACTGCCAGTAGTACAGCAGCTGTTGGTAAAGGCTATGCACAAGACGGGCAAGCCTGTGATCTTCGTCAACTGCTCAGGTTCGGCTATCGCCTTCGGAAGTGTCGAGGGTGAGTATGATGCCTTGTTGCAGGCCTGGTATGCTGGTCAGGGTGGGGCCAAGGCCCTCGCTGAGGTGCTCTTCGGCGACTACAACCCTGGTGGCAAGCTGCCTGTGACCTTCTATCGCTCGAACAATGACCTGCCCGATTTCATGGACTACTCGATGAAGAACCGCACCTACCGTTACTTCACGGGTGTACCTCAGTATGCCTTCGGCTACGGCCTGAGCTATACCACCTTCAAAGTGGGTCAGGGTAAGATCTCTGCCAAGTCGATGAAGAAGAACGGTAAGGTGACGCTCACCGTGCCCGTGACCAATACCGGTAAGCGTGACGGTTCTGAGGTCGTTCAGGTGTATGTGAAAGCCCTCGATGATGCCGGCGCACCGATCAAGGCTTTGAAGGGATTCCAGAAACTCAGCCTGAAGCCCGGTGAGACGAAGAATGCTGTCATTGCCCTCGACGGCGAGGCCTTCGAATACTACGATGAGGCCATCGACGAGCTGTCGACCAAGGCAGGCCGCTATCAGATTCTCTATGGTAATTCATCGAACGACAAGGACTTGCAGGCCTTTGATTTCGTGGTGAAATAATTGTTTGATGGAGCGGGAGCGGCTATGGAATAGGAACTATTGCAAGGTGATGGTGGCGAACTTCACGCTATTTTTCGCCTTCTACATCCTCACACCACTGCTGCCGCTCTATCTGAGTGAACATTTCGGAGCAACAAAGGACGTGATCGGCCTGGTGCTTTCAGGCTATACCATCACGGCTTTGTTGTTCCGACCTTTTAGTGGGTATGTGGTCGATGCCTTTCCCCGCAAGGCGGTATTGATGATCAGCTTTGGCGCGTTTGCCATCTTCTTTGCGGGGTATCTGGCGGCCTCTACCTTGTTGCTGTTCACGATTGTCAGGACCTTGCACGGCGGACCTTTCGGGGCCCTCACCGTGTCGAACTCCACGGTGGCCATCGACGTGCTCCCGTCAAGCCGGCGCACGGAGGGCATCGGCTATTATGGCTTGAGCAATAACCTCGCCATGGCCATTGCCCCGACAATAGGTATCTTTATCTATAAATACACGCAGAGTTTCGAGCTGTTGTTCTGGCTCGCGCTCGTTGTCGCTTGTGCGGGGTGGATCGTGGATGCAACGGTGAGGCTGGATGTGAAAGCGATTGTGAAGAACAAATCGAAATTCTCCTGGGACCGCTTCTTCTTGGTGAGGGGATGGTTGTTGGGCCTGAATATGGTGGCATTTGGCTTCAGTTTCGGGGTGCTGAGCAATTATCTCGCCATCTACGGCAAGGAAGTGATGGGCATCACGGGTGGCACTGGCACTTATTTCATGCTTTGCTCCGTGGGGTTGATATTGAGTCGTTTACAGGGAGGAAAGGCCCTGCGCAATGGGCGAGTGACGCATAATGCCGGCGAAGGTATGGTGATCTCGCTCGTTGGCTATACCCTATTTGTTCTGATGCCGACGTTGGCACAATGTTCAATGGTCAATGCTCAATGGTCAATGATTCTCGGCTATTACGGTTCCGCCTTGCTGATCGGTCTTGGCAATGGCCACATGTGGCCGGCTTTCCAGAACATGACTATCAATGTGGCACACAACAACCAGCGCGGTACAGCCAATAGCACTATCCTCATTTCTTGGGATATCGGTATGGGCCTCGGCATCCTCGTTGGCGGCGTCGTCTCGGAGGTCTTTGGCTATTCTGCTGCCTTCTGGACCGTTGTCATCGTGAATGCAGCAGGTGTCGCCTGTTTCTTCCTTGCAACGAAGGCCTTCTTCCTCCGGCGGAACCTGAATGAATCTGTGTATTGATTTTTTACTTTTTGTATAGGTCCAAACCCCGAAAATTGTATCAAGGGAGTATCAAGGGAGTATCAAGGGCGTATCTAGGGCGTAGAAAGGGCGCAGTCTAAACGCGCCCTTTGTTAAAATTTATTACGTAATCAAGTGCGGCACCTATAGCCGTACAATACTGAGAATACTTCGGAATGTGGAAGCGGATATCGTACAGTTTCTCGAGGGCAGGAAAAACCTCCTTGCACTGGGGCAGTAGCGAGAGGTTGCCGATGAGCACGAAGTCGCGGATGTCGCTGCCTAGGGAGGCCAGCCACGCAGCGGAGCCGATACTCTGGAGCACCATCTTGATGATGCCGGCAGCAATGTCTTCCTTCGAAGCATCGCTCTGCGCACGGGCAAAATTCGAGGCGGTGGTATCCATCGGCAGTCCAGGCAGCGGCTGGGGGCTGATGTCGCCGATGGTCAGGTCGATATTACGGATATTGCCTTGCTTGGCGAGAGTTGCCACCTGTGCGATGTCGCTGGTGTTGAGCATGATACGGGCCAGTCCGGCCAATGTACCTCCACCTACGCCGATACCGCCAATGTGCTTCATCTCTTCACCATCGCATTTTACAAACGAGGTTCCTGTACCCATTGAAACTACGATGGTATGATCAAGCTTTGATTCAAATCGGGCGCCCAAACCATCAGCGATGAATTCCTGAGATTTGCTGGTGGGCAGACCATAGATAGGCTGGTCGATATATGCGGCCCCCACACCCGTGAGCATCACATGCTCTACGTCGCTCAAATCAATGTCATTGTCGTGCAGATATTTGCCGAAGGCACCATAGAGCGAAGTGATGGGGTCGGCGGCTGTAATACGGATAGGAGCAGAAACCTTGTTGTTCTTGATACCTACAATCTTTGTCGTGGAGATGCCCACGTCGATTCCAATAATGATTCCCATATTTTTTTATTTTTTATTCATAGCGTCGAACTTGCTGAGTTTGTCGAGATAATACTGACGCAGATCACTCCATTTGTAATAAGGGTACTGATCGGTGGCTACAGGCATCTTGGCCTCGCGCTCGTTCAGCAGTGCCTTGACAAGGATATCGCCCTCCTTGTTTTTCTTCGGGCGGTAGAAGATGAGCTGAATGTTACAACCCATGGGGAAGATCTTGTAATTCTGCCAATATTTGTCGAGTTCATCAAGGTTTTCTACTTGTACGGCACAATTGTCAAGTTCCAGTAGACAGGCGAGTGGCATCACGCAGACTTCATGGCCGAAACGGAGGGTGGCCTGTGTCTGAGTGACAGTGTCGGCTGTTTCAATGATATTCTTCAACAGGTTGCGCTGGCTGAAGGGCATGATACCTTTAGTAAGGGGAGCAGGCCCGTAGGCAATGTACCAGGCGATGTTGTTCTGTTTCCAGAGGTCATATATTTCTTCTTCAGTGAAGATGGAGAAGAGTTCGATGTCTGTATCATGACTCTGCATGTTGGTGGCAATCTCGAAGAGACTGCGCATGAAGGAACCAGCACGCAGGTTGCTGAACACCCACTGCTGGTCGTTGAAGAGTGCTTTCATCAGACGTTCGGGGTGCGTGTATTTGTCACGGAAAGTCTCTCTGCGTAGTTTGCCATCGTTGCCTGTTTCCTTGACCAATCCATCCCAGGGCTGGTTCAGATAGTATTGCAACGACTCGCTGACATCATTGTGAAAACGGGCCGTGGGGTTGGCAGCGGCAAATTCCTCACATTCGGCAATCATCGATAGGATACAGCGGTTGACGGTTGTTGAACGGGCGTCGATGGGCACGTTCTTAGCCTTGAAGATCTCTGGGAAATTCTCAGTCATTCGTTTACCGATGCCATGATGCTGGCGCTCACCGACGGTAGAGAGGTCGCCCAATCGTTTCACCGATGTCGGTTCGAAGGCTTCGATCTTTTTTAGTACTTCTTCGCCAAACGGTGTCAACTTCCCCTGATCCTTAGCTTCGCGGAGGATGTCTCTTGGACCAGTATAGCTATTGTCGCTGATGAGCCAGCGGGAACCATGACGGCCGTAGTGACTCATATAATAGGGCTCATAACCCTTGGGGGCGGGGGTAAGGGGTTTGTCAGGCAATCGGCGGTTATAATCCAGATACTGACTGCCGGATAAATACTTATTGGCCTTGATTTCCTCACGTGCTGTCTGGGCTGTAGCAGATACGGCCATGGCGGCTGCTGCTAATAGAATAATGAAATGTTTCATACCTTATTATATATAATATGGTGCAAAGGTAAGAACTTTTTTGGAGATGGGCAAATATAGTTGTGACTATTTGCCCGGGCTAATGAAAGGAGGAGTGGTACCTCCAGGAATCGAACCGGGGACACACGGATTTTCAGTCCGATGCTCTACCAACTGAGCTAAGGCACCATTGTGTCAACTGCATTCCTTTCGTTTGCGGGTGCAAAGGTACTGCTTTTTTTTGAACCTACCAAATTTTTTCTGAACTTTTTTCAAAAAACTATTCGCTGTTCACTATTCACAATTCACTAGTGAAGTGGATTCCAACCCTGCGCTTTGAGTTCAAACTCCTGATTATCACGGGTTACGAGCAGCCTGCCGTATTTTTCTTCCGTGATGTGTCCAATCATCTTGACTCCTTCAATTTGTTCAATCTTCTCATGGTCCCCAATAGGCACAGTAAACAGCAGCTCGTAGTCCTCGCCGCCATTGAGAGCACAAGTAGTCACATTCATGTTCATTTCCTCTGCCATTACGGCTGTCTGATAGTCGATGGGGATATTCTTTTCGAAGATACGGCAGCCAACTCCAGACTGTTTGCAGATGTGCATCAACTCAGAGGAGAGTCCGTCGCTAATATCCATCATAGCTGTCGGACGAATGCCTGCCTCGCGGAGTTTCTCGACGATATCGCCTCGTGCTTCGGTTTGTAGCTGGCGCTGTAACAGATATTCCTTGCCGCTGAAATCAGGTTGGAAGTTGAAAGTTGAGAGTTGGGTATTGAGCGTTGCGACTTTTTGCTCGTCGCCAGCCGCTTTGGCTTCAGCAATTCTCTTCTGGAGGTCGTTGATCTGTCCATAATACACGCTCTTCTCGCGTTCCAGCAATTGCAATCCCATATAGGCAGCCCCTAAATCTCCGCTGACACAGACAAGATCGGTGTTCCTGGCACCGTTGCGATAAACGATGTCTTCTTTACGAGCCTCACCGATGCAGGTAATGCTGATGGCGAGGCCTGTATACGATGAGGTGGTGTCGCCGCCGACAATATCCACATGCCATTTATCGCAGGCCAGACGCAGACCAGCGTAGAAATCTTCCATATCCTCGACCGTGAAACGTTTACTCAGGGCGAGTGATACTGTTATCTGGCGAGGGGTGCCGTTCATGGCAAACACATCGCTGATATTTACCATCGCACTCTTGTAACCGAGGTGTTTCAGATCGATGTAAGTCAGGTCGAAATGCACACCTTCCATCAGCAAATCTGTAGTGACCAGTACCTCCTTGTCCGGATAACTGAGTACGGCGCAGTCATCGCCCACGCCGTACTTAGTACTCTCATTCTTAATTTCTATATCTTTTGTAAGGCGGTCAATGAGACCGAACTCACCAAGTGTTGCTATTTCCATTCTTCTGTCGGGTGATTCGTATTAAATTTCTCTTTTGAGGTGCTCTCCACTTGTTCAGAACGCACAATCATCTCCCGCATGATTTCTGTCATTAAAGGCTGTGCCTTGTTGGCAGCATTCTGTACTTCCTCATGGCTCACCTCTACTGGGACATCGAATCCACCAAGGTCGGTGATGACAGAAACGCCGAAGACACGTATGCCACAGTGGCGGGCCACAATGACTTCGGGAACGGTAGACATGCCTACGGCATCACCGCCTAATATGTGGTACATCTTATATTCTGCAGGTGTCTCAAAAGTCGGACCTTGCACGCCGACATAAACACCGTATCTGACGCGTATCTTTTTCTCACTGGCTATCATTGTGGCCAATTTGATAAGCTTTTGATCATAGGGCTCATGCATATCCGGGAAACGTGGACCTGTGGGGAAGTTCTTTCCACGGAGTGGATGCTCGGGGAAGAAATTGATGTGGTCGGTGATAATCATGATGTCGCCCACATGGAAATGCTCGTTCATGCCACCTGAGGCATTGGAGACAAAAAGCGTCTTGATTCCCAGTTCGTACATCACACGTACAGGGAATGTCACATCCTTCATCGAGTAGCCCTCGTAGAAGTGGAAACGACCCTGCATAGCGAGGATGTCAACACCCCCGAGCTTACCGAAAATCAGTTTGCCACTATGGCCTTCTACTGTAGATACGGGGAAGTTGGGAATCTCAGAATAAGGATACTCTGTCTTATCAGTTATTTCTGAAGCTAATTGTCCGAGGCCGGTTCCCAGAATGATCGCTGTCTTTGGACTTGTGGTCATTCTTGCCTTTAGCCAAGATGCTGTTTCTTGAATTTTTTCGTACATAACCAATGATATTTTCGTTAAACGTTGCTTCTCCATCCAACATGAAGCTGATTCTGACAGGAAGGACATAAAGACTGCTTCTGACCTCGTCGCTTAGTCCTTCGACGGTTTCCAATCTTACCATGTCTTTCTCTGTGGTGATGATAACCTTTGGCGATGGCATACTAGCAAAAACCTCGTTGATGTGATGAATATCCTTTTGCTTAAAGATGTGATGGTCGCTGTATGCCAGAGAGTTGATGCTTGTCGCATGAGGCTTGACATCATAATAAATCTGTTTGGGCGCTGCAATACCAGTCAAAAGCAACACATGGGTGCTCTTTAGATCCTCAAGCGATAGGGATGAATCTTTTGTGGTCTGGAACATGGACTTCATTTGGCCGTATTCGAGTGTTGTAAAGAACAATTGCTGATAGGGATAAAGATTCATCTGCTTGGTGAGCACGCGGAAATCCATTGGCTTCAGATCCTTCGGGCACTTGGTTACAATCACAATATCTGCTCGGTCCTTGCCTTTCAGAGGCTCACGCAAGCGTCCTGCAGGCATCAACTCGTCGTAGATGATAGACCGATGATAGTCTACGAGCAGGATATTCACGCCAGGCTTGACATAACGATGTTGAAAAGCGTCGTCGAGTATGATCACATCCGTCATGTTCGTACCGTCGTCATGAATCAAATGTTCAATACCTCGTGTGCGTTTGGTATCCACAGCCACCGTTACAGTTGGATATTTCTGCTTGATCTGGTAGGGCTCGTCGCCAATCTTAGTCATTGGCGTGTCGGCTGTGGCTAATACATATCCGCTGCTCTTGCGTTTGTAGCCTCGACTGAGCATGGCAACACTGAATTGGTCTTTTAACAGACGGATGAGGTATTCAACATGGGGCGTCTTCCCCGTGCCGCCAACAGTGATATTGCCTACGGCGATGACGGGCACAGCATACGACTTGCTCTTCAGAATATTCATCTCAAAGAGCATGTTTCTGAACTTTACGCCCCAGCCATATAACCAGCTTAGCGGCAGCAACTTCTTGTTGATCCTGATGAAATTAACCTCCATCAACGATTCCTTATATCCTTCGCTTAATCGTAGTTTTCAGATTACTTTACTCTGACATTGTCAAGCATGCGTGCCTGGACATAACTGCCATCTTTGACGGTTTGGCGGAGCTCCATCAACGGCTCATAGAGTTCACCGAGCAGTACTTTCAACTCCTCTTGTAACTTGCCATCGAGATAGGTACCCTTATTCTCCTTTGGCAAGAACTGATCCATCCAATTGCCTTGAGCGGGGTAGGTGCTGGTGTGGTATTCGTTGAGCTTAGCCAGTTCTGCGGCTTTCTTCACGGCATCATCGAGGCTGCCTAGCTTATCCACGAGTTTGATCTTGAGGGCATCTGTGGCCAGCCATACACGACCCTGTGCGATGGAGTCCACTTCTGCGGGCTTCATACCACGACCTTCAGATACGATGTTCAGAAATGACTGATAACCGCGGTCTACATAGGCCTGCATGAATTTCATGGGCTCATCCGTGTTCTTACCTACAACGAGATCTGTCTCGAAGTCGGTATATTTGTTGGTGGTAACGCCATCAAAGGTCACACCGAGCTTGTCGGTAACCAACCCGCTGAAGTTGGGTATCAGTCCGAAGATACCAATGCTGCCGGTGATGGTGGTCGGCTCTGCGATGATATAATTGGCAGGCGAGCTGATCCAGTAGCCGCCTGAGGCAGCCATACCGCCCATCGATACCACCACGGGTTTCTTGGCCTTGATCAGCTTAATGGCGTGACGGATCTGCTCAGAGGCTACTGCACTACCGCCACCCGAATTCACGCGGAACACTACAGCTTTCACATCGTCGTCATCGGCCAACTTACGCAGATCCTCAGCGGTTGTCTTACCCACAATGTTATGGCCAGAACCCGATAACAGGTCGAGGGTGTTGCTATCAACGATGTTGCCGTATGCATAGTAAACGGCAATTTCCTCACCGTCGTTCTTCTTGTCGGATTTCACGTTGAGCATGTCGCCCAGACTCAGTTGGTTGATGTCGTCATCTTCGTCAAGCTTCAGACGTTTTTTTATCTCAGCCTTGATTTCTTCAGGGAACAGCACCTTATCGATGAGTTTCGATGCTACATAATCCTTGTTATCGGCCAACATCATGATACTATCGTTGGCCAACTGGTCCAACTGCTCAGCCTTCACCTTGCGGCTCTCGGCAATCTCATGCAGCCAGTACTGCCAGATACCATTCAGATAGGCGGTGCGCTGTTCGCGGTCATATTCGCTCATGCCTGTCAAGGTGTTGCTTTCCACATAACTCTTATACTTACCGACCTTGGCTGCCATGTATTTGACGCCAATCTTGTCGTAAAGCCCCTTCATATATTCGCGCTTGCCTCCAAGTCCCTTGAAGTCGATCATGCCCTCTGCATTCAGATAGATATTATCGGCCACGGATGCCACGTAGTAGCTGGCCTGCATATACTGGTCGGCATAGGCCACAATCCATTTGCCACTCTGTTTAAAGTCTTTCAGGGCATCTCGCAACTGCTGTGCGGTGGCAGGGGCATCAAACTCCAGAACACCGCCTTCCAAATAGATACCCTTGATGTTCTCGTTGTCCTTTGCCTTGCGGATGCTGGCAATCAGGTCGTCCAGACCCATGGCACTCATGTCGCCCATGCCTAATAAGGTGTTAAATGGCGAATCGGCCTCGGCGCGCTCACTGATAGTACCGTTGAGCTTGATGACGAAGACAGAATTGTCTTTCACTTTGGTTGAAGCCGAGTCGCTAGCAATCATGCCAACAAGAGAAATGGCAAAGAAAAGGCATGCCACCACTAAGAAAATCGCAATACCACAGATAGTGGCAAGGGTCATTTTAAAAAATTCTTTCATAACTTTTGGTTGTAATGAATCTGTTTCAGAGGGCAAAGATAGTTATTTCTATCGAAACTACCAAATATAAAGTCATTTTTTTGTTATCGTTTGGTGGTATGATTTTTTTTACGTACCTTTGTACCCCAAAGAAACTAATCGAATAATTGACAATGAGAAAGACAATGATGGTTTGCCTCGTGATGCTGATGGCATGGACGACGGCCATGGGAATTAAGAAACCGAACACGGAACGCTGGCCTGATGGCGCAGAGATTGACGCTTGGTTTAGCGATACCAGTCGTGTGGATGTAAGTGGGTTGAAACACTATGTGGTGACTGACTATGGCGTGGATCCTTGGTGCGATGGTGTGCAGACAAAAGCATTACAGGCTGTGATCGACAAGTGTGCGGCTGAAGGTGGCGGCGTGGTGGTCATACCGCGTGGCACCTTCCTGAGTGGCTCATTGTTCTTTAAGCCCAAGACGCACCTGAAAATCGAGGAGGGTGGGGAACTGAAAGGTTCCGATCGTATCCGTGATTTTAAGCTGGTGAAAACGCGCATGGAAGGTCAGACACTGACGTATTTCGCGGCTTTGGTGAATGCAGACGGGGTGGACGGGTTTACGATTACCGGACCCGGTACAATCAATGGCAACGGACAGAAATATTGGGAAGAATTTTGGATTCGTAGGAAGTATAATCCACAGTGCACGAATCTCGAGGCGATGCGTCCCCGCAATGTCTATATCTCGAATTCTAGAAACGTGACCGTGCAGGATGTGAAGATCATCAACTCACCCTTTTGGACGAATCACCTCTATCGTTGCGAATATGTGCGTTATTTAGGTTGCTATATCTACGCCCCTACGGAGAACGTGACGCCTGTGGATCCCAAACGTGGTGGTCCCAGTACGGATGCCATCGACTTAGATGTCTGTCAGAATGTACTGATACACGGCTGCTATATGCATGTGAACGACGATGCTGTGGTGTTGAAAGGTGGTAAGGGCACATGGGCTGATAAGAATCCGGATAATGGACCTTGTCGGAACATCATTATCGAGGATTGTACGTATGGCAAGGTGCATGGATGTCTGACCCTCGGTTCGGAGAGTCTGGATGATCATAACATCATTCTGCGGCGCATCGACGTGAAAGCGGCCACCCGTGTGCTCTGGTTGAAAATGCGTCCCGATACCCCACAGCACTATGAGTATGTGAAAGTCGAAGATATCAAGGGACAATGTGGATCTTTCCTCGTGGTTCGTCCCTGGACACAGTTCTTCAAACCCGAAGACCGTGAGGATATGCCTTTGTCGCAATGTAACAATATCTATATCAGGAACATCAATATGAAGACGAAGAACTTCTTTGATGTTGGTACATCTGATAAATATCGTTTGGTGGACTTCAGTTTCGAGAATGTTGATGTGACCGACGAGAAGAATGCCTTTGATAGTACCGTGATAGAGCGGACAAAGGTGAAGAATGTTGTCATCAATGGTACTAATCGCTGACAAGTTGTCACACAGATGTAGGTTGGCACGGTTTTGGCAGAATAATTGGCGGGACGATGACAGATCGTTCCGCTATTATATAATATAATAAGTATAACATTTAAAATACACAGAATTATGAACATCAAACCATTAGCAGACCGCGTGCTGGTATTGCCAGCCCCTGCAGAAGAGAAGATTGGCGGTATTATTATTCCTGACACCGCAAAAGAGAAGCCTCTCCACGGAACCATCAAGGCCGTTGGTCAGGGAACCAAGGACGAGCAGATGATCCTGAAAGAGGGTGACGAGGTGCTCTACGGCAAGTACTCTGGTACAGAGCTGGAGTTCGAGGGTGAGAAGTATCTGATGATGCGTCAGTCAGACGTCCTCGCAGTGATTGAGAAATAATTCGAATTTACGATGAAGCGTAGATCTGAAATCGTAAAATAGAAAAATAAAAAATTAAATGGTAAATCGTTAAATTGTAAATTATCATGGCAAAGGATATTAAATTCAATATTGATGCCCGCGATGCTATGAAGCAGGGCGTTGACCAGTTGGCTAATGCAGTCAAGGTAACTCTTGGTCCGAAGGGCCGTAATGTCGTCATCGAGAAAAAGTTTGGCGCTCCCCAGATCACTAAGGACGGTGTGACCGTTGCTAAGGAGATCGAGCTCGAGGACAAGTTTGAAAATACAGGTGCACAACTCGTTAAGAGTGTGGCTTCTAAAACGGGTGACGATGCTGGTGACGGTACAACGACCGCTACCATCCTGGCTCAGGCCATCGTCAGCGAGGGCCTGAAGAATGTCACTGCCGGTGCCAACCCGATGGACCTGAAGCGCGGTATCGACAAGGCTGTGAAGGCCGTGACGGAGCACATCGCCAAGAGTGCTGAGCAGGTGGGTGACAACTACGACAAGATTGAGCAGGTGGCTACCGTCTCTGCCAACAACGACAAGGAGATCGGTGAACTGCTGGCTGAGGCTATGCGCAAGGTCTCCAAGGATGGTGTCATCACTATCGAGGAGAGCAAGAGCCGTGATACCCATATCGGTGTGGTAGAGGGTATGCAGTTCGACCGTGGCTATCTGTCTGCCTATTTCATGACCGACTCTGACAAGATGGAGTGCGTGATGGAGAATCCTTACATCCTCATCTATGATAAGAAGATCTCTAACATCAAGGATTTCCTGCCTATCCTGCAGCCTGCTGCCGAGAGTGGACGTCCCTTGCTGGTGATTGCAGAGGATGTGGACTCTGAGGCACTGACCACACTGGTGGTGAACCGTCTGCGTGGTGGTCTGAAGATCTGCGCCGTGAAGGCTCCTGGCTTCGGCGACCGTCGTAAGGCCATGCTCGAGGATATCGCTACACTGACTGGTGGCGTGGTCATCAGCGAGGAGAAGGGTCTGAAACTGGAGCAGGCAACTCTCGAGATGCTGGGTACTTGCGACAAGGTGACTGTTTCTAAGGACAACACGACCATCGTGAACGGTGCCGGTGACAAGCAGGCTATTCAGGATCGTATCGCCCAGATCAAGAAGGAGATTGAGGTGACCACCTCTTCATACGATAAGGAGAAACTGCAGGAGCGTCTGGCTAAGTTGGCCGGTGGCGTGGCAGTGCTCTATGTAGGTGCCAACTCTGAGGTGGAGATGAAGGAGAAGAAGGACCGTGTTGACGATGCCCTCTGTGCTACCCGTGCTGCCATCGAGGAAGGTGTCGTAGCTGGTGGTGGTACAACCTACATCCGTGCCCAGGAGGCTCTCAACGCCGGTGGCGAGGGTGCAGTAGTTGTCCAGAAAGTCCGCGAGGGTAAGGGCGACTTTGGTTACAATGCCCGTACCGATGTCTACGAGGATCTGCGTGAGGCTGGTGTGATTGATCCTGCCAAGGTGGCCCGTGTCGCTCTGGAGAATGCTGCCAGCATAGCAGGTATGTTCCTCACCACTGAGTGTCTGATTGTTGACAAACCTGAGAAGGAGCCTGCTATGCCGATGGGTGGTGCCCCAGGCATGGGCGGTATGATGTAATCATCTGAGTGCTTATTGAACTTGGCGGAATAATATAATTTTGCTAAGTTAGCATAACAAATTAGGGGATGGATGACCAAATCCATCCCCTAATTTTGATATTTTTGTGCGAACACAACTATTTTATTTGAGAATAACTTGCATATTTCTTCATTTTGCCGTACCTTTGCACCGTGAGGAAGGTGTAAAATCCTTTGCTCGCAAGAAAGTGTTAGACACTCTTAAGTGAAAGATATTTTTTTGATTTGTTTTAGTAGATTAGTTTTTAAGTAGTTTGTTTTTTGAAGCCGGCTGTCGGGAGACAGCCGGCTTTTTGTGTATAATAACAACAACTTTAATAACAATAACAACTCTTTTCTCATTTTTTTGTTGTATCTTTGCAGCAAACTTACCGAGATAAAGAAAGCAAAAATGAAATTGGCTGAACACAAAGACACAAAGTCACAAAGTCTACGGGGAGGCGAGTCCTGCTCGGGAATATGTTTTTCTCTGTGGCAATTCTTTGTGTCTTTGTGCCTTTGTGTTCCATTGGGTATTTATGCTCAGAGCCAGAAGATAGGCGATTTTATTGAGTCGACTTCCTATAACCTCGACAAGATAGGAGTAGAGCGACATCAACAGTATTGGCCTTTGGATGACGGCTTCGTTTGTGAAAACGGAACGAACCGCTTTACACGTGCACTTTATGGTGGTTGGACAGACTACCGTATAGAGACCTCCGATCGCCCAGTTTTCGCTATTGTGAAGAAGAACTACCACCGTCATTTGCGCTTTTTGGTGAATGGCGTACCCTTGGATTCTACGGATTATTGTCGTGCCAATTATGTCAACGGAATGCGTGTCTACAGTCTGCGCGACCGTCGATGGGGCAACCATGCTGAGTTGGCATTACAAGTGGTGGCGTTGCCTGACCGTGAGGGGGCTGTATGGCTGTTCGATGACCGTCAGTTTGTCAAGCGCTTTGGATCGGATAATGGGTTCTCGCCTGCGATTTTCCGTGCAGAATTGTGTGCCATTGCCAATCCAAAACTGCATCGTAATGGAGACATCGGTGCAGATAAGCCAGGTGTCTTCGAAGCTTCCCCTAAGCGCGAAAACCTAGTGACGAGAGAGTGGAAGGGTGGGCACGAGACTTACTTCGTGATAGACTCCATTAATCAGGTGACTGAGGTCACAGAAAAAGAAGGTAGAGCCTTGTTCTTAAAGGCTGTACTTCATAATGGTCAGTTGGCTGCTCGTTTGCAGTTCCAGACACCTGACCCTTATATTAATACCCTTGGCAGTGCTTTGGCATTTGCAGCTGATGGCGACTGGGACGGACAAACCTGGTTGCATGGCTGTATCGGTTGGCGTATGCCTTTGGCGGGTTGGCGGGCAGGCTATTTAGGCGATGTGTTGGGTTGGAACGATCGTGCCGTGTCGCATTTCGATGCCTATGCTAAGAGTCAGGTGACGAATGTTGAGCCTGTCGTTCCTCATCCATCGCAAGATCCGAAGATGAATTTGGCGCGTGCAGAGAAGAAATGGGGCACACAAATGTATTCGAATGGTTATATTTGCCGTAATCCTGAACGCAACGACCAGATGCATCACTACGACATGAACCTGAATTACATTGATGAGTTGCTCTGGCATTTCCAATATGATGCAGATACAACCTATATGCGTAAGATGTGGCCTGTCATTAAGTTGCATTTGGCATGGGAAAAACGCAACTATGATCCTGATGGTGACCATTTGTATGATGCCTATTGTTGTATCTGGGCTAGTGATGCGCTCTATTATAGTGGTGGAGCGGTGACTCACTCCTCAGCCTATAACTATCGTGGCAACAAACTTGCTGCTCGTATTGCTGCTATCATTGGTGAAGATGCTGAGCCTTATCGCAAGGAGGCAGATGCGATTCTGAAGGCGATGGACGAACGGCTATGGCTTCCGAAGAATGGCGTATGGGCTGAGTATCAGGATGCAATGGGATTGAAACGAACCCATGACCATCCCGCTGTGTGGAGCATCTATACACCTATCGACTGTGGGGCTTGTACCCCTCGTCAAGCTTTTTTTGCTACTCGCTATATCGACGATCATATTCCTCATATTGATGTCGAGAATACGGGTTTGTACACAATCTCAACTAGCGATTGGTTACCTTATTCATGGAGTATTAATAATGTGGCAGCTGCCGAGGTGATGCATACGGCTTTAGCCTATTTCGAGGCTGGACGTTCTGAGGAGGCTTATCGTCTGATGAAGGCAAATATTCTTGACCAGATGTATTACGGTGCTTCGCCTGGGAATTTTGGACAGATAAGCTATTACGATGCTGCTCGAGGTGAGTGCTATCGCGACTTTGGCGATTGTATTGGCATTTCATCGCGTACTCTGCTACAAGGACTCTTTGGAATTATCCCTCAGGCTTTGGACGGGAAGTGCATCGTTCGCCCAGGATTCCCGATGGAGTGGGATAGTGCCAGTGTGAAGACGCCGTATCTAGCATATAAGTTTACGCGAAAGAATGATGTTTGTCGCTACGAAATCACCCAGAACTTCCGACAGCCGTTGAAGATTGTGTTCCGCCAGAATCTTGGTAATGGGCAATATCGTGATATAGAGGGTACTGCAGAGGCGCATCAGGTGATTGAGGTATCACAGAGGGACGGTTCTTTTGTGACATTACCGATGTCACAGATGTCACAAAAGAACCGTCCCTCTGTGGTACTGGGCCTTGAGGAGCCTGACGTGACGAAGGCATTTCGAACGGAGAATATTGACCGGTATTTTAATGCGGAGGTCGATGATATTTATAAGAATAAGTATTTGAGTCCGCGACCGCTGACGACCACTTTGCAGATTCCCACCCAAGGCATTGGTGAATGGTGTCACCCACAGTTGACTGCTGAGATCAATGATTCAGTGTTCCGTACGCTTATTAAGAATGATGTCTTCGATGTGGTGGGTGTACCTTTTAGAACACCTGCAGAGGGATGGAACATTATCTATACTAGTCTTTGGGACAATTATCCTGACACTGTTGTCATTCCTCTGAAGGGAAAGGCAGGTAGTGCTTATCTATTGATGGCAGGAAGTACGAATCATATGCAGAGTCGGATTGATAATGGACTAGTCATCGTCACCTATCAGGATGGTTCAAAAGATACGCTTGCCCTGAGGAACCCAGATAACTGGTGCCCGATAGAGCAGGACTACTATGTGGATGGCAAGGCCTTCCAGACTGCGGACTCCAGACCGTATCGCGTGTGTCTGGGAACAGGTGATGTGAGTCGTGACTTGGGAAAAAGTTTAGGAATTCAAGGTGTCTATGGTCGTGAGATTCCTGGTGGTGCAGCCCAGATGCTCCGGATGCGTCTGAATCCGCAAAAAAAACTCAAAAGCCTCACTGTCCGAACACTTTCGAATGATGTCGTTATTGGCCTCATGGCCCTTACTTTACAATAAGGATATGCAGAAACTCATAGAATTATACAAACAGTGGAAAGGTGCTGAGCTCGGCACTGTTGCTTGGCAAAGCCAAGAACCTGCTAATATTCAGCAGATTCCTGGCGGTGGTAGTAATCGTACATACTTCCGTATGACTGACCATGAAGGAAAGTCTGTGATTGGTGTGATTGGAACCAGCCGTGATGAAGACCATGCCTTTATCTATTTGACGGAGCATTTTAATCGTCGTAAGTTGCCGGTTCCTAAGATCCTGGCTGCCAGCGATGATCAGTTACGCTATCTCCAAACCGATCTGGGTAGTCTGTCGCTTTTTGATGCTATCCGTGGTGGTCGGGAAGCTGGAGGCAGATATACCCTGAAAGAGCAGGAACTCTTGAGGCGTACCATTCGCGAGTTGCCCAACATTCAGATTCGTGGTGCCATAGGATTGGATTTCTCCAATTGTTATCCTCAGGCTGAATTTGATGTCGATAGTGTGCTATTCGATTTGAACTATTTTAAGTATTGTTTCCTGAAAGCCACGGAAATCGATTTTCATGAACTGAAGCTTGAAGCCGATTTCCGACTGTTTGCAAAGGATCTGACGATTGATGAAGGAGTCAGGAGTCAAGAGTCAGGAGAAAGTTTCCTGTATCGTGATTTCCAGGCCCGTAATGTCATGTTGGATCACGATGGGAATCCTTTCTTTATTGATTACCAAGGTGGTCGGAAAGGACCTTACTATTATGACTTAGCCTCTTTTCTGTGGCAGGCTTCGGCACGCTATCCACATAAACTCCGTCGGGAATTAGTTTATGAATATTATAACTCGCTGAAACAGTACACCGAGGTGCCGCCAGTACGACATTTTGTCAATCGTCTGTCGCTCTTTGTGCTCTTCCGTACGTTACAGGTGTTGGGCGCATATGGTTTCAGAGGCTATTTTGAGCAGAAAAAGCATTTTATCGAAAGCATTCCACCAGCTATCCAGAATCTGCGTGAGTTACTGGCTTCTTCAACCGTATTCCATTATCCTTATCTGATGGACATCCTGCGCCAGTTGACCGAACTACCGCAATATCAGCAGATTGAAACGACTGCCAGCAGAGCCGACGGTTATAAGATTACCGATTTAAATCCTTATAAGGCTCATCCGCAAGATGGTCCTGCTACTTTTTCGAAATACGACGCTCAAGGACCATTGGTGGTGAAAGTGTTCAGTTTCTCCTATCGGAAGGGTATTCCTGAGGATGAGTCGGGCAATGGGGGAGGGTATGTGTTTGATTGTCGAAGTACCCATAACCCTGGCCGTTATGAGCCTTATAAGCAACTAACAGGACTTGACGAGCCTGTGATTCGATTCTTGGAGGACGATGGCGAGATACTTACGTTCTTGGATAGTGTTTACAAATTGGCTGATGCGCATGTGCGTCGTTATATCCAACGTGGCTTTACGTCGCTGATGTTCTCGTTTGGCTGTACGGGCGGTCAGCACCGTAGTGTCTATTCTGCCCAACATCTGGCAGAACATATTCATGAGAAGTTTGGCATAGAGGTACGTATCTGTCATCGCGAGCAGGGTATTACCCAAATCATTCAGGCCAACTCATAAAAAAAGCCCTCGATAATTTCGAGGGCTTTTTTATTGCCGGTTTTCAGAAACCGATCTGACCATTCCATTTCAGATACCAGTTCTTCCTATCCATCAGACGACTTTTGAGTCCTTCGTCGATGTTGTTTTTACCACGACGGGCAGCCACTTTCTCAGCAAGGAATGCTTCAGGATTCTGCTGGCGGAAAGCAAAGCGCATGATGTCGTAGAAGCGGGTGCCTTCGAAAGCCAACTCCAGGCCATTCTCATTCAGCAGCAGACTGTCGACGAATGCCTGTTGCTTTTGGGTCAGTTCTGGTGTGTCTTTTTCGAGGATAAATCCTTCTAAAGGATCACCAAAATCACCTTCCTCACCTTCTTCTGCCTCGGGCTTCTGAGCCTCTGGTAAACGATAATACTCATTGTATGGCGTCCAACCGGAACCATGGCTATGGATACCCATGGTGTTATATACACCGGTAGAGCTACCTGACGTAGAGGTAATATACTGGGCTGTTACGATACCATAACGTGTCTCGGGGAAGTCGAGTTGGCTGATCCACAGAGAGTCGCTCTGAGAATAATAAGGATAGACATCATCCCGATAGACCTCGTTGTTGAGACCCGTTGACAGGATGCTGAAGGCCGCACGAGGGTAGCCGGCTCCGTTGAGAGCTTCTGCCAGACGCAGATAGAGCATCGAACGACGGTAGATATGGATATTCTGGAACGACTGTTTGTCGATGTAGGAGACATCGAAACGCTCACCCGTCAGCGTGTTGGTGCCATAGCCATAGCTATAACTATTATAGAGACGCAAATCACCAGCTCTATGTTCAGTCAGGTCTTGGGGTGCATACGAGAAACTAGTTCCATTGGTCTCCAAACAGCAGTTAACCTGACTTTCAGACAATTCGAACATGGCATTTGAAGGCACGATACTCACATGATAGTCGTTGTCTTCACGTGAATAAAACAGGTTGCGCAGTTCACTATAGTTACCTTCTGAGCGGATAGAGTCACCGGCAATGATGGTGATGATTTCCGAATTCTGTGAATAGTAATCATCATCAGAATACCAGGGTTGAGTGTTTGTACCAGTGAAAGAGCTTCCAGGCGTTCTTCCGGGGGTCCACATTATATAAGACATACCAATGGGGTAGGCCGAGTTGTCACCATTACGCTGCGAGATGTATTTGTAGTAACGCATGGCTGCTTCACGGTATGTGTTCTTATCACCTGTGATACTGGCTAGCCAGAGGTTCAGGTCACCCAAGACAATGTTCATCGGGAAGAAGAGCAGTCTGGAGGCACCGTCGCGGAGACTTCTGATGTTACCGTAACCGGGGTACTCGTCTGCCCAGCGGTCTGTCAACGGCATCAGGTCGTTGATGAAATACCTGCAGACTTCCTGAAGGTCGTATCTCGGGTAGTCTTTCTCTGCCTCTAACTTGGTAATAATGGGCTCCGTAACAAAGGGAACAGAACCATAGTTCAATACCAGCTGGAGGTAGGTCCAGGCACGGATTGCTTTCACGGCAGCATACTCCTTCATGAAGATGTAGTCATTACGGTTGTTCTTCAGAGCCGTATCAGCATGGGCTATGAAGTAGTTACAGTTGTTGATGACGGCATAGTAATCAATGGGCTTATTGTAGCGGTTGTCATCACTCATGTTAAAGAGGAACATGTCGCGAAGATCACTATTGGCGTCTGTCGTGAGGTCGACCAGGTCGCCGCGCACCTCTCCGAGAAGGATGGTGCGGTCGCCGATGGCCTGCAGCTTGTTGAGAATGCCGATAACACTATAGATAGAGTCAGTGGCATTATTCAGGTGGTCTTGGTCTGTGAAGACGACGTGCTCAGACTCCTGGTTGAAGAAGTCGGAACAGGATGTCATACCACCGATCGCAAGTACTGCGAAAATGAATTTATATATCTTAGTCATCATAATTCTTTATTCTTAATGATTCATGCAAAATTACAACTTAATCTTGATGCCAGCTACAATCGAACGGCTCTGGCTGAGCTGTCCAACGTCGATACCTTGTCCGATGACATTCGAGGTCATGGTGAACTCGGGATCACTGCCGAGATACTTGGTCAGTGTGAACAGGTTGTTAGCCTGAATCCAGAACTGGAATCCCTGGATGTACTCATTGTTCATCGGCAGGTCGTAGCTCAGGGTTACGGCCTTCAGGCGCAGATAGCTGCCATCCTCAATCCAGCGGTTGCTGAAGCGGGAGTTACCCATCGGATCCTGGAAGGAAAGTTGTGGGATATCGGTCTGCTGACCTTCTACCTGCCAACGGCGCAAGAGGGCTGTTGTCTGGTTCATGAAACGCGAACCGCTCTCCAGCTGAGCACGCTGGTAGTTGTAGACATCATTGCCATAAGAGTAATTAAAGCGCAGATCCAACTTCAGACGCTTGTAAGACAAGGTCGTAAAGATATTACCGTAGATATCGGGATTTGGATTACCAATAAACTCGCGGTCAGCCTCAGTAATTTGATGGTCTCCGTTGAGGTCGGCAAAATGAATGTCACCAGCCTTGTAGAAGTTCTTGTCGATACCGTTCTCACTGAGAACATAGAGACCTGCAGCTTCTGCCTCAGCGGTTGTCGAGAAGACACCGAGCGAGCGATAGCCATAGAATTGGTTGGCGGCCTGTCCTACTTGTGTACGGATGGTGGCACCATAGATATCAGTGTCAACGTAGTTACGGCCTTCTGCCAGACGTGTAATCTCGTTCTTGTAGTGACCGATGCTGGCACCTACTTCCCACTGGAAGTCTTTCAGGGCGATAGCCTTGACGGCAGCACTGGCATCAAAACCATTGTTCTTCAGTTCACCGTCGTTGGTCCAGTTCTCATTCAGACCACTGAGGAATCCTAATGATTGGCGGGTCAGCAGGTTGTCGGTCTTTGAGGTGAAGAAGTTGAAACTCAGGTTCAAGCGGTTGTTGAAGAGATTGGTCTCCAGTCCGACGTTGAAACGACGGGTGGTCTCCCACTGGATCTTTGTATTACCGATGCTGGCGAAACTCAGTCCGGCAATCGTCTCCAGGAATTGAGAAGCACTGAAATAACTGCGGGCAGCATAGTAGTCGATATCATCGTTACCGCTGACATCATAACCTGCTGTCAGGCGCAGATAGTTGATGGGTTTGATCTTAGCCATCCAAGGCTCGTTGCTGATCACCCATGAAGCTTGTACGCCAGGGAAGACACCCCAGGCAGCATCGAAGGCGCGGATGTCGCCACCATCACGTCCGAAACGTGAAGAACCTTCTACTGTCAGGTTAGCCTGCAGGAAGTAACGACCCAGATAGTTGTATTCAGCCTGTGCATACCAAGCCAGAGAATTCCAGTTGTCGCTAGAACCGAAGTCGTTGGTATTGGCCAACTCCTTCTTCAGGAATGGCTGCTTGTCGTTACCGGTATTGTAACCGAGCAGGGAGTTCATGGAGTAGCTCTCCCAGTTGATACGAGCACCACCGAAGAGATGGATGAAGTGAGCGTTGTAGCGGTTGCTCCAATCCAGACGAGTATCGCTCATTACAGAGTTTTGCTTCGAAGCCAGCGAACGCACCTCGTTGTCGCGATAGTCACCGATACTGCTCACATAATAGCTGGGCGTTCCGTTTACAGGAATATAGAAAACCTCATTCGTGTTCACCAGGTTATAGCTGAAGTGCTCAGACAAGGTGAGGTTACGGGTGAGACGGAACTTCGGGGTGACCGTCAGGTTAAGCATAGAGTTCTCGAAACGGTTCTTGTTCTCTGCCTCACTATATTCGTTGATGGCTGCAGGGTTACCCAACTTCCAGTTATAGTTCTTGTAGTTGGCCAAAGCCTCCGTCAGATAAGACTCTTCGTCGATATCGTAGTGAGAATCTGATAGACGTCCCATACCATAGCTATAAGGACTCATGAACGGGCTCTTGGCATAGGACAGGAAACCGGGAGCAGTAGGTGTACCCTCGTTATAGCTGGCTGGGGCACCATCGTTACGAATGTCACGGGTAATGTTGCCAAACGAAGCGTCAAAACGGACTGAAAAACGCTCGCTCAGATTGATATCCGTATTAAAGCGGATGTTCAGGCGACCCATGTCATTGTACTTCAGCGTGCTCTGCTGATTGACATAGCCTACAGAGAGACTGTAGTTGGCTACAGCGTCACCACCTTCCACATTGATACCATAGTTTTGGGTCATGGCTGTGTGGTACACAAGATCCTTCCAGTCGGTGTTCTGGTGGTACTGGGTGTAATAATAGTAGTTGGGATCCTCTTTTAGGAACTTGAACGTGCGGTTGCGCGTGTTGGTAGTCTTCAACAACTCAGAGGTGTAGCTGCGATACTGTTCTGCATCCATCACAGAGAGGAACTTCGGCTCGAAAACCACACCTGCAGAGGCGTTGGCTGTGATTCGGGTTGCCATCGACTTGCTGCGGTGCGTTTGGATGATTATCACACCGTTGGCGCCTTTGGCACCGTAAAGGGCAGTTCCATTACGCATCACGGTCACTTTCTCAATATCAGCAGGATTAATCGTCGACAGGATATCGTTGAAGAATCCTTCGTGCAGCATGGTACGGCCATACTGCTGGTCGATGATCACATCGTCGACAACCACCAATGGTTGAGCGTTCACATTGAGTGAGTTAAGACCTTGCACGAACATCACATTGCCAACGCCAGGGGTGCCATTACGGGAAATGGTGTAGACTTGCGCGCCCAAATGCTTTTGTACCTCGTCCTTGATATTCACCGAATTGGTATAGGCAAAATCGTTAGTCGAATAGTCACTGCGCACATTGATGGTCTTCTCGTATTCTTTTGAGAAGGTCTGGGGGTAGAGCTTCACCGTCTGTTGTTGTTCGGTAGCCTGCAGACCCAGACGTACAGGGTTGAAATCAGGCATATTGATATACACCGAAGTCGTGAAGGTTGGTACTTTCAATTTAAAGGTGCCGTCTTCTTCAGTCAGGGTGCTGTAGCCGTCCACATCGTCAGCGCTGACAATGGTACCGGCAATGGGCTGTCCCGTGGTGGCGTTCACGACACGACCGCTAATCACTCGGGTGGGGTACTGCTTCTGCTTTGGTGTCAGTTTGCGGGCAATGGTTTCGATGAGGTCTTCTTCCTCGATATCATCGTCCTGGGCCACAACACTTAAAGGAAAGGCCATCAGCAGTGTAAGTCCAAATAAAATATATTTCTTCATAACCTTACAGTTCTTAATT
Organism: uncultured Prevotellaceae bacterium; assembly: GCA_902763615.1. Taxonomy (GTDB): domain Bacteria; phylum Bacteroidota; class Bacteroidia; order Bacteroidales; family Bacteroidaceae; genus Prevotella. The sequence continues at coordinate 23,272 of CACWSX010000019.1, read as the reverse complement.
CATAACTTATTATTAGTTCTTCAGCCATTGGAAGATATCACCGTCACCATGGGGCGCAATTTCGAAGCGCTCCTCATTGACATTCGAAATGCCGTGCGGTACCAGCATGATGCAGTCGATTCGCATGGTACGATCAAACTTCTTGGTACGCAATTCTGAACTTGATACCTTGGTCTCAAGGGTCAATGTGGTCTGTGGTTCAGACTCTGCCAGGCCCCAAGTAGCAGTCGGGAACGTAAATCCTTTTTCTGGATCAGATATCAGAATATAGTCCACAACATCGGGATTGTTAGAAATGCTCGACTGAAGGACTTCTGTCTGTGTCACACCATCCTGGTCGTGGAAATTGATAGAACATTTCATCTTGACGGGGATGCGCTCAGCTTCAGTTGCATTACTATCATTAGCAAAGGCAGGAGCCGTTACTACATAGATGTCGTAAGGAATGTTGGATAGCACATCGCGGATGTTGAATGTCACGGAATGATTGACTGTGGTCTTCTGCTGTTGGAATTCCACATAAGCATTGTTCCATACTTTTCCATTGAAACGGTTGTCGCTCATCACTCTGCGGATGACATTCTTAATGGTAGGCTCCATGTCGTGGGTGATGCTATTCTCCGCTTTACTCACTTCCTTTATAGAATTACTCTCCTCAGCCTCCACAATAATCCACTGGTAGAAGGTATTCAGTTTGTTGATCTTCCAGTCGTTGGTCTTTTTGACCAATCCGTTGGAACAGATCACATCGTCAGTATCTGAGAAAATACCGGTGGCAGAGAATGGCTTCTGGGTATTTTCGGCCGACTTGCCGCCAAACTGGTAGTAATGAAGGTTCTTGTTGCCCCAATAGGAATCACGGTACGTGTATCTCTCAGCGGCACTGGTCGATAAGGCAGAATCCGTCAAATGGGTATCGGGGTTCAGCGTACGGCTGAAGGTCGTACCATTGACAATAGCCAGACGTGGCAACGTGTAAGCCATCGAGTCGCGGAAGGGTACATTCTTGTCATAGTTGAAGTAGGGCTCGTACTCCTCGATCAGTTGTTTCCATACCTGATTGGTGGGAACCACCTGCCAGTAGGTACTGTCCTCTTCATTCGTATAGGCCCAAAGGTAATCCCAGAGGTCATTCTGCTGGACAAATACAGAGTCGAGATAGATGGTCTTACCGTTCTCCAGACCACCGGCAACGCTTCGTTCTGGCACAAACTCCTTGCGATAGAAGCGGTCGTTATAGAAGAAACTGGCGATGCTGTCGAGATCGGCATCTTTGCGCAGGTATTCAAACACTGTCGGGAAATACTGTGCCTTCCCCTGAATTGTGAACAGAACACCATTGCTGTAATGCTGATTGTTTGTCAGAATCTGATTGTTACCGAATGCGTTGGCTGTCAGCATTGTCTTTTTGCCGTTCATGAGCACTAACGAATCATTGCTCGTAGGTGCAACAGAGTGTGTATACATCGCGATGTGGTTCTGTATAAACTCCTTGATGACAGTATTGTCATCCTCTATCACCTTACCTTTCTCTGCATTATAGCCGGCGATGAGTTCATCGGCCTCCTGGGCAGAGAATTGGTCGTTTGTGGGCGCAAAGACTGTAAATACCTGGCTGCTGTTCAAGGCTTTGTCATAGCCGCAGGCCTGTACAACCTTCGCAAAGTTACTCAGGTTGCCGTCTTGTGTGATGGCCTGCCAGAGTGTGGCGTCGATAGTGCCTTCACCCTTCTTGTCATAGTGGTCATCCCAGGTGTCGGAACAGGCCATGAAGGTGAGGGCTACGAGTGCGAGCCCTATCACCTTATTATATAAATGTTTAGTTGTCATAACTTTAAACTTTTCACTTTTCACTATTCACTTTTCACTTCTTAGAGGTCGTCTTCCATTTCGCCGTCACCGTCAGCGCCATAGACACTCTTCGGTACCAGTTCAAGCATATCGAGTGCAAACTCATTGTTGTTACCTTGCTTACCATCGGAAGCTACTCTGATTCTCATGTAATGGTCCTTGGTGGAATCAAGAAATGATTGGCTGATGATTTTACGCATATTAATATTGTATACGAGATGCCAACCTCTATTACCACTTCCACCATTGTCACAATAGACTGAGCGTGGGTAGGTATAGACACCGAGGTTCTTCAGAGCCTTCTGATACTCTGCTTTCTCCTCAGGACTCATGGCATCGTAGTCATCGATAGAGCTGATGAAATCATCACCGATATAGTAATCTGTATCCAAATCCTTGGTCATGTCCAGAGGAATACCCTGAGGGACACCGTCCAAATAAATTTGGGCAACCCCACGGGTAGGTTGGGATGTAAAGCCAAGACGAACCTGCCATTCGCCATCGAATGGTACGGGCGGCAGACGGAACGTAAAGTCATAGTTTCCATAGAGGTCAAACTCGTCCCACATGTAGATATCATAGATAGCAACAGGTCTTCTCATAAGGAACATACAGTTGGTGAATTTCACGCCATCGAGATAACCCTCTGGGAACTGCCAGTTGCGGCCGTATTTCTCATCGCCGCTATTCCACTGCCATGGGTCACCTAGAATACGCAGTCCATTTGTGATAATCTCAGGGAATACGGTGTTGAAGTCCATGCGGATACGCTGGTTGTGAACTTTGTCCTGTACCTCCTTGCTGAAGGCCACGATGTCGTCAACATAGAAGTAGTGGCCGTTGATACCATCGTGCTTGTATTCATCCTCCAACGGATCAATACGCTGGCCCAGGATAGTAAACTTGTCGTCGTAACGACGGTTAATATAGCGCTGGTTTCTCTTGCAACCGCCAAAATACTTGCTAACCGTGATCTTGTCCACCTTAATCATCTTGTGAGGCAGGAGGGTATAATGCCAGTCGCTGGGGTTGATACGGGTCTCATCAATACTGATGGCTCCTTCGAAGTTGGGCTTGTTGGAAACCTCCTGGGGCGTCAGGTCATCGGCACCGGCAGCAATTTTGTTCAGAATGTGGTACTGGATGAAACGACGCAGAGGATTGACACTGTCGGTGAGGTTCTCAAAGCTATGGCCAGGTGCGTTGACATCATCAGGATAAACTGGGTCATAGATGGTGCAGGCCAGGTCATAGAGGGCTTTGATGTCGCCCTTTTTGATGCCATATTTCGCTTCTAACAACGAGTCTGGCTCAATGAAAAACGTGTAGCCGTATTTCTTGGTGTCAGGAGCATCATACCTCTTTTTTTCGGTTTCAGAACCGCCGGAGGTTGTGTAATACGGCTCGTAATTCCTATAATCATAGCTGGCATCTTCAACCAGCATCACATCATTGATAACCCCCGTAGCTTTAAGGGCATTGTAGAAGGTGCTGATCTTTGGATTATCTCGCAACATGTCTGTGATATAACTATTCGATTTCTCAATGACTGCGTCGATGGGCTGCACGATACCGTTCTCCACTGAGTCATCCTTTTGATCGAATTTGATCTTGGCTAGATTCTCAAGCACGATGACGGCATTGCTGTCGTTGTCGAAACCTGGTTCTGTTGCCAGATAACGGTTCAGCATGTTCACGGTTGGCAATTTGTGTCCGATCATGTCATAGGTTGTATACATGTAGGACACCAGATGGGTACGGGCAATGGTATCACAATCGGCATCGCTCAACTGTGAGACACTGCTCAAGCCGCGACCCTTCAGGAAGGCATCAACTGCATCGTTGGATGGTGCGAAGCAAGTGTAGTGACCGTATGTGGCAAGAAGGTCCATCATTCCGGCTCTTTCTACAATCTCTGCGAATTTGCTGTACTCCGGACGATCCGGACTCTTCAGCCAGTCGCTCATCATCTCACCTGTAAAAGTGTAGAAGTACTCGCTGTCAGGCTCATCGGAGCAACTGGTGAGCATCAGCGTATTCAGGGGAGCCAGCATGGCTATAACCATGCCTCCCAATATCCCTTTGAATATATTTTTATGTCTCATATCTATTTCACTTTTCATTTTTCATTTATCACTTCTTCGTCGTCTTTTGATAACTCTCATCTTCACCACTTCCAAAGGCCGGATTCTGTACAAGATTCAGGTTGACCTTCATCTCTTCGAGGTTATAAGGCCAGTAGATGGCATCCATCTTTGCCAGATGATTACTGATCAGACCGGCACCGGTTGTGGCTTTCTGAAGGGCGGCTGATGTCAAGGTCTGGGTATTGCCAGTACGTTGTGAGAGACGGACGAGGTCAAACCATCGTTTGCCCTCAAACATCAGTTCGCGCTGGCGCTCTTGGAGGACCAAGGTTTCCATATCACCCTTACTGCTATAGTTACCTCTGACAAGTGTGTCTGTGAGTTGTGTTTGGCAGATGGAGCGTTTATTAATGGCATTGACCAGTGTAAAGGCTCTGTCGAGAAGATTCCTGTTATACTCGCTGGCATCTGCATCAGATCCATCACGCATCATTTGCGTCAGGGCTTCAGCCTTGAGCAGCATGATGTCGCTCAGACGGTATATCACCCAGTTGGAACCGTTCTGGTTCTGTGGGTATTTGGAACCGTAGCTGGCTTCTGGTGTGGTACCGGCAGCATAGATGTCGAGCGAACTCGTCGTGTATTTGTTAATCGACTTGTTGCTATTGCCGCTGCCGCTGCCAGTGTATCGGCAGTTGGCATAGATACGGGCGTCAAACATCTTGTTCTTATCGGCATAGACCTTGCGGTCTTGTCCGCTCGCTTCAATCTGAGAATAGATGTAGTCAGAGGGCGCAACCAGACCGGTCGTCGATTGTGAATTACCGTAGAAATCATTGACAGCACCGTTGGCTGGCATACCTGATCCTTGTGGGTCATCGTTGAAGACCAGCTGGAAGATAATTTCCTGGTTGACCTCATCAATATTATTGCGGTCACTGCCGAACAGAGTGGTGTAGGCATCACCGAAATAGTTTGACGAGGTGGAGTTGCTAGCCAGAGGGAAGCCATTGAAACGCTCTTCTACAGCATCTTGGCTCTGAAGAGAAGACGATGTTGTACGCTTTTTGCGGTTCTCCTCATAGATGGCCTTCTTCGACTCAATGACAAGGTCAGCATAGCGGACGCAGTTCTGATAGTCTTTCTTCCAGAGATAAAGCTCGCAGAGCAGGGCATGTATAGCATCTTGTGTGATACGACCCGTCTGGTACATTTCCTTGGTAACAGGATAACGCTTCACGGCATTGTTCTTGACGCTCTCCAGATCGTAAATCAGCGAATCCAGCACGTCGTCGAACTTCGTGGCTGGCAGATCCATCGTCTGATCATCATCGATGTAGGCCTCTCTTGTAAAAGGTACATCGCGGAAAGCGCGGATCAGATAGAAGTAACAGAGGCTGCGGAGGCCCACCATCTCAGCGATATTGGCCTGCAACTCACTCTCCGTATAGGCGGGGTCGATGGCGGCCACACCAGGGGCATATTTGATAAGCGTGTTACAACGGTTGATGACAGAATAGAAACTCTCCCAATTGGTGTAACTGTTCTTGGCATCGATGTTCTCCTTGAGGATCTTCTCGAGGTTGCCATCCTGCTGAACATTACTGCCAGGACCGATGTTGTCGCTGCGGAACTCACCCCAGACCATCATACGTTTGATAACGTTTCCTTCCTGAATGCCTGCGTAGCAGCCGGTAAGAATGGCATCCACATCGGCCTTCTCATTCCAGAAATCCTCTAGAATGATCTCATTCTGAGGTTTGATCTCCAGGAAGTCCGAGCATCCGGTAATGCCCATCAGACCCATGAGACCCATGAACCCCATTAAACCTTTTTTATATATCTTGGTATTCATAACTTTTAATTCTTAACTTTTAATTAAAATTCTACAGTGATACCTAAAGTGTAAGAACGGGAACGCGGTGTCTGGTTGCCGTCGGTAGCGGGTGCATAGCCGCCGCTCGAGATATCCGGGTCTACACCAGAGTACTTAGTCCAGACGAAGGGGTTGTTGGCGCTGACATACAGGCTGATGCGGTTCACGCCAAGAGCCTGAGCGTATTTCCTACGGATGTTGTAGTTCAGCTGTGCATAACCCATACGCAGATAAGAACCATCTTCAACAAAGCGGTCGCTGATCAGCGTGTTGTAGTTCGAGTTGTTGCCGTACATGGCACGCGGAATAGAGGTTACGTCACCTTCTTTACGCCAGCGGTAGTTCACTGCCTGACTTTGGTTGTCGTTACCAATCATGGCCTCAGCGTTCAGACGGGCCTGGTTGATGATCTTGTTACCGAAACGATAGGTGAACTGGGTGCTCAGACGCCAGTCACCGTAGGTGATGTTGAATCCGAAACCACCAGTCAACTTAGGCAGTGAAGAACCGAGGTAGACAATATCGAGGGCATTGATCTGGCCATCGTTGTTGACATCCTCGTAGATGGCATCACCACCATTAAAGCGGTAGTTACGACCTGTGGCGTCGTTGGTGTAGTTGAACATCATGCGAACTGGGTCGCCCTTACCATCGACGATGACCTCGCCTTTGTCATTCATGGCTACAGGCGCGGTCTTGCCCTCAGCCAGGAACTGTGCACGCTCCTCGGGCGTCATGTTTTTGAAGGTCGAATAATTATGTGTGTACACACCCTTGTAGCGGAAACCGTAGATAGCACCTAACGGGTTATGCAACTGGACGCGCTGCAAGGTCTTGTTGTTTTCGAAAGTATAGCTCGTGTTCAGATTGTCCAACAAGTTCTCGTCGAGTTCCAACAGTTCATTGCGGTTGTTACCGAAGTTGGCGTTCATATCCACCCAGAACTTCTTACCAATGGTGATAATACGGTTGGTATTGATGTGGAACTCCCAACCGGTATTACGCATCTTACCGTTGTTACTGTAGGGGAGGGATGAGAAACCTGCGTTCGACGGGATGCGGAAATTAGACATCAGCATGTCCGTTGTGGTCTGAGAGTAACCCTCGATGGTCAAAGTCAGGCGGTCATTGAAGAAACCTAAGTCGATACCACCGTTCCAGCTCTCGTGGATTTCCCACTTCATGTCGGTCAGACGGATGTTGTTCGGCTTCATGGACTGCATATCGAGATAGCGGTTGGTAGAACCGTATTTCGAGGTATAGAGGTAATCCTGGCCAGGCTGCTGACCGGTACGTCCCCAGCTGGGACGGATAGCAAACATCGACAACCATTTCTTAGTGGGTTCCATCCAAGGCTCATCGCTGATAATCCACTTCAGAGAGAGTGAGGGGAAGAAACCCCAGCGGTTGTTCGGACCGAACTTTGTGGTACCGTCGGCACGCAGCGAACCGTCGATGATGTAGCGTCCCTTGTAAGCATAGTGGGCAGATACCGTGTAATACATAGAGCGGTTCTGGCTATAGTTAGAACTCAGACCGGTGATACGACCGCCGCCCTGGGTGGTCTCGATGCCCGTCGGGGCACCCGACTTGTCTAACGACTGGCTGGTAGAAGAACCGCTGTTCAACTCGAAGCGGGCCAGTGCCATGAAGGAGTGGTCCTTGTTCTTGAAGGCAGGAATCAGCGTCAGCGTCTGCATGGTCTTAAACGATACGCTCTTTGAAGAATTATCATTGGTGGTGTTGACACCCTGTTCCCATGATACGGTCTTCAGTTCCTGGGGATAGTATTTATTCGTATAGCGGTTGGCGATGTTCATATAGACCGTACCCTTCCAGTTCAACTGCCAGGAGTCTGGGTCCATGCCGAGCAACTGGTACTGGATAATCAACTCAGGCGTCATGTCGTAGCTGGTTGTCTTGTTCTTGGCAAGCTTCGCACTGGCGACGGGGTTCACCATGTCCTTCTGGTTCTTGTCAAACTCACGGCTGGCATTCTGGAGCATCGTATAATATTTGTCAGTGTCCAGACCAGTCACAGGATCCTGCTCGTAGATACTCATATTCGGCATCTTACGGCGGGCAATATCCAACAAACCGTCAGAGTTCTGGTCATTTCTCGTGTAGGTCAGTGCGAAGTTAGTGCTGACGCGAATACGCTCAGACACATTGTAGTCAAGAGCCACACGGGTAGAGAAACGCTGCAGCTTCTGCTCAATCATCGTACCGGTCTCATGGTCGTAACCGGCACCGATACGGAAGAGGGCTTTCTCACCACCACCGCTTATGGTAACGTAGTGGTTCTGGCGGAGACCCCACTGGGTAACGGCGTCACGCCAGTCGGTATTGTTGTTGTACTGCTCGTATTCAGAGAACGATGGGTCGTAGTTCAATTCCGGGATGTTGGCGGCGGCATCGCTTTGCTCAGGATTGAAGTAACTTTCTTTCAGCAACATGGTGTAGTCGTCACCATTCAACAGCTCGTAGCCCTTCGGCTGGTAGGTACCAGTGAGTTTCAGTGAGTACTGCAGTCTGGGTTTACCGCGGGCACCGCGCTTGGTGGTGAGCTCAATGACACCGTTACCACCCTGCGAACCGTAGATGGCTGTAGCGGCAGCATCTTTCAGCACACGGATATCGGAGATGTCCTCAGGGTTGATATTCAACAGCTCGGCGAATCGCTCGTTGTTGGCTGTGTTCATATCAAAAGAAGAGAGGTCTACTGAGCGCACGTTACCGTCAACCACGATCAGTGGGTTGGAATCCGTCAGGGTTGATAGGGTCGAAGCACCACGCAGACGCATGGTAGAACCGGAACCCAGGTCACCAGAGTTACTGATGATATCCAAACCGGCGATACGGCCCTGCAGAGCCTCGTCAACAGTGGTAAAGGCCATACCTTCTACCTCTTTCATCGAGAAGGTCTGGGTAGCGTTAGCCACCTCACGCTGTGGGATAGGCAGACCGTTACCGTTGACACGTCTTTGCGACTTAATCGTTACTTCCTTCAGCTGGGTAGCACTCTGCATCGAGATCTTGAAGGTCGTCTTGTTAATGGCCTGAGTGATGGTCTTCATACCGACATAACTGAAACGGATGCGATCCTTAGGATTTCTCACCCTCATGGTGAAGTTACCGTTCAGGTCGGTGATAGTCGACTCAATGATACGTCCGTTGCCGTCGATTTCACAGACGGTGGCACCCATCAGTGGGCCCATGTCGTCGCTGACGCTTCCGTGAACTGACGTAATAGGAGTCTGAGTCTGGGCGTTGACAGCCATTGTCGCCATCAGCGCGAATATCATAATGATGGATTTGAGTATTCTCATACCTTATTTCCTCCTTACATTTTTATTAAGTAATTCTTTCCAGGGTTTCATCTCTTCAGCGAGAAGTACACCATCTATCTGATGGACAACGGCATCCGATGCCTGATAGCACTGGCCAGTTGTCCTGAACCAGTATTCACGGCAGATGCGGTTGTAGAGACCTTCGGTCTTGACGACATTACGCTTGTTGCCAAGCAGGTCTTTTACCCACATCTGATCACCCTCATTGTTAACAGTGACAGGATAGAATTTTCCAGTCTCGAGATTACGCCTCATCGTTTCTAAGGTGTTCTCGTACTTATTGTTCTCCGGTGCCATGCCGATCATGATGGCGTGGTCCTGTACGTGATAGCGCAGGAAGCTGACGATGATGTCCTTGATGATAGCCTTGGCCTGCTCGGCAGCATCCTCAGTACCCCAGATAGAGTCGGTCTGAGCCTCATAATCGTCCCAGGTCGGAAGCAGACCCTTGTCGATCAACTCTTGAATAGAATTGTTCGTGGGCGCGTAAATCGTATAATTATAGTTGTCCAGCAACTTCAGGTTCTTGCTCGACTTCTTCATCATACCGGCAGTGTAGTTGTTCTTGGTCACAGTGGTTCCCAACAAGTCGGCGCCGTCATTGTCCAGTAACTCCAGGAATTTCGAGAACTCTTCGCGACCATCCAGTGTCAGATAGACGGATTTGTCTGTTGTCAGAGGCATCTGGTCGTTAATGACATAGGATTTACCGTTGTCCTTCACGTAAATATCCTCAGGATTTGTGGGCAGTGGCTTGTTGTTGTGATCCATCTGCCAGCCACCGGCAAAGGCAATGCGGCCGTCAGCGGTTCTGAACACGCGGATAGGCGTACCACCCTTTGACTTATAGAACTCATGGCCGTCCTCAATGTCACCCACGATGATTAGCTGGTCCATCAGACGCTTCAAGCAGTCGTTGATGATGTCACGGCTTGATTCCTCTCTCCTTGTAACGCTTTCATCGATGGTAACACCGCCATTCTCGTCAACAAAGCACTTATAGCGGTAGGCTCTTACACGCTGGGCATCAGCTCTGGTCGGATCGTAGAAGAACTGGAGCAAATCAGGATACTGTACGCCGTCCTTCTCATTATCATAGGTATAAGGATCAATATACCAAAGCATGGCATTATTGGTAGGCAAAATCAAACTGTACTTCGAGTCCATAGAAAGCAGATAGGGCAGGAAGTTCAACTGGTCGATAGCCCAATAGATGATATTCATGACGGTCGGGTGTGCTAGAGCTGGATAAGCCACAGACTGGAACTCGGCCGGGGTGAACACCTTATTGGTCATGTAGACCACACCGTTACATCCCATAAAGCAGGAGTCGATATCAGCGATCTTGATACCCATCTCAACCTTGGCATCGTTGAGGATATATGGGAATTTAGATGGAATGGCTTCCGTGAACACTGACATCATGTTGACTTTGATGAGCTTGGCCAGTGTGCTTTCCGGGATGCTGTCAATCACACCATACTCCGTCTGCAGGTCTTTACCTCCCTCGTTCCACCAAGCATCCAGGGCTTCGTTCGTAGGAACAAACATGGCGCCGGCGTCATAGTTCATATTAGCATCGCCAGAGGTGCTGATATACTGGTTCCATCCTGGGTCGAAGGGCAGCTTGGCTGTGATGGCCTTACCATCGGGCGTCATAAGATTGCTACCATTGCCAGAATAGTCGCTGTAATAGCGGAGTACATAGACCGAGTCCTGATTGTTATAGAGTCGGTTGTACTCTTTGGTGCCTTCTGCACTATAATAAGGAGCACAGAAACGGTCCATCAGCTCAGCCCAATGCGACATTTTTGGGTGTTGGTGGATGATCTCTGCCATGTTGGGCGAAGCCTCAAACACGCCGTTTACCTTCTGGATATAACCGTTCTTACATGTAATATCGCGTTCAACAACCTTCTTGCCGTTTACCCAAGCCTCGTTCACATCGTTGGCCTGATGGTTGGTCAGCACATCCAGATCTTCGTTTGTCATCTTGTTGTACCTCATGAAGGCTGGCAGGAAGTGAATCATCGGAGATGGTGTGTCATCTCTCAAGATGGGGATGCTTCTGCCTTTGTCCTTGAATCTGGCCCATACTTCAGTTTTGGGCATCTGACTGGGCTTCATAATCTGCACTGAGTCATAGATGCTGGTGGCTGTCTCACGGCGCATGGTGCGACCCTCTTCCGGGTGTCTGTCTTCACCCTGAGGCCGGCCATTCGACAGCAGTTCAATCAGGTAGGCGTTGTTCACCATAGAGTTGTTGAGCAGCAATTTCTTCTGCGACATGGAGAGGCGCTCGTAGCTGCTCACTCCCCAGTTGTTCTTTGCAAACCAGGCCTGGAAGGCAGAGTCGTTGGCTGCAAACAGGGTCTTTGAGCCTGTGTGGCTCAGCACCTCGTGCTGGCCCAGGTCGTCAATCAACCGTAGCATCGTCTTGTACTGGCCGTCCTCTTCCAGGCGCTCGTAGATAGAGTTGCCTAGCCATGATGGCTGTCCGGTCAGCACGTCGTCGTCTTTACAACCTTGCAGAACCGAGGCCCCTACCAACAGGCCTAGCGCCGCAATGGCCAGCTGATGCCGTTGTTTTGAGATTTGTTTCTGTTTCATAAAACTTTTTTTGGTTTTTATTTTTGTTGATTATAAGTTATTTTGCCGTTTTTAGCTTAAATTTTTAAACGTATGCAAAGATATGTATTATTTTATAATACCGATTTAGAAATCCTATCATTTTCTTTGTATGTTACATTTTGAAAAGTGCGTGTTACATTTCAAAATGTATTATTGTTACAAATACACTAATTTTGCATTTGAAAATACGAAAAGAAAAAGAAATGGACTGAATTTGAATGCCATAACATGCTTTTTACACATTATTTATTATTAATATACTAACATCAACAATTTTTTTTATTTAGTTTTACCATCTAATTTCTATTTTAATCAACTTATGAAGAAACTATTTACTTTTGTGGTTTGTATCCTGATGGGAGGCAGTGCCTTCGGACAGGAACTTGTTGTCAACGGTGACCTGGAGGGCGAACAGGAGGCTGGTTGGTCTAGCTTCTGGATCCAGGATCCGAGTAAGGATGGTCCTACGGAGTATGGACAGGAGGCTGCAACTCACTCTGATGGAACGGGTGGTTGGAAATTCTTTGCCCCTATCGTTGACAATCCGTTTAAGAAAGGCGACCATTGTGTCAAGGTGCACGTGATGAGTGAAGCAGAGGCAGTGGAAGCTGGTAATGCACGTTATTCAGGTGGTTCTTTCGTAGAGTGGAACACCCAGTTCTTTATCTATTCCAAGCAGGCTATCCCTGTGGGAAAGTGGATTCATCTGAAATTCAAAGTGAGGGGTGATGTTGCCGGAAGTGCTCAAACGCAGACACATCAGGAGCCAGGAAAACATATCGGCAATGATTTCTGTGGTAAGATTGAGTATGAAGCCACTAAGTGGACGAAGATAGAGAAGGCTGTCCAGGTGACTTCAAGCCATACTACCAAGAGTGGAACCGAGTATGAGTTCCATTCCGTATGTTTCAACCTCTCTTCCACAGCTTTCACTGAAGGTAACAACCTCTATTTCGACGATATCTCCATGGTGATGAGCGACGAAGAGCCCATCATTGAGCAAAAGGAAGATAATGACAATACCTTTATCAATTTCCTGAAGTTCGGTACAGAGACGAATGATTCTTGTAAGGGTCAGAATAAGCAGGGTGAACCATACGCTTGCACTACATTTACAATCAGTGATCCTACCGGTAAGAGACAGGCTCCCGTTGAAGATGTTGACGGGAAAAAGACGATTGTGCTTTCTACGATGGGTTTCACAACGGAACAGATTCCCGACCTTGACAGTCTTGGAAACGAACAGCCCGACACCATCAATGGTGGTATCTTGATGAAGAATCTCTATAAATGGTCTGATGGTTCATTGGTAGGAGGTACTGGTGAAAAGGCACCGAATAAATATGATTATCAAGTGTTCGTCACTACACCTCATAAGTTTATAGAGGGTGAGAAATACAGATTGGTGTTCTGGGTTCGTGCAGATAAAGAGGCTACGTTGGATACGCAGGCTCATTATGGTCCAGGTCAGTATAAGGATTCTCACTCGTTTGGAAGAGATGCAGATTTCCCCGTCACGACAGAATGGAAGAAGTTTGAACTTGGCGTGGATGAGGTAAAGACCATTACAACCGGTGCTAGAAATTCCTATACAGTATGCATTAACTGTTATCAGCAGCAGGTAGAGAATAAGTATTACTTCCGCTTCGATGAACTCTCATTTACGGATTCTAACGTGAAGACTGAAGAGCGTACGCTGGGCACAGCCGATATAGCTCTGCCTGTGAATGATGGTGGTGACGACCCATTGCCAACAGCGGTTGATGTGTCAGACCTGCTGAACACGTTTAAAGTAAAAGACTTTAGCTTTATGAATGAACAGGGAAGTGCCATGAAACTGATTGGACAGACGGTTCCTGAAGAAGAAGGCGACCTGCCTGATGAGGTCTTTATGACTGTCGATTCTTGGACTGATGGTGGTTTCGTGAATGCCCAGGGTTATTTCATTGGCGAAGATATTAACGGTATTGAGGTAGGACTCGATGAGGACAGCTTCAATGAAAACAAGATTGATTTCCATGTATGGAACAATCCTGATTCAGGTATTTCCTTCGCTGATGGCAATACCGTCAAGACCCGGCTTTGTATTTCAAAGGCTGGCTGGTATTATATATACAATGTAACGCTGATGAGCCAGGATGCCTACAAGGCTGCAGGTATCTCTGCTGTGAAGGCAGCAAAGACAGGCAATGGCCTGGTCTATAACTTGGCTGGTCAGCGCGTCGACGCTTCTTATAAAGGCCTTGTGATAAAGGATGGTAAAAAGGCCATTCAGAAATAAAATATTCTATAAAAACTAAGTTATTGTCAACCATTTCGGGAGGTGGGTCATTGGCCTGCCTCCCTTTTTGTGTGTTATTGTTAATTCTATCAAATTTTTAATCGGTTACATTTTATAATGTTCGTGTTACATATCGCAAAGCCTTTTTCTTTAAAATGCACTAATTTTGCACTTGAATAAACAAAAACAAAAAGTTTTGGACTGAATTCGAATGTAAAATTACTCATTATTTAATTTATTATTAACTAATTTTATTTATTTATGAAGAAACTATTTACTCTATTAGTTGGTGCTCTGTTCGCAGGCTCAGCCTTCGCGCAGAAAACATGGACGAATATCGTAGTCAATGGAGACTTCGAAGGTACAGTGCCTGCTTATGAGCAGTGGGGTACTGAGGCTGGAGGATATGCCGAGGATTACGATTTCGCAAGTATTACAGCGGATAAGTGGAACTCTTTCTGGGTACACGAGTGGCCTGGCGACCAGACCAAACAGCAAAGAGGTACTACTACTATTGTTGAGGATCCTGCCGATCCGACCAATCACTGTGCAAAGGTTGTCATTCGCGCGAGAGCAGAAGGTGAAGCTGCTGGTAATTTGACAAAAGACTACACAGGTAATGAAGGTACTTACGGCTCTTGGGACTGCCAGTTCTTTATTTATGCTACAGCTCCCATTCCTGCAGGTAAAGAGATTCGTCTGCAATTAAGAGTTAAGGCTGACAGAGATGGTAGTTTTGAGACACAGAACCATACCACGCCAGGTAAATACATTGATGCAAATGCATTTGGAAATATTAATTATACTACCGAATGGACGACCGTTAAGGTGGATGGTGAACTGGTTACAGAGTCACGAGCTAGTGGTGATAATGGTCTCTTCCAGAGCATTGCTTTCAACCTTTGTACGGATGAGGACGCCAATGTGATCTATTTCGATGACATCAAACTGCAGATCAGAGATCCTAAAGAGGACGATGGCAGTGATGCCGGTCAGTGGATTAACTTCATGAGAAGAGGCGTTTATTCTAAAGATAATATCAAAGGTATAGGAATAGTTAACGAGAATGGTAAAAATGTAGAAAAGCCATTTGAGTGTACTAACTATACGCTTCAGGACCTTAATAAACCTGAAGGAGAGCAGCAATGGCCCGCAGACGTTGTCGAGGTTCCTGGTGAGCCCGGTGTGATGGCTGTGCATGTACCTGTTAAGGGTTATAAGATTGTAGAAGAGCAGGATACCATTGAGGGTGGAGAGCCGAAGTTTAATGATGATGGCACCCCCGCTATGGTAAAGCGTTACTATTGGAATGATGATACATATATTGGCACTAGCGCTCCTGCAAGATGGACTTGCCAGTTCTTCGTATCTACACTTCACAAGATGGTTCCAGGTGAGAAGTATAGGTTTAAGTTCAAGGCAAAGGCTGATAAACCTACTTCTCTTGGTACACAGGCCCATTATGGCCCTGGTCAATATAAGGATTATAACACATTCGGAAATGAGAGCGCATTCCCCATCTCTACGGACTGGACTACATTTGAGTTAGGTGATTTTGAGAGTGTTACTGATGCAACTAAGAAGGTTATTCCTAGTGGTGTAGGTAAGCCTACAACTTCAAAAGATATTAATCCTGGGGCTACCATAGGCTGTCAGACCATTACCTTCGACTGCGTTCCTTTGGAGGGTGAAGACAATAATTTCTATCTGATCGTTGATGAGTTCTCATTCACTGAGAAGTATGTGACTACAGCAGACCGTACGCTCGGTACGCCAGAGGATCTCAAGTTACCTATTAATGAGGGTGAAGAAGAGCAGGCTACACCGATTGACCTGACACCGATGCTGACTACATTTGAGCTTGAGGACGTTAGCTTCCTGCAGAAACCTAGCGCTAATGATGGCTTGAAACTGTTCTACATGCAGGCTGATCCTGATGATCCTGAGGCAGATCCTACAGAAGTTTCTAGCGGTTACCTGACTTGGAGCGATGGTGGCTTCGTTGATGGCAAGGGTCAGTATATTGAGGATGATATGGGTGTCCAGTTGTTCTTCGATGAGGATTCTTACGATGCAGACAAGAAGACCATCGACGTGAAAGTTTGGAACAATCCTGATTCTGGTATTTCATTCGCTGATGGTAAGACCGTTCAGACTAAGCTCGCTCTTTCTAATGCGGGTTGGTATTATGTCTACAACATCACTTTGGGAACTGCAGAGACACTGGCAGGTATTACTCCTGTGAAGGCTGTTAAGGTTGACAATGGTTATATCTACAACCTCTCAGGTCAGCGTGTGGATGCTTCTTATAAGGGTCTCGTTATCAAGAACGGTAAGAAGCTTATCCAGAAGTAAAGAAATATATCTTTAGAAACTAAGTTATTATCAACCATCCTTGGGGAGGTGCGCCGACAGGCTCATCTCCCCTTTTTTGATGAAGTATTTTGTTTTTTGCGCTTTAATACTTTTTAAGAAATTATTTTCTGCGAAAGAATTTCTAGTTAAGTGTATTTTGATTTCTAGTTAAGTGTTTTTCTGTTTATAGTTAAGAGAATTTAATTTTCTAGGTAAGCGGATTTTCTTTATCAGTTCATTGCTTTTTATGTTTCAGTTAAGGTTTTTTCTTTTCCCAGTTAAGTGATTTTAGTTTTATAAAGTAGTCAAATGTTAAGATATTTGGCTAAAAAACTACTTTCTAAGTCACACAATCTGGAAATACAAAGTAGACCTTATTGAATAAGCGGAGGCACTTATTTGGTGATAAGTGCCTCCGCTATGTAGAGTGATAATGTGGTTTACATAATCTTTACGGACTCGCTGCCAACCTTCAAGATGTAGAGCTGACCAGCGGTTGCGGGCAGGAAGATGTTGCTGCCGTCGGAGATGGCCTCCTCGAGTAATACACCACGCAGGTCGTAGAGGCTAACCTTCTCACCATCAGGAACATTCGTGACGTTGATACCCCCAACAGTGCGTTTCCACTGCCAACCATAAGCGACTGCGTTGTCAATGCCATTACCCACGTCAAGAAGAGCTTCGATAGCTAGGGAATTGGTGCTGGCGTCTAATGTAAACACGTATTTGCTGCCTTCAACAGTACTCGTTTGTCCGTTCTTAGTTACTTTCCAACCTTTTACAATTTGACCCTCAGGAGCTGTAGCAGAAATGGTGTACATACGGTTGGGGAAGAGTTTTCCATTGAATATTCCCTTGGTAAGTTCAATGCCATTAATTGCAACAGTCGCTGGCATATTATTCTCATTGACATTTTTGTTGACAGTCACAGCCTTGGCTGTGCCAAGATTATTCCATTTTGTATCGAAACCAGAGTAATCTCCAGCTAAGAAATTGTAGAAGTAGTTGGTACGTCCTTCTACCCATGTTTTGGCATTGTTGAATTTGTTCTCAATGTCGTTACGGTTGTTGTTCTGGCCTCCACCACCAGGCCAGCCTCCACCAGGCCAGCCTCCACCACCAGGCCAGCCTCCACCCCATCCAGGATTGTACTTGTTGCGGTGGGCAACGAACTCATCTATTACCTCTTCTTTTATGATATCTATCATTTCGCCGGTTCCCTTTCCGTTCATAAAGTCACCCATATAGACGCAACACTTGTCGATAAACATCTGACGCAGGTCTTCGTTTTCCATCATGATACGGAATAGCTTGGTAGCCACTTCAGAATAGGCCCAAGAATTACTAGAAGCACGGGGATTATAGATTAATTTGAAGGTATTGTAATTGTTTTGAGTTTCTTGCTGTCCATAGAGCCCAATACTATAGTCGGTGTCTTTTAGTATAACACGCCAGATTTTCGGTAGGCCAGATTTTGTGTCTTTATCGTTAGGACGCCAGAAAACAAGGTTGTTGCCAGGGAAGTCCAGATTGCCATAAAAGAGGTTTAGAACCATGACATTCAAGAATTCACTGACATCCATCCACTCCTCGTATTCTTCCAAAGTATGGCCTTTTTCACTATAGAACTTCTTGAAAGCTTCATAGAATTTTTCGTCGCCTTCTTTCAATTCCTCAATATACTTATCTACGTTATAAACCTTTTCATGTGAAATTTCATACAAATCAAGATCCTCTAGACCGTTGTAATTGCTGTAGATATTGTCCTCATTGGAACGCTCGCGGATGTTGAGCATACCCATATACTCGCCGTTGATATAGACGACTGCAGAACGGCATGCCTGCCAATCAAGGTCGATGTGCTTTGCCATTGTGCGTTGGATGATAGCATCACGGAAGAACAAATCTTTGAAATCGTTACCTCCATTGCGAAGGGAAAACGATTTGAAATCCTTGACATCGGGTTTTTGGTCGGGGAAGAACACATATTCAAAGCGTTTGTGATCTGGGTCGAAACGTTTGTTGGCATAGATAGCCATTGACTTTAGTTCATGTTCACGCGATTGGCCTCCTTGTACACGGGTTTCGCCAAGTTGGTTGATTGCACTAGCCTCACCTTCAACTGGGAAAAACTCCAGATTGATCGGACGACGCCAATCGTGTTTGTTAGACTTGCTACTATTATTTTTACTATTTAAAATTCCTATAGCTTCGCTGTTAAGGTATTCGTCATTGGTCTGAATTGACACCACGGGAAGAGTCATCTTCGTCATATCTCTATCTTTGAAAAAGATATACGACTGAGCAGTACTCTTAGGTGATAGCCAACCCTCGCAGAATACTTTAGCACGGATAACCGTCGTTTTGGTAATGTTGATGGCTGTTGAATACTTTTTGCAGGTGGTAGACGTGTTGACTGTTGGTTCACTGCCGTTGGTGGTATAGGTGATATAGGCATCTTCGGGAGCATTATCTGGCAGGCTAAGTTCTAGCTTGATAGTGGTATTGCCTGTTGTAACACGGCCTCCCTCGCTGAATTTTGGTGCACCTAAAATGTGTTTTGCATCGCAAGTCCCTCCAGCATTTTTCTTGCCTGGTGTTGGTGTGAGCTGATAGCCCCATTTGTCTGAACCGTTAGTCTCGCGACCATAGGCGATATCGGGGGCGGGCATCTTTGAAAGACCTGTCAATTGATCTACAATCTCTTTGCCTTTATAAAGATACAGAGCACCATCTTTTCCTGATTCCAAACGGAAATCGGCGTGGAGACGATTGTTCTCTAATCCTTCCTTGTCGCAATAGATGATGACGTAGCCATCGGGGGCAATGGTCTTGTCGGGCAGCTGCCATGCCTTATCAGGGTTATCTTTGTTGCTGATCTGGTAGTCCTTGAGGTTGACTTCTGCGTCGCTGGCGTTGTACAACTCAACCCAAGAGTCAGGGAATTCATGAATGTCGTCCATGATACATTCGACATTCGACTGCATAATCTCGTTGATAATCAATCCTTTGTTATCCTGAGCGTGTGCGTAACTGATACCGCAAAGTGCGAATAGCAATAATAAGTTTTGTTTCATTTTTAATGTATATTAAACATTATGTTATAGTTGTGGGTGCAAAGTTAATCATTTTTCTTCGAATCCCACTAAGATGCGTCTTTTTTTTAACTTTCGTTTTAAGAAGATTTCCTATTGATTGTTTTGTGTTCTCGCTATTTTTGTGTAATTTTGCAGTCGCTATTCGTAAAGACGATAAAAATGGCAAAACAGGCGATGATATTCGCAGCAGGTCTGGGTACACGGCTCAAACCGCTGACAGACACGAAACCCAAGGCACTGATTCCTGTGGGAGGTGAGACGCTGATTGGTCGTACCATCGGGCGTCTGCTCTCTTTCGGCTATAGGGACTTTGTGGTCAATGTGCACCATTTTGCCAAAGATATCGAGGCCTATGTGGCAGAGCAGGATTATGGCCGACTTGTCAGGTTCAGCGACGAGACGGAGATGCTGCTGGAGACGGGTGGGGGACTGAAGAAGGCTGCGCCCCTGTTTGATCCTAACGAGCCTATCCTGATACACAATGTGGACATCCTCGACAATGTGGACTACAACTGGTTTGCCAACCAGCATCAGGCCGATGAGGATGCCGTGCTCTTGGTGAGCAAGCGCCAGACCAAGCGCTATCTGCTTTTCGACAATGGTATGCGGCTGATGGGCTGGAAGAACATCGAGACGGGTGAAGTGAAGTCGCCCTATGAGTATGTACGTCGTACGGGTCTGTCACAGCATGGTGAGGAACTCCACATGTTTGCTTTCAGTGGCATCCACTCCTTCTCACCGCGACTATTCCCGTTGATGGACCGCTTTCCCGATAAGTTCAGTATCATCGATTTCTACCTCTCTGTCTGTCATCGTTCCAGAATCGTGGGATTGGTGAAAAACGATCTGGAGATGATTGATGTGGGTAAGCTCGACTCGCTTCAGGCAGCGGAGGCTTTCGTCAAAGAACATTAATACATAATTAATATATAATGCAAAAGATCATTATTTTAGATTTCGGCTCACAGACGACGCAGTTGATTGGTCGTCGTGTACGTGAGCTTGACACCTTCTGTGAGATCATGCCTTACAACAAGTTTCCGAAGGATGATCCCTCGGTGATTGGCGTGATACTCAGCGGCTCGCCTTATAGCGTGCATGATCCGGAGGCTTTCAAGGTCGATTTGTCGCAGTTTGTGGGGCGTTTGCCAGTGCTGGGCATCTGCTATGGTGCACAGTTCATCTCCCATACCCTCGGTGGTAAGGTGGAGAAGGCCGATTCCCGTGAGTACGGACGTGCTAACCTCGAAACCATTAATCTCGACAATCCTCTTTTCAAGGGCTTCGAGAGGGGTTCGCAGGTCTGGATGAGTCATGGTGACACCATTACGGCTATCCCAGCCGACTTCGAGGTGATTGGTTCGACGAAGGATGTGAAGAATGCTGCCTTTGCTTCAACCAAGCAGCCTGTCTGGGCTGTGCAGTTCCATCCTGAGGTGTTCCATACATTACAGGGCACGCAACTCCTGAAGAACTTCGTGGTAGATATCTGCGGATCCAGGCAGGAGTGGAGTGCTGCATCGTTTGTCGACTCGACAGTGGCTGAGTTAAAGGCGCAGTTGGGTGAGGATCGCGTCATCTTGGGCCTTAGTGGCGGTGTCGACTCTTCTGTTGCTGCCGTTCTGTTGAATAAGGCCATTGGCAAGAACCTTACTTGTATCTTCGTGGATCATGGCATGCTCCGTAAGAATGAGTTTACGCAAGTGATGAACGACTACAAAGTGTTGGGCCTCAATGTGATAGGTGTCGATGCCAGTGAGAAGTTCTTTGCTGATTTGGCCGGCGTTTCCGACCCTGAACAGAAGCGTAAAATTATCGGCCGTGACTTTGTGGAAGTGTTTAATGCTGAGGCGAAGAAAATTACCGATGCCAAGTGGTTGGCTCAGGGTACAATCTATCCTGACCGTATTGAGAGCCTGAATATTACTGGCAAAGTGATCAAGAGCCATCATAATGTGGGCGGCCTGCCCAAGGAGATGCATCTGCAGCTCTGCGAACCGCTGAAGTGGTTGTTCAAGGATGAGGTGCGTCGTGTGGGGCGTCAGTTAGGGATGCCTGAGCATTTGATCACGCGCCATCCTTTCCCAGGTCCAGGTCTGGCCGTGCGTATCTTGGGTGACATCACCCCCGAGAAGGTGCGTGTTCTGCAGGATGCCGATGATATCTATATCCGCGGGCTTCGCGATTACAAAGTGAAACTCTCTGGCGAAGAGGCCCGTAAGGTGTTAGCTGCTGGTGTACCTGCTGATATGACGGATGGTACGATTGAAGTATCGCTGTATGATCAGATCTGGCAGGCTGGTGCCATTCTGCTCTCAACGGTTCGTTCTGTCGGTGTAATGGGTGATGAGCGTACTTACGAGCATCCTGTGGCTCTGCGTGCTGTCACCTCGACGGATGCCATGACAGCCGATTGGGCGCATCTGCCTTATGACTTCATGGCCAAGGTCAGCAACGAGATTATCAATAAGGTGCGAGGTGTGAATCGCGTCTGTTACGACATCTCTTCGAAGCCACCTGCAACCATCGAATGGGAATAAAAAAATCCCCGCCTAGCTGGCGGGGATTTTTAATTTTTATTTGTTCTTGAGAAGATCACGGATCTCAGCAAGAAGTTCCTCCTGAGTGGGTCCTGCAGGTGCTTCAGGTGCGGGCTCTTCCTTCTTCTTCAGCTTGTTCATGCCCTTGATCATCAGGAAGATACAGAAGGCGATGATGATGAAGTCGATGATGTTCTGAATGAACTGTCCGTAGGCCAGCACAGCAGCGCCAGCCTCCTGGGCAGCTGCCAGTGTTTTGAATTCGCCATCGCTAAGGGTGACGAAGAGATCGGTGAAGCTGATGCCACCCGTTAACTTGCCAATAATAGGCATTAAAACGTCGTTGACCAAAGAGGTCACAATCTTACCAAATGCACCGCCGATGATCACACCGACTGCCATGTCCATAACGTTGCCCTTAACGGCAAATTCTTTGAATTCTTTAATAAATCCCATAATGCTAATTGTTTAATGTTTATTATTTAGTGTAAAATTTGTAATCTTCGTTTTACAATCATCGGCTTGGGGCCTTGAGTTACATCAGTTTTCACTTTTCTGTTTTCACTTTTCACTTAAATTAAGACTGAATTGTGCTGCAAATATAGGAATTTTTTTGTAACTTTGCATCCGAAATCGAAAAAAAGTGTAAAAAAGACGCGAAAAAGTTAGTAATAATAGGTATAAACCCAATTAAATTCAAGTAAAATGACAAAAGTTGCAATTAACGGTTTTGGCCGTATTGGTCGCCTCGCTTTCCGTCAGATGTTCGAGGCTGAAGGTGTAGAGGCTGGTGAGGATTTCATCGTTGTTGATGGTAAGAAGATCACTATCTATGCTATTCCTAACGCTGCTGAGCTGCCTTGGGGTAAGCTGGATGTAGACGTTGTTCTGGAGTGCACAGGTTTCTATACTTCTAAGGAGAAGGCTTCTGCTCACATTCAGGCTGGTGCCAAGAAGGTTGTTATCTCAGCTCCTGCTGGTAACGATCTGCCCACCATCGTTTACAATGTGAACCACAAGACCCTGACTCCTGCCGACACTGTTATTTCTGCAGCTTCTTGCACCACTAACTGTCTGGCTCCTATGACCAAGGCTCTGAACGATTTCGCTCCTATCCAGAGCGGTATCATGACCACTGTTCACGCTTACACTGGCGACCAGATGATTCTGGACGGTCCTCAGCGCAAGGGTGATGTTCAGCGT
>CACWSX010000018.1 GCA_902763615.1 uncultured Prevotellaceae bacterium | reverse complement strand
CAGATATTTTATAGAAAC
This sequence comes from uncultured Prevotellaceae bacterium, assembly GCA_902763615.1. Lineage (GTDB taxonomy): Bacteria > Bacteroidota > Bacteroidia > Bacteroidales > Bacteroidaceae > Prevotella. The sequence goes on along the minus strand of CACWSX010000018.1, from coordinate 82,733 downwards.
CTCTATATATATTTTATATATATTATAATATATATAAAATTAAAATATAATAAATAATAAGATGTTTCATCTTCCTCCATCCGAAGGTCACTGTCAATTCCATCCGAATTCAATTAAATGAATTTAGCAAATGTTTCATTGTTTCATTGTTTCAAACCTTTACCCCAGTCGGTTCTTTTAGCATAAAATTGTCGGTAATCACTGTTAAAGAAACTAATAGCTGTCTTGTGTCATAATGGTAATCTTTGAGAAGATTGCCGGAATGTTGGAGATGCTTTGGCTGGTATGAACCGAAGAATTGGATATCAGACTATTCACAATCATAGCTGTGTTGTATGCCATGTCCTTCAGGTTCTTGTCGATGGTCATGGTCTGCTTGCCGTTTTTGATATTAGTCTGCGCCATGGCATTATTGTCCTGACCTGTGATGACCGGCATGTTTGTTATACCTGCTTCCTCCAGAGCCTCAATAGCTCCCTGAGCCAGATTGTCGTTGGCTGCCAGAATCATATCCGGACGGTCACCGGTTTCATAGCTGCCAAGACGGTCTTGCATTGCTTTCTTTCCATCGGCAACAGTCCAATTTTCAGACTTCACCTGACTGTATTCCTTCTTGCCACTCTGAACGACGAGCTTTCCGCTGTCAATGTATTTTCTGAGGAGTTCCATGGCTCCTTCATAATAATCCTTGGCGTTGACATCGGTCTCCGGACCTTCAAGAATTTCAATGGTCATGGAAGACGCTCCTGAAGAGTGGAAATGGTTGAGAAGGAACAAAGCCTGAGTACGCCCTATTTCCTTCGGGTCGGATGAAGAGAGATAAGCTATGCGAGGGTTATGAAGGATAATGCGGTCATGGCATACAACCTTGACATCGGGATTCTGCTCAAGTAGACCGGATTCATTGATTTTCTTATAGTCAATAGCAGTCAGCACTATATATTTCACTCCGTCTTTTATGGCATTTCTAAGCTGATCTACCTGTTGCACTGCGCCCTCTGCAGTCTCGGGAGCAACGAAAAAAGTGGTATTTAAACCGTACATGGCCATAACCGACTCAAGGTTCGCTTTGTCTGTGGCCCAACGTTCAATACGGGTAGCATCGGGAAGCAACACTGCCACTTTCTTCTGATTATTATTATTGTCATCATCGCTGTCGCTGCACGATGTCAGCCCTGTTACCATTGCTCCACACATCATGATGGTGGCAAGCAACCAAAAGATTCTGTTTCTCATAATCAGTAATATTTTATGTTTCTGTTTGCAAAAATACAAATAAACGAGCAAACTACAAAATAAAAACTCGTTTTTTTTAGAAAAGTCGCGATGTGCCCCTGGCGGGATGCTTAGCTGTTTCTGTACTCCAAAGGAGTCATGCCCAAGATCACGGGTCGGTTCTTGTGTCCCCTGACCCACCTGGCTCGCACCGTCCAAAGTGGGCGCGAAGGTTCCAGGAACCATTGCGCCCATGCATTTTCTGCGTCTTTTCACGTATATCTCAAAAAGATTTCGTATCTTTGCAACCGATATGAAACAGCTTGCTTATATCGTTATCCTACTCATGGGGCTTATGGCCTGTGGCGAGAGGCAGGAATATCGTGACGCTCTACTGCGGGCAGAGGCCGCGATGGGCGATCACCCCGACTCTGCCCTGCAGATTCTCGACAGCCTCGGAGAACATGAGCAGGAGTTCGGCAAGCATTTCCGGATGCAATACCTGTTGCACCGTACCAATGCACAGAACAAGACCGACGTAAAGTTCACCTCCGACTCTATCGCCAAGGAACTGGTTGACCACTTCGACAGTCACGGCACCACCAACGAGCGCGTGCTTGCACATTACCTCCTGGGCCGAGCCTACAGCGATATGGGAGAAGCTCCGAAAGCCATCAACAGCTTTCAGAATGCCATAAATGTTGCCGATACTACGGCCAATGACTTTGACTTCTACACGCTGGGTTGCGTCTATTCTCAGATGGCTACAGTATATCATCGCCAGCTATTGTTAACGAACGAGATTGATGCACGGAAGAAAGCTAGCCATTTTGCTTTTCGCGCAAATAAATTACAATGGGTCTTTTACAATCAGGCTATGTCTGCAGGTGCTTATATATTATTGAATAAAAAGGATAGTGCTGAACTAATCTTAAAGTCAGCACTTGAGCAATATCGCAAACATGGATATATTCGACAGGCTATACGCTATTCAAGACCACTGATACACTTATATACGGAAAACCCTCAACGACTGGCAGAGGCAAAGACTCTGATGGATCAGTACGAGTCTGAATCAGACCTGTTCGATGAGCATCATGAGCTTCCTCCTTCACATCGCCTATACTATTATTATAAAGGTAAATATTATGAGGGCGTGCATAAATTAGATTCTGCGGAGTATTACTATCGTAAGGTTTATCGTCCTGGTATGTCCTATACTTCTCTGGACCCCATGTACAGAGGACTATTAAGCGTATTCAGCCAGCGTCACCAAGCTGATTCTATTGCTAAATATGCCCAACTCTATTGCATGGCCAACGACTCATCCATTGTCCTTAAGGACCGGGATGTCATAGCACAGATGACGACCATCTACAACTATAGCAGGAGTCAAAAAGAGGCTGAACAGGAAAGAGAGAAAGCTCAAAAAACATTAAACCTTCTTGGCTTTATTATATTAATAGCAATTATCCTTTTACTCGTTATTATAGTTATTTCTTGGTTGTATCGAAAGAACCAAAGAGAAAAGAAGGAGCGAATCGCCAAGTTGGAGGAATCGCTTAATAGTGCGAAACGCCAAAGAAGCATTGTGCAAGAGGAATTAAGGAAACTGAAGGAAAACGATTATGAAGGAATTATCGCTGAAAAGGAAAGGCAAGAAGCCGAACTGACTAAAACCATAAAACGGTTGCAGGCAGAGAATTCTACATATATACACAGTAAAAACAAAAATAGTCTTGACGACTTCCTTGACAGCAAAATTGCCCAGTTGTTTGTAAAGAAGGCCCGAGACAAATTTGAGCGTCCCATTCCGACGGAGGCAGAATGGGATTTGCTGTTGTCACAGTTCAGCAAAGACAATCCCGCGACTTTCAAGTCTTTTGGCGAGAGTAGATCTTTGTCACAGTTGGAGCAGCGTATATGCATATTGCTAATTCTCGGAATCTCCGAGAAGACCATCTCCACGATGACAGCCTCACAGGCCTCCACTGTGTCAAATGCCAAGGCTCGTGCCAATGAAAAACTATTCGGTAAAAAAGAAGCCCATTCACTGAAAACCAACCTTATTCATGACCTCAGACAGTCCTGACGAATTTTGACGAATTATTTTTGTAACTTATTGAATTCGTGATATATATAAAGTTGTTTAACTCTGATTTGACGAATTCTGACGAATAAAAGTAGTCGTTTCCCTTTTGTTGTTTGCTTTCTTTTCCTTAACTTTGCATATAAATATTGAACGAATATGAAGGGCGAAGTTCCTCTTACTTTTGTACTCAGGAATATATCATTTTGTACATAATAGTACAGACTGGAAATGTATTTTTAATCCCAGGTAATAAAAGAGTCACAATTACAGTAGGGTTCCGAGATCGGTGGGTCATTGATTTCAAAAATCAATTCATCACCTGTCCCCGTGATCTTTTTAAAATATGGTTTTATGATATTATTTGCTTATTTATTCTCAGCAGCGTTGTTTCTACAAAAAGACTCTCTCCTTACAGATACTCTCAGGAAAGATAGTATCTGGAAAAACGTTAACCTTGAAAACATAACCATCAAAGGAAGTAACATTGCGCATTATCCAGACAAGGATGTATACACGATTACTGATGAGATGCGTAAAAACACAATAGACACCTATGGCATATTAGAAAAGCTGCCAGGAATGTTCGTTGACAAAATTGACAGAAGCATCACCTACAAAGGAAAACAGAATATAATTGTCCTCGTTGATGGAAAGAAGAAAGATATCAGCTATATTGGCAATTTGCATAATATGCGTTTCAAGAAGATTGAGGTATATGAAAACACCCACCCTCGTTATCTTAATGCAGATGTCGTCATCAATGTCATTACAAAAGAACAATGGCAAGGTTTTGATTTTTCAGACAATACCTCTGCGAAGGCACAGCCATCAGCAAAATACGGGAAACTATTTACCCGTTTTAATGAATTGCTTTCCTATACATATACACGACCCAAATTTGACTTTGCAACAAGTTTTGAATATAATCACAATAATGGGAAACATGATCAGTTTACAGAGTATACGCAAGCTAATCTGGTCAGATACAAGTCTGTGGAAGACGACAACCCTGATGCTGCCCACTTCTCGAACAACTACCTTTGGTGGGCAGACTTTGACTATAAACTGAGTGAGAAACACACTATATCATTGAAATACAGTTACGAACATACAAACTATAATTCATGGGGTGATATTGCCTATAAAAAAGAGGACTTGCTGCATGGCACGTCATACATAACGGAACAGCATACAGAAAACAGAGATAACAGTCAGCAACACACGCTTACTTTCTTCTATCGAGGAAATACAAATACATGGAATCTATATGCAGACGCAGGCATAAACATCTATACTGACAATACTTCATATTGCATGGATGAGTCATCTCTTTTTATCACTACCAACCAATACCATCACAAACGAAACGTGTATTCTGCTTCATTTGATGCAACAAAGACCTTCAATCAAAGGAGCTCACTCAATTTCAGTACAAATGGATTCTACCGCCATTACAGCGGCAGAGAAAACAACAACAACTCTCTTCAAATAAACAACAACTTCTATCTGAATTCCACGATTTCTTATCGCCATCGTTTCAACCAAAAGCTTTCTGGTTCATTGATCTTCTCGATGATAAATTATCATGTATCAGCCGAAGGACAGAATGAGAACCAGACGGCTTTTTCGGGTGCTGCAATAATTCGTTTTTCTCCAATTAAAGATTGGGATGTTAGTCTCAGATATTTCAGTTCTGTCAGTCCACCTAGATATAGTGAAGTCTTATCATACACTAACAGAAAAGACTCTTTGATATATGAGACTGGAAATCCGTTCTTAAAGACGGCCGTAACACATGGATCCAACCTTTCAATTAATAAAGGATCTTTCTACATCTCTGTATCACTCCAATACGCAGGAAACCGAATCGCATCCGAGTATCAGTGGACGAATAACAGCATACTGCTCACATCCCAGAATATCAATAATACGGGTTGGAGTATTTCTGGTGGCATAGGTCCTCTAACGAGTAAAAACAGAAAGTTTTCATACAGAATGAACCTGACTTATGGAGGAGAGCATCTGTGGCATAACGACAACAAGAATACATACACGTACTGGAAAGGCATAGCTAACGCAACATACACAGATAATAACTACGGAGTAACGCTACAATATTCAGTACAACCGCAATATAGTGCCACTACACAGCAACTCAACAAAATAGCATCTGATGCATGGCGTTTGTCTATGTGGAGGTATTTCCTTGAAAAGCGTCTTATGATACAATTAACATACCAACTCCCTATCAAATGGGGAATTGGTGAAAGCAATACCTATTCGATATTCACTCCGTTCTACGAGTATTGTAAGACGATAAATACATATAACGACAATCGCAATTACCTTTTTCTGACGGCAAGATATCTCCTGGCCAAAGGTCACAGAGTGAGAAAAAATAATAATAATCAAAGTAATAAAGGCACGGTTAATGAATTTAACCATGATTAATTAAGGATCAAGGGGACAGTGATCTTTTCACAAAGAAATCAAAGACCTGTCCCTCCGATCTACCTGGCAGCGTATTCGGATTTCATCGCTTCGCTGGATGATTAATAGCTAAAGACCCGCAATCATTGCCTGCTGCATTTGGCTTTGGCCAATGTAGCAGGTTTTTTATTGGAAATTTGGAAATTAAAAAGAAATGTGCTATCTTTGCAACTGAAAAACAAAGACTATGATTGAAGAACCGCTTTACGAATACGACTTCATCGGAGAAGGGGACGGTCTGACACTTAAAGTGGAGGATAGCCCTTGGCGAGGTATTGCAGTGGAATTAGAAGAACTGCACTATCTGAAGGGAGCGCGATTCGTAAAGCAGTTAAAACTAATTACCTACTATGGGGAATTCCATCCAGTGGACGGTGAAACCGACATCTTCAGTACCGGTGGCGAACAAGGAGAGGATTATGCCAACCTGCTCAATGCTGCCCGAAAAGCCGTTGAACATGGGTATAAGGTCTATATTCTTCCCAATCCGAAGAGCATAAGGACTGCAGATTTCATCTTTGAGCGTAAAGGTGTATATAAGATGTTTGACCTGAAAACAATAAGTGGCAAGAATTCCATAGATAATCGTCTTTCAGAATCTATAGGGCAGACAAACAGAGTCTTGTTACACATGACGGTCGAGTATAATCCAAGTGCTTTGGCCCGTAGTATAAAGCGCTTTTTTGAATCAAATCCTAATGCTAAAGAAGTTTTGGTGTTTAAAAGCAAAAAGTATTTGTCGGTAACCCGAAAAAGCCTAGAAGACAGTCGGTTCTTCCAGACATTTATACGCCGTTATATCAAATAATAAGGAAATTAAAAAGAGCCACGAATGTGACTCTTTCAAAATGGAGTAGTGTCGATCAAGTCTTGCTCCCTCGCGGGAAACTTACCCGGATAGCCAGAACTTTCGTTCTGACGCTGCAAAGATAAGTACTATTTCTGATAATTCCAAACTTTTTCCGGAAAAACTTGTTATATTCGTCGTTTTTCTCTATCTTTGAAGTCTAAATTATACATTTTGGATTTATGATGATCAAGGGGACTGGTGATTGATCTTTTCAAAAAGAAATAAAAGACCTGTCCCTCCGATCTATGGACACATACAGGGGTCAGGCACCTCTGCGTCATATATTATTGGATGTTACTGAGGAGTTCTTGAGGCGAAGTTTCCTGCATCTTGATGTAAGCTAAGAGCTTCTTTCCTGCATCTTTCAGACTGGCCCCAAAGAGATAGACGACGTCATCGACAATCAGAAAGCGATCGTGATTATGCTGGCAGGTGTTGATTGACCTCGCCCATTGGCGGAATTGAGTACCTCGTTTAGACTTAACCCTATACCCCACAGAAATAATTACGTCAAGATTGTAATGTATTACTTCATATTTCTGCAACCCATCGTGACCCATATATGCAAATTTTGCATAAGTGCCCTCTTTCGACAATTCTTCCTCTTTATAAATATACTCAGACGCCTCTGTCCCCGTGACTACAGCTCAGACGCCGTGACTACTTGTAAATCACTAGAAGATGGGAACTGGCTCTTAGAGAGCGAGGACTCATTGAGAACTCTGTGTCCATTATAATAAGAAAACTGCAAAAAAGGTTTGGTGGTTTCATAAGAAATCACTATCTTTGCACCACAATTTTGTATAACTATTAAATTTGAGATTATGGAGAACAATATCCAAAAAGAGGATTTGCTGGCCTTGGTGAAGAGTAAGATCTACACCATCAGGGGGCAGAAAGTGATGCTTGACTTTGATCTGGCAGCTATGTATGGAGTAAAAACAGGAAGATTGAATGAACAGGTGAAACGTAACATAGAACGATTCCCAGAAGACTTCATGTTCCAATTAACAAAAGGCGAATTGGAAATTTTAAGATCACAATTTGTGATATTAAAAAAGACTGATTATCAAGAAGATGATAATTGGAAATCGCAAAATGCGACATCAAAACCTTTAGAGAGACGCGGAGGAACACAAAAGCGACCTTATGCCTTTACAGAAAATGGCGTTGCCATGTTAAGTAGTGTGTTGCGATCACCTTTGGCTATTCAAGTGAATATAGGTATCATGCGTGCTTTTACCGAATTCCGAAAGATAGCTGCTTCATTGCCTAATACTGCTGCAGATGTAACTCAATTACGTAAAGACTTTGAAGAACTGAAACTTGATATTGAAGATATCCTGCATGATCAGAATGATATTAACGAAAGCACACGTTTACAACTTGAGACTATCAGCACTGCTTTAGCAGAACTGCAGGAAGAGCATCGCCACCAGCCCAAGCGTAAGCCAATAGGATTCATACAGCCTAAGGAAGACGATAATGACAAAGCAAAATAGCAGTATAATTCGAAGGAAAAGTACACTCGGGGTCAGACTGTTGTGCATTACGCATCGTTCTTGACACCATGTGCATTGGGACGTGCTGAAACACAGATAGGTAAAGGGAGAAAAGAAACCGTGACAAATTGTCACGCTTTGAAAATGCGTGCTGCTGATGGTAAGATGCGTTTGACTGATGTGGCTGATACATGATCAAGGGGACTGGTGATCGATCTTTTCAAAAAGAAATAAAAGACCTGTCCCACGGCTATCAGGAGTTAGAATCCTCGGGAAGAATTAAGGTTATTCCTTGGCTATCCTTCCCATAAAGTTTCTCTCTCCAATAGTTGCGTCGAGCCTCTCTTTGCTTTTCTTCTTCTTTCTTCTTTTTCTTGTCGAGTTCAACCCTGTTCATCTCTTCTAAGAAACGCTTGCAGCCTTCCAATAACTCATCATCAATCTTGCTCATATTATCAACCTTATTATATATATGGTATGCAAAGATACATATATTTTTTGGATAATCGAAAGTTTTTATATAATTTTGCAGCATAATTAAAGAACAGGCAATGCAGAACTCAGGAGGGACGGTACTCAATGAGTCCAAGAAAAAGCGTTCTGGAAACTAATCCAGAACGCGATGTTTATAGTCTCAAGGACACAATGGGGCACCTCTGCGTCATATATTTTATTGGATGTTACTGAGGAGTTCTTGAGGCGAAGTTTCCTGCATCTTGATGTAAGCGAAGAGCTTCTTGCCTGCATCTTTCAGACTGGCCCCAAAGAGATAGACGACGTCATCGACAATCAGAAAGCGATCGTGATTATGCTGGCAGTAATTCACGGTGATTGGCGGATACTGCTGGTTATGACGCTGAATGTCGAGCTGCAACTGTCGCATATTTTGCGACAGTTGGCGTGTATAGATAGTTGCAGATACATTTGCATCGCGCTTGCTGAGCAGGGTGAGGGTGGACTCGTCGATGTAGTTGTCGATGAGGACGATGGATTGCCTGGCCTGTTTGATGAGGTTGGCTATCTGCACGTAGGCATCGAAGATCTGTCCATCGTAGAAGATGCCCTCTACAGGTGGCAACGATGAACGAACAAAGAAATCGACTTTGTTCTTTATATCATTTATCTGAGAGTCCTGTTCTGCTACATGTTGTTCCAAAGCCATAATACGTGCATTGACCACATATCCTTTTAGCAAATATTCTTTTAGTACTTGGTTCGCCCATTGACGGAATTCGATACCCCGTTTGGTGTTTACTCTAAAGCCAACAGAGATAATCGCATCAAGATTATAGAATTCTACTTTTCTTTTGACAATACGATTCCCTTCTTTTCGAACTAGTTCCAAAATGGAACTCGTTGCTTCTTTCTTCAATTCTTTGCATTCATAGATGTTCAAAAGATGTTTTGTGATAGCTTGGCGTTTAGTTCCAAACAAATCTGCCATCTGGGCCTGACTAAGCCATACGCTTTCATCCTCAACCCTTACCTCCAGCCTGATGGTCTCATCTGGCTGATACATCACGATCTCACCTACGTTTGATTCAATGTTCTTCATACTAATATACTTAATAGTTTAACAAATATGCTGCAAAGATAGGAATTATATTTGAGACTTCCAAATTTTTATAGAAAAAATAGCTGTGGGTACCTGAGTCATAGCAGCCGTCATACCCAAGTACCCTCGACTATTGTTGGACAGAGGTTCTATCTCTCTCCTTAGCAAAATCCCAAAGCATTTGAAGGAACTGATGGTGTTCTTCTTCACGGGATGGCTGACCATCGAGATCTTCAATTTTGACCTTGATAGGTAGATATTTGTTTTTGAAACGGGCCAAATAAGAAGGCTTATCAGCAGCAGTTGTCTCATTTAGTAGACAGAGAGCATCTTCGAGCTCTTTCCACTCTGCATCTGTCGGCTTGTGGCATGCTTCACCAGCAAACGGCATGAGTTCATCATCGAAGTCATGCATCCAAAAAGTATTAGAAGGATCAGACATCCATTCTTCCAGTTTATTTCTGGTCATCCTTATTAGCCCAGATGCATTGTAGCCTAAATCCTCCACTATATGATATAGAAATCCAACGGTCTTAATTTTCCAGTCATGACCATGACTGCCTACCCGCCAACAATTCTCTTTAAAGAAATCGTCACCGTCTTTTCCCTTCTGTTTTCGACATACTTCTCTAGCGATATAAGCTGCTGCATAGGCGATCTCCGTTTTGTAACCAAGATAATGATCGAGATCATCCCTGCGTTCTGTAGCCTCTTCAGGATTGAAGGTCGCTATGTGGTCGATATATTCAAGGTACAACTCTTCCGTATTGCTACCTTGATCCATGAAATCGTACAAGCAGTCCATATAGGAATCCATATATGCTATGTTCGTTTCTCCAGTAGCCCTGAAGCCTGCTAGCATAGTCTTGCACATTCTGAATTGAGCTTGATTTTGTTTGGCTACTTTTGCAAGCAGATCGTGCATCTCTTGAGGAAGCCCAAAGCCACCCTCTTCACTTCCCGTAAAAGCATTCTTTTTGTTTTCATCTGTCATACAAAATCCAATTAGAATTAAACACTCCTTATTCTTATGTAGGCAAATATGGTTAGCCTATATTCCTTTATCATTTTGCAAAGATACAAAGATTTTTGGATATTCGAAAGTTTTTATTTAATTTTGCAGCATAATTAATGAACAGGCAATGCAGAAAGCATAGAAGTATGGATAAAGAGGAATTATTGAACGAATTGTATAATTGTGATGAATTCTTCAAATACCTTCACATGCTGAGGGAACTATATAAGTTTGTGGGTCATGATGTCGTTGTAAAGAATGGCATCGTGAGGCGACTCTTTCATGATGATGAGTTTGATGATATGGTTTTTGAGTTCGAGACTGGCAATATGGAGTATGTATCTGATGTTAACTTAATGAATGTCGTCTGCTTTATGGAGTCATTCAAGAATGAGTATCCTAACGAGTATGAGGCGTTCATGAAAACCTATGTTGGGTTGAAGAAAGAAGATATCCTTACATTCTTTAAAGAGGATGCCGATCTTTTGACGAAAGTCCTGATGATTCCTGGTAATTGATTTAAAGGACCAACATGTAAGACTGTTATGGCGAATACGAAGGACTATGCAATGCGGGAGATGATACTGGACCGTTGTTTCAGTACCGGTAAGGAATATACGCGTGAGCAGTTGATGGCGATTGTGAACAACGAACTGGCGCAAAGGGATATGCTGCCCATCCGATCGCGCAATACCTTCTGTCAGGACATCAATGAGATGAACGGTAAGTTCTCGAGTCTCTATAAAGAAGATGGCATTGTATTCGAGGATCGAGGACGTAAACGGTACTACCGCTATCGCGATGGCATCGAGTCGATTTACAATAGGGAACTCTCATCTGACGAGATTGAGAAGTTGCAGGAGGTGCGCAGCCTGTTGCAGGGCCTTCGGGGCATGATGGAGATGGACTGGCTGGACCAGATGACGGCCCGTTTTGACCAGCGAGCGATGAGTGCCAACCATACGATAGCCAGTTTCGAAGACGGAACGGCTGGCGATGCCAAGCATTTCCTGTCGCTGTTTAATGCCATCGCGAAGAAACAGGTTATGACGATTGTGTACCAGCGCTTCGGATTGGACTCTAAAGAGCGCATCATCTATCCCTATTACCTGAAGCAGTATCGTCGTCGTTGGTATCTCTTTGCCACGATAAAGGACCACGAGTTTATTACCTGTTTCTCGCTCGATCGTATTCTCTCCGTCGCTCAAAACCATGAGGATGCTTTTATAGAGAGCAGTGTCGACTTTAACCATTATTTCGATGACATCGTGGGTGTGTCGCATCCTGATAACGAGGTGGTGGAGCATATAGTCCTGAAGGGCGACAGATGGTTGGAGTATTACCTGCGCACACTGCCCATCCATCCGTTGCAGCAGCTGGAGAGCCTGGGTGATGAGGGCTGCAGGGTGACGCTCGACGTGATGATCAACAATGAACTGATTCAGGAGCTGGCCTTCTATGGCGACCATCTTCGTGTGGAGTCGCCAAAGCGTCTGCGTGACAAGATGGCTGAGAGGGCTCGGAATCAGGTGAACGACTATCGCCAGATGGAGGATTTTGGCGATAATCTGACTGACGACTAATTTTTTTTCTCTTTTTCTGATAGTTTTTCAATCTGTCTTCTTTGGTAGGACAGATTGGGCCTATCTTTGCAAAAAATTCATTTAAAAGCAAAGATTATGGCAGGATTATTTTTGATGTTTATTGTGATAGTCGTTTTATTTTATTATTATTATTATCAATTAATCGGTTATGAATAACAAAGAAAAGGATTATGAAAAGATCCCCCTGGTGCTCGATACACCAGTGCCCTTCTATGAGGTGGGCGTGAGTTGCGGTTTGCCTAAACAAGTTGGCGTGATTCCGCCTGAGATGGCCTTGATGCCTTGTCAGCTAGCCAGTCCTACTGTATTTATGACATATGCAAAGGGCGATTCGATGGAGGGGGTGCACATCCACAACGGAGACATGCTCTTCATGGATAATGCGTCGCGGTACTACAACCACGACGTGGTGCTGGCAAGGGTTGACGGTGAGGAGTTGCTGAAGACGTATTATGTCGATGAGGAGGATCGCCATTGGCTGTTGCCTTCGAATAGTGATTACGATGCCATCCTGCTGACGGAGGATACCGACGTGCAGTTCTGTGGCAGAATGATCTGGCATGTCGACAGTCCCCGCGAGACGACACGGAATCTCCGTGAGGCCATTGAAAGATATCTGAGTAAGCATAGCATGGACACGGAAACATCGCACGTACCTTCATATGAACAGGTTGTTGAGGCCCTGATATGCATAGCCCCTATGGTGACTGCTGGGCGCAGGTGGCTGGGGGCCTGTCGCGTGCTGATGGACTGCAAGTTCATCAATGAGGGGCGCTATGACAAGTTCTGCGAGTTGGTGGGTAGCATCCTGCCTAAGCATGACCATCTGCCCAAGACTTCAGAACTGCAAAGAATGGCCATCATGTGCTTCTCTAAGCCGTTCTGTAAATGGAAGGATGAGACGGCTCCCGTGCATAGAAGTCACTTTATTGCTTATCATGAGGTAGGCGAGGCCATGCTCGAAAAACTCCCATGAAACTCCCCAAAACTCCCGGAATTTCCGCCAAAACTCCCCAAAAGTAGGCGAAAAAGGCAAAACTCCCATTAAAACTCCCACAAACTCCCATTGGGCGATGGATTATTTCCGTCGCCCTTTTTTTGTGCCTAACTTTGTCGTCGCGCAACAAAAGAATGTTTAATCCGAGCAGAGTGAGAATCTCATGAGGTAAGCCCAGCTGGCGTTCACTGCTCTTCTCACAAAAATCGGAAGAAAATGAAAAAAGAAAATGATGCAAACACTTGGCGCGAGGATGCACGCCATCAGGCAAAGTCGGATTATCTGGAATGGAAGGAGTGGCATGAAGACTTCACGTTCCTGGGACTGGTCGATAAGGTCAGCAATGAGATAGTAGATTTTCTCAGATCCAGCTATTTTCTCTTTGCTCCTGCGCCAACAGGTCGCGAAGTCAAGGAACGTTCAGTGGTGATCGATGATGAGTCGCTGGAAGTAGACCAGGTTTTCGGTACAAATCTGGAGGTGGAGTGTGCCAAGCTGTCTTATTTCGTTTGTTGGACAGGGCCTAAGAATGAACTGCTGACGCTTCGTTATGACAGGATAAATAAATATATGACGAAGCATCAGAATTACCTGACGGACGAGGACTTGTCTAAGTTCTATTATTTCGAGGCTATCCTGGAACTGATACATGAGGATATGGCTGTGATTAAGCCACAGTTGGCTCCTTACCTGAAGGACTTCGAAGAACACCAGTTGGAGCGTACCAGAAAAGAATGCATTGAGATCGTGAATGTCTGTCAGCCTCTTTTGAAGTCGGGTATCAGGACAGGTCTCTTAGGGGATGTCGTCTGGCGACTGTTGGATGACAGCAGCATCAGGGAGGAGGCCCGTACCAAGTTGTGCAGTATCAAGACGCGCAACAAATACCTTTGCGAGATCATCGCTGCACTGGATTGTGACTGCATCTTCAAGTCGGATGTCTCCAGAAAGAAACTGGCGAAAGTGGTCAGTGAGAAAATGGAGTCGGTGAGCTGCGGGTCGGTTGAAGACTATATCAAGAAATTCCAGAGCGCGAGGAGTGGGGCTCTCTATGACTGGGTGAAGAAAAACATAGCCGACCTGAAGGCTAAACCTTATAATCCGTTCGAGGGATTGATATAAGGATAATAAAAGGATTTTACAATTTCTGAGTTTTTCTAAAATCCCGCTGTGTGTGGAATCCCTCTGAAAACGGGCGTTTTCGGGGGGATTGTTTTTGGGGATGATAGAACTTGTAATCGCTTATAATCCCTCGTAACTTTGCATCCGGAAATCAGAAATAACGCTGAATTCAATAACATCAATAATAACAATTAAAATTTAAAAAGTATGGAAGAAGAATTGAAAGATGAGCTGTTGCTGGATGCAACTAACGGAGAGGTGGAACTGCCTATTCCGGAGGGTATGAAAAAGGAGGAACTGATTGCGGAGGTGTATCGCATGCGGAGGATGGGCATCGCCAAAGACGAGAAGGAAAAGGGTCTGATCATCGAGGTGGACTATCTGAGGCAAGAACTGAAAGAATCGCGCAGGCAGATTGTGGAGATGAAGTACAGCATAGAGGATTTGCAAGAAGAGTATGGTCGGGAGCGTGAGGTGGCCAGCAACTGTGTCGGGGTTCTGAAGGATTTTCTCTTCAAGTGGCTCACGCCAGAAAACCAGGCGTTTGTGAAACGTATGTTGAGATTCTATGACGATTATAACAAGGCGCGATTGATCTATGCCATCCTGAAATACTTGATCTTTGGTGAGATGTCGAACTTTCACAAGGAGGTGCAGAAGTGGCATTTCAACATCATCTGCGACAAGATCGACGAGGATGCAGTGACGCTGCCAGCACACTCGATGATGGTGAAACTGATGGAAAAATATGGACTTTTTGAGAGAATTGATAATGAAGTATTAACTAATGAAAACGTGAACGATGGAAACAGTGAAAGTGACAGTAGTGAGAAAGAACAAGCGCCTGGTGAGGGTGGTTGTTGAGGACTTGCATGATTAAGGGCTAATGAAAAGGAAGTATTAATTAATGAAAAAGGAGGAAAAATGAAAAAGTATGTATTGTTAATGAATGCGCTCGCAGTCATGGCTAGACTGGATTCGGGCAGAAGTGTGGAAGGATCGCTGTTTGTCGATCAGGAGTCGGGGAGGCTGTCGTTCAGACCTTACAACCGACTGTCGCGGGAACCAGGGTATGTCCCGCCTTCAGTGACGCTGTATGAGACGTCTAATGGCGCGTTGCGTCAGACGGCTCAGCGTAACAAGATCGTGGTCAGCGTCAAGCGCAAGCTGGGAAACATCAGGGGCGCTATTGAGATCCTGGCACAGGCTCGTGAGCTGACGGACTACTTAAAGGCATTGAAGATTGAAGATTGAAAATTGAAAATTGAAAGGATGGAAGCATTAGTAACAATTGTAGAGGTGGGCGCATACTCTGAGCGCCAGTATCAGAAGCAGGACGGCACGTCTGAATACTTCAAGAGTCGTGGATTTGTAATGAAACGTGGTGGGGATTCCTTCTACGGAGAACTCACGGGCGAGGCTGCCAGCAAGAACCGCGATACGCAGTATCAGCAGGGGTTGCCTTACATCGTGAAGGGATTCTGGAAGGTTCGCACATGGGGCGACAACAACGACCGCCACGAGAACGTGTTCTACATTACGGACATTCAAACGCTCTAGCCGATGATATCATTTCAAGAGAATACGCACTTTTCCCAGGCTCTTCCTTGCACAAAGGAAGAGTTCTGGGCACAGGTAAGGAAACCGAATACTGCCTGGAGGATTGATGCCCGCAGGGCGATCATTGCAGCGGTGGAGGCAAGCCAGACGCAGGGTGTGGCGGCTATCCAGACATGGCTCGATAACTCAGACTATCAGAAGTTTCTGCTGAAAAAGCAGAAGCTGAAAAAGAAGGCTGCCATTGACGCGTGGAATGCCAAAACGGATGCCGAGAAGCTGCTGGCATTCGCACAGGAGATCAAAGATAATTCCGTGGCGTTCATCTATAGCTGTCGTGAGTTTGATGAGACTCAGACAGAGAAAGGCAAGCCCTTTCGTCATCGCAGATTGGCTGATTGTCACCTGAACGGACTGGTGATGCTCGACGTCGACCATGTGGAGAATCCCATGCAGATATGGTATCAGCTGCGGGACAATCAGGCATTGATGGCTCGGGTGAAACTGGTGCATATCACCAGTAGCGGCTATGGCATCAGGATTATCTTCGCAGCCAATATCGAGGACGGTAATCTGGCGGATAACCAGATCGTGTTTGCGCAGGCCTTGGGGCAGAAACCTGATGAGAGCTGCATCGATGCCACCAGAAACTCTTTTGCTCCCAAAGAGGAGGATATACTGTTTATTGACGACACATTATTTGATTACTACAATGAAGAATTTGACAAACGTTACACACAGTTATACCGTGAGAAGAAGACTCAACCACTGTATCATGAGTTTCCTTCTAGGGATGAAAAGGGCGTGGAGGTCAAACAATCGGGGACGGTTCTTCCCATGTTTGACGCCCGTCAAACAGAAAGAACCGTCCCCGGTTGTTTGACGTGGCGCGGCTATGACGTACAGAAGATTATTGATGCTCGTTATGGCGACAAGCTGCCTTGCGCTGACGACAGCAACAGACACAAAGAGAGTCTCAAGCTCGCCACAGATCTGCTCCTTATGCTCGACGGCGACAAGTCCGCAGTGCAGCGTATCGTCGAAGCACAGAGCTGGGTGCAGGAGATCATCGCAGAGCGCGATGAGGACGTGGCGCAGACCGTGGAATCAGCCGCAGCGTGCGTCGCGGAGAAAGAGAAGAAGTATGCAGGCTCGCTGCCCAGCAAGGCCATGCTCGAAGCTGTCCAGAAGGCCATAGGTAAGACGTATCAGGAGATAACGATGGCTGATGGAAGATGTAAGATGGAAGATGTCAGCCATCAAATATCAAACATCGACCCTCTCTTGTGGGATTGGGGTGAGCAGATTGAAGGGCTGAGCGAGGACTTCCCGCTGATGAAGGACATCTGCAAGGGGCTCAAAAAGAACCAGTATCCTGCGGCTATGTTCGTAGGCGGTGGACTGTTGATGACGCTTATGACGCGCTGCACCTATCGCTTTTATCATCGCCCGGAGGAGTTGCGCAGGCTGAATAATTCGACGCTGATTATTGGCGATCCTGCCAGCGGTAAAAGCTTTGCAACAAGGCTCTTTAAATTGCTGGCGGCCCCCATTGTGGCGGCTGACAAAATTGGCAAGGATGCGATTAATGCCTATCGCGAGCAGATGCGCACCAAAGGCGCCAACAAGGAGAAGCCTAAGAAGCCCAAGGTGATTGTCCGCGTGCATCCTGCCCGAACCTCGAATGCGCAGTTTATTCAGGACATGGTGAACAGCGTGGAGGAGGTGGTGACGGTGCAAAAGGGTGGAAGCTGGATCGACAAGCAGTCGCTCGAACTGAAGGCTTTTCACAACGAGGAAGATGGTCAGGCGTATTCGAACAACGACAGCATCCTGCAGGACTTCTACGTGACCTGGAACTTCATCTACACGGGTACGCCCATCGCGCTGAAAAAGAAGGTGAACGAGCAGAATTTCGGAAGCGGTCTGGCCACGCGCCTCACCTGCATCCCTCTGCCTGCCACTAACTTCGAGATGCTGACGCGTGAGAGTCATGTAGACTTTGAAAGTGATGGCCGTTTGAAGGCTTGGGCATTCAAGTTGGATCGCACGAAGGGGTTGCTGAGTCTGGATAAGATTGTGGATGAACTCTACGATTGGACGGCCCGAAGGATGATGGATGCTGCGGAGAACGACTCGAAAGCAGACGAGATGTTGCTAAAGCGCTGCGCTTATCACGGGTTGAATTTCTCTGCGCCCTTTATCGTGACGCGTCATTGGAACGAGTTGAAGAAGGAAGGTGAATTCTGGTGCGGTGCGTTTGAGACGGACGATGTGGACTGGCGTTTGGCTGAGCTCATCACCAACATACAGTATGCTTGTCAGCGCCACTACTTTGGCGCTCTGGCAGAAACCTATTTCGACAATAAGGACCGCGATGCTGCAACCAACGTACAGCGGAGACAAAAGACCATCGAGGCTTTCTATCGGTTGCCTGAGGAATTCACAGTCGAAGATATCATGCGCTGCTTCGGGCTCAACTAAAGGCAAAGTATAAAAAGACATCAACCATTATGATTTAAGTGAAACAGTGAAACATTGAAACATTAATGAAAATGACTAAAGTAGAAATGAACAAAGACATGAAACTCTCCGAGCACTTTACGCTCGGGGAGTTGACGAAGACAAGTTATGACACGCTGGATAAGAACATCCCTTCGCGTGTCGCGATAGAAAATCTGAAGCGTATCTGCGAAGGATGGTTGGAGGACCTCCGCTATAGTTATAATGCGCTTTACGGTGATAGCGGGGTGACACGCGAGGGACAGGCACCACTGTGCTCCGCAAGCTGCGCACAGGATGGAGCCAGTCCCTGTGTGTCACTGGAGATTCCGATCGTTATATCCTCTGGATATAGGAGCGAAGAGGTGAACAGATTGTGTGGGGGCGCGAAGGGGAGTAATCACCTGACGGGCTGCGCGGTGGATATCAGATGTTATGGCCCAGAGCAGATGATCAGGATGGCGAGGATCCTGCTGGATATCGCCGATGGTACGAAACAGGAATTTGACGAACTGATTTTGGAGAAGCGGGGTTCGACGTATTGGATTCACTTCGCGGTGCGACCGAAGGATAATCGGAGGAAGATCCTCTTCGACTGCCGATAATCAAACAATGAGTGAATCTGTTGCTTTTTTTGCATTTTACTTGCATAAGTCAGAAAAAAGTATTATCTTTGCACAATCAAAAAACTTATTTATAACAAAGTAAAGTTAAAGTGTCAAAGATATGGCTACCGTTGACGACAAGAAGATCATCTTCTCGATGGTTGGTGTGAGCAAGACCATCCAGCAGAACCAGAAACAAGTGCTCAAGAACATCTATCTCAGCTTCTTCTATGGGGCGAAGATTGGTATCATTGGTTTGAATGGTGCTGGTAAGTCGACGCTTATGAAGATCATCGCGGGCCTGGATCAGCAGTATCAGGGCAACGTGGTGTGGAGTCCGGGTTATACGGTAGGCTATCTGCCTCAGGATCCGCCTCTCAACGAAGAGAAGACGGTGAAGGAGAATGTGATGGAGGGTGTGCAGCACGTGTACGATGCGCTGGCCGAATACGACGAGATCAACGTGAAGTTCGGACTGCCGGAGTATTACGAGGATGCTGACAAGATGGATAAGCTGATGCAGCGTCAGGCGGAACTGCAGGATATCATCGACTCGACGGATGCCTGGAACATGGATTCGAAGCTCGACCGCGCGATGGCTGCGCTGAATTGTCCGCCAGGCGATTGGAGCGTGAAGACACTGAGTGGTGGTGAGCGCCGTCGTGTGGCCCTGTGCCGTCTGCTGCTTCAGAAGCCCGATGTGCTGTTGCTCGACGAGCCGACGAACCATCTCGATGCGGAATCAATCGACTGGTTGGAGCAGCATCTGCAGCAATACGAGGGTACGGTGATTGCCGTGACCCACGACCGTTATTTCCTCGACGATGTGGCAGAGTGGATCCTCGAACTGGATCGTGGCGAGGGCATTCCCTGGAAGGGTAACTACTCGTCGTGGCTGGAGCAGAAGAGTCAGCGTCTGGCGCAGGAGGAGAAAACGGCCTCGAAGCGCCGCAAGACGCTGGAGCGCGAGCTGGAGTGGGTACGCATGGCACCCAAGGCTCGTCATGCCAAGGGTAAGGCCCGTCTGAACTCCTACGAGATGATGCTCAACGAGGAGCAGAAGCAGAAGGAGGAGAAGCTGGAGATATTCATCCCCAATGGTCCGCGTCTGGGTAATAAGGTGATTGAGGCTGAGCACGTGGCGAAGTCGTATCCTGAGAAGACGCTGTTCACGGATCTGAACTTCGTGCTGCCGCCTAATGGCATCGTGGGCGTGATTGGTCCCAACGGTGCAGGAAAGACCACGCTGTTCCGCCTGATTATGGGCCTGGAGCAGGCTGATGCGGGCTCGTTTGCAGTGGGCGAGACGGTGAAACTGTCGTATGTCGACCAGCAACATAAGGATATCGATCCTCAGAAATCGGTTTATGAGGTGGTGTCGCAGGGTAATGAGACCATCCGTATGGGTGGCAAGGATGTCAACGTGCGAGCCTACCTGAGTCGCTTTAACTTCAGCGGTGCTGATCAGGAAAAGAAATGTGCGGTGCTCTCTGGTGGTGAGCGCAATCGTCTGCATCTGGCCATCGCCTTGAAACAGGAGGGTAATGTGCTGTTGCTCGACGAGCCTACCAACGATATCGACGTGAACACGCTGCGAGCCTTGGAGGAAGGCCTGGAGGCCTTTGCTGGCTGTGCGGTAATCATCAGCCACGACCGCTGGTTCCTGGACCGTATCTGTACGCATATCCTGGCATTTGAGGGCGAGGGTAACGTGTTTTATTTCGAGGGAAACTATAGTGAATACGAGAGCAATAAAGCGCAGCGTCTGGGCCTTGAGGAGCCTAAACGTGCGCGCTATCGTAAACTGATGGAGGAATAATTTTAGAAAAAGTTGTATCTTTGCAGAAGAATTAATAACCATAAATAAAACCAAATGTATGGAAGAGATTAAGACGCAGTTGCCTGAGAATGCATTTCGTGAATTGAATGAAGGTGAGAAGTATGAGCCGCTGATGTCACCGAAGGGGATTTATCCGGAGGTGAACGGGTGGTCGGTGACGTGGGGCATCCTGATGGCGATGCTCTTTTCTGCAGCAGCAGCCTATCTGGGACTGAAGGTAGGTCAGGTGTTTGAGGCAGCCATCCCCATTGCCATCATTGCAGTGGGGGTATCGACAGCAGCTCGACGGAGCAAGGCGCTGGGTGAGAATGTAATCATCCAGTCGATAGGTGCCTGTTCGGGTGCTGTGGTGGCAGGTGCCATCTTCACGCTGCCCGCCATCTATATCCTGCAGGCGAAGTATCCGGAGATGTCGGCCTCGTTTCTGAAAATCTTCATCGCCTCGCTGTTGGGTGGTATTATCGGCATCCTGTTCCTGATACCTTTCAGAAAGTATTTTGTGAGCGATATGCATGGTAAGTATCCGTTCCCAGAGGCAACGGCGACGACGCAGGTGCTGGTGAGCGGTGCCAAGGGTGGTAATCAGGCAAAGCCCCTGTTGCTGGCTGGTATCGTGGGCGGATTGTATGACTTCATCGTGGCGACGTTTGGCTGGTGGAACGAGAACTTCACCTCACGTGTAGTGGAGTGGGGGCAGTCGTTGGCGGAGCAGGCAAAGCTGGTGTTTAAGATCAACACGGGCGCTGCTGTCTTGGGTCTGGGCTATATCATCGGTTTTAAATATGCGCTGATTATCACGTTGGGTTCGCTGTCGGTATGGTGGCTGATTGTGCCAGGCTTGTCGCTACTGTTCGGAAGTGAAGTGCTGAACCAGTGGGATCCCTCGATTACGACAGCTGTGGGCGATATGTCGCCAGAACAGATTTTCAAGGCTTATGGCAAGTCGATAGGTATTGGTGGCATCGCGATGGCGGGTATCATTGGTATCATCAAGTCGTGGGGTATCATCAAGGGTGCTGTATCGCTGGCTGCGAAGGAGATGAAGGGCGGTGGAGAGGCTGCTGTGGCGCAGGAGCGTACGCAGCGTGACCTGCCGTTTAAGTTTATTGCCATCGCCTCGCTCGTGACCATTGTGCTGACGTTTGTGTTCTTCTGGTTTGGGGTGATGGACGGCAACATGCTGCAGGCGCTGGTAGCTATCGTGCTGGTGGCGGTGATTGCCTTCCTCTTTACGACGGTGGCTGCGAATGCCATTGCCATCGTGGGTTCTAACCCTGTGAGCGGTATGACGCTGATGACACTCATCCTGGCCTCGGTGGTGATGGTGGGTGTCGGACTGCAAGGTACGAGCGGTATGGTGGCTGCGCTGATTATGGGTGGTGTGGTGTGCACGGCTCTTTCGATGGCTGGCGCATTTATCACCGACCTGAAGATTGGCTACTGGCTGGGAACGACGCCAAGAAAACAGGAGTCGTGGAAGTTCCTCGGCACGCTGGTGTCGGCTGCGACGGTGGGTGGTGTGATGATGCTGCTCAACGAGACTTATGGCTTTGCCAGCGGACAGTTGGCAGCGCCTCAGGCTAATGCGATGGCAGCGGTGATTGATCCGCTGATGAACGGAGTAGGGGCTCCTTGGGTGCTCTATGCCATTGGTGCGGCCATCGCCATTGTGCTGACACTTTGTAAGGTGCCTGCACTGGCTTTCGCATTGGGTATGTTTATCCCCTTGGAGTTGAATGTGCCTCTGCTGGTGGGTGGTGCCGTGAACTGGTTTGTTACCACCCGCTCGAAGAACAAGGCCGAGAACGAGGCTCGTGGCGAGAAAGGTACGCTGATTGCCTCGGGCTTTATCGCAGGTGGTGCACTGATGGGCGTGGTGAGTGCCCTGTTGCGCTTCGGAGGCTTTAATCCCGTGAGTGAGTCGTGGTTGGCTAATCCGCTCTCAGAGGTATTGTCGCTCGTGGCATATATCCTTTTGATTGCCTACTTCGTCCGTGCTACAAAACCAGCCAAGTGAATTAACATTAATTATTTGGATTTTTGGCTGTTATTTTGTATATTTGCAGCGTAATTTTGAGTTGATATGAAGAAGTATTTGTTGGATCTCACGGTGCGTTCGGTGGAAAGGATTCATGAGCGGTATGTGCTCATGAAACTGACGGACGAGACACCGTTGCCTGAGATGCTGCCTGGACAGTTTGTGGAAATCCGGGTGGACGGCTCGCCGACAACCTTCCTGCGCCGCCCTATCTCGATTAATTTCGTGGATACGGAGGCCAACGAGCTCTGGCTGTTGGTAGCGGCTGTGGGCGATGGCACACGTAGGTTGGCAGAAATGAAGGCTGGTGACAAGCTGAACTGTCTGCTGCCTTTGGGCAATGGTTTTACGATGCCCCAGAAGTTGGACGAAAAGATCTTGCTCGTAGGCGGTGGGGTAGGTGTAGCGCCCTTGCTCTATATGGGTGCGCAAATGGTGCAGATGGGCTGCGAACCCACGTTCCTGTTGGGTGCTAGAACGGCCAAGGATCTGCTGATGTTGGATGTGTTCAGAAAATATGGTCGTGTGTGTGTGACGACGGAAGACGGCTCTGAGGGTGAGAAGGGGTTTGTGACCAATCACTCGCTGTTGCAGAAGGAGCAGTTTGACAAGATTGCCACCTGTGGTCCTACGCCTATGATGAAGGCTGTGGCGCGCTATGCCCGCCAGGCGAATACTGAGTGCGAGGCCTCGCTGGAGAACCTGATGGCCTGCGGTTTGGGTGCCTGTCTCTGTTGTGTGGAGAAAACCACTGATGGCAATCTGTGTGTATGTAAGGACGGACCTGTGTTTAATATTCGGAAGTTGTTATGGCAAGACTAGATGTAAAGATAAAGAATCTGGCGTTGAAGAATCCCGTGATGACGGCTTCGGGTACCTTCGGCTATGGTCTGGAGTTTGCCGACCTGATGCCACTCGACGGTATTGGCGGTATCATCGTGAAAGGCACGACGCTGAATCCCCGTGAGGGCAACGACTATCCCAGAATGGCAGAGACGGCCAGTGGTATGCTCAACTGTGTGGGTCTGCAAAACAAGGGTGTGGACTATTTCTGCAAGCATATCTATCCGCAGATCAAGGACATTGATACGAACATGATTGTGAACGTCAGTGGTTCGTCGCCAGAGGATTATGCTGAGTGTGCTGCGCGTATCGACGCGCTGGAGAAGATCCCCGCCATCGAACTGAACATCTCGTGTCCGAACGTGAAGGACGGTGGTATGGTCTTTGGTGTGACCTGCGCGGGTGCCTCGAGTGTGGTGAAGGCCGTGCGTGAGCGTTATCACAAGACGCTCATCGTGAAGCTCTCCCCCAATGTGACGAATATCACGGAAATCGCCCGTGCTGTGGAGGCAGAGGGTGCTGATAGTGTCTCACTCATCAATACGTTGATGGGTATGGCCATCGACATCGAGAAGCGCAAGACCCTGCTGAGCATCAATACGGGTGGACTCAGCGGTCCTGCTGTGAAGCCTGTGGCCCTGCGCATGGTGTGGCAGGTGGCCAAGGCGGTGAAGATTCCTGTGGTAGGTTTGGGTGGTATCTGCTCAGCAAAGGATGCCATCGAGTTCCTGATGGCTGGTGCAACGGCTATTGAGATCGGCACTGCCAACTTCTTGGATCCTACCGTGAGCATCAAGGTGCGCGACGGTATCAACGACTGGCTCGATCGTCATGGTTGTAAGTCGGTTCAGGAGATTATTGGTGTGATAGATTAATATCGAGCGAAAATGGAGATGATGAGAACGTATCTGACAATCATGGCATTATGCCTGTGCAACCTCTTTGCGATGGCACAGGACGATGCTGTCTGGACCCTGAGCGGAAAGGTGATTGATGCCAAGACGCGCAAGCCGATGGCGCATGTGAGTGTGACAGACCGTCAGGTGGGGACTGTGACGAACGATGCTGGAGAGTTTGTGCTCAAACTTTCGCAGGCACCCCAAACGGTGACCTTCTCCTGTCTGGGCTATAAGACACAAAAGCTTTCTGCTGCTGCATGGGGAGGCGTAAGGGTAGAGGTGAGGATGGAACCCAGTTCTGTGATGCTCGACGAGATTGTGGTGCAGGGTGCCGATGCCAAGGAATTAGTGCTGAAGGCGATGGAGAAGATTGAAGACAATTATCCCAACATGCCCAATCTGTTGCGTGGATTCTATCGCGAGACGGTGGAGAAGCGGAATCGTTTTACCAGCATTTCCGAAGGCGTGGTGGATGTCTACAAGACGGCTTACGATAAGAACAATGACTGGCGTGAAGGTGTGGCCATTTTGAAAGGCCGACGCCTGTTGAGCCAGCGCCCCAGCGACACGCTGTCAGTGAAGTTGCAAGGTGGTCCTGTGCTGCCCATCATGCTCGACGTGGTGAAGCAGAGGGATGTCCTGCTGAATCCTGAGGAACTTGGCAACTATACCTTCCGCTATGTCACGATGAGCAAGGCTGATGACCGTAATCAGTATGTCGTTGAAATAGCACCTCTCTATGTGCTGCCCTACGCTCTGTATCACGGACGGTTGTATATCGATCAGGAGACGTTGGCCTTCACCCGCATCGACCTGAGTCTGGACATGAGCGATCTTGACAAGGTATCGCAGATGATTCTGAAGAAGAAACCTTTAGGTCTGCGCTTTACACCACACGAGCTATCGATATATATTGACTATAAGACAGATAACGGTGTGACGCGTATCAACTATATCCGTAATGTGATCAGATTCCGTTGCGACTGGAAGCGCAAGCTCTTCAAATCAAACTTTACGGTGACGTCGGAGATGGTGGTAACGGATCGTCAGGAGGGTAAGGATCTCAAACCCATCAAAAGCCGTGATACCTTTAACCGCAAGGATAACTTTTATGATAAAGTCGTGTATTTCAATGACCCGGATTTCTGGGGCAAGGAAAATATTATCGAACCTACTGAGGATTTGTTGAAGGGTATCGAGAAAATCAAGAAGCGTATTTCGCGCGATTAAGACAAGGTTTTGGTTTTTATGATGGAAAAACTGAGGGCTGCGAATCCGCAGCCCTCAACCAACACAAAAACTAAACTAGACTTAACTAAACATTTCGGGATTTTCACAAACCCTCGAATGCTCTGCAAATATAATGCTATTATTTCAAAGTAGCAAGCAATTTAACGAATTTTTATTGGAATCCTATTCGTTTTTACACCTTTTTGCTCTGATTGAGCATAAAGTAGTCTAAAATGGTCATGGCAGCCATCGCCTCAACGACAGGTACGGCTCTTGGCAAAACACACGGATCATGACGCCCTTTCGCGGTCAGTGTCGTGGGGTTGCCTTCGAGGTCGACAGTGTCCTGTTCCTTCAGTAATGTGGCAACGGGTTTGAAGGCCACACGGAAATAGATATCCTGACCATTGCTGATGCCGCCTTGGATACCGCCACTGTGATTGGTTTTCGTAGAGAGGCAAGGGGATTCCGAGGACTCAGAGTTGGGGACGAAGATGTCGTTTTGCTCAGAGCCTCGCATGGTGACGCCATTGAAGCCCTCACCGTATTCAAAGCCCTTGACGGCATTGATGCTCAACATGGCAGCACCCAGGGCTGCATGTAGTTTTCCGAATTCTGGTTCGCCTAAGCCTGCAGGACAACCTTTGATGACACAGGTGATGATACCCCCAATGGTGTCGCCTTCGCCCTTGACCTTGGTGATGAGGGCTTCCATCTCGGCTGCTTTCGCTGTGTCCGGACAGCGCACAGCATTGGTTTCCGTCAGTGAAAGGTCGTAGAGACGATAGTCGCGCTCGAGCGAGATGTCGCCCACCTGCGAGGTATAGGCCTGAACGCTGATACCCAGTTGCTTAAGCACTAGTTTTGCCAACGCACCACCCACACAGCGACTGATAGTAATGCGGGCTGAGGAGCGCCCTCCGCCACGATGGTCGCGGATGCCGTATTTCTCGAAATAGGTGTAGTCGGCATGCGAGGGACGGAACACGCTGCGCATATTCTCGTAATCCTGCGAGTGCTGATTGGTATTGCGTACGATGAAGCCGATGGGACAGCCCGTCGACTTCCCCTCGAAGACACCGCTGAGCAGCTCTATCTGATCGGGCTCCTGACGCGAAGTTGTGATCTTGCTCTGTCCAGGACGACGGCGGTTGAGCTCTGCCTGGATGAAGGCCATGTCGATGGCGATGCCTGCTGGCATACCGTCGACAACGCCTCCTATGGCCTCACCATGGCTCTCACCAAAGGTAGTTAGTCTGAATATAGTCCCGAATGTATTCATAGGTGGGGGATTAGTGACAATGTCCGCAGCCACAGCCGTCACCATGTTCGTGGTCGTGTCCACAACCATCGCCACAGCCCTCACACCCTTCGCCTTCGCCATGATGATGACCACAACCATGACAGCCACCTGTCAGCATTTTAATAGTCTTGCTGATCTCTTCCTCTGTGGCATCGCGATTCTCGACGATGGTACCTGTGAAGTTGAGTGTCTTGCCAGCCAACGGGTGGTTGGTGTCGACAGTCACGCCGTCTTCTTCGATCTTCACGACCTTGGCCATGAATTGATGGTCTTCGCCATCTGTCAGGGTGATGACGGCATCGGGGTAGATGTTATCGTGGTCGAAATGACCATTGACAGAGAATACCTGACGGTCGATCTTGTGAACGCCTTGCGGTTCGTAGGCGCCAAAGGCCTGCTCAGGCGCGAGGATAAAGTCGAAAGTATCGCCCTTCGCATGCTTGGTTACCTCCTGCTCGAAGGCGTCGAGGGCAATGCCAAAACCAGTAATAAACTCGAATGGGCGCTCTGTGCCTGTCTGTTCCTCGAGTTTTTTCTCGCCATCAGTCACGGTATACAGTTCGTATATCACTGACATAAACTTATTGGGTGTCTTATCCATACCTTATTTAATATATTTGTTTCAGTTTGCAAAGGTAATCATTTTAATCCATAAACGTGTCTTTTTTGGTTGAAAATATGTTTTTTTCATATTTGGGTTATTCTTTGATATGTGTCAACAAATAGGCTGTTTGCGCACACAATTCCGCAAAAAGACTTGTGAGTGTCCGAAAACAGCCGTACCTTTGCACCGTCAAAAGACATTTAGAAAAAGTAAAGTTTAAAGTAGGGGCTTCAGGATAACACAACACACGCCCCGAGTAAAGAAAAGAAAGGAAAAAAAGATGAAAAAGATGATTTTGACAATGGTTGCAATGTTTAGCATGACTATGGCATTTGCAGAAGGTGAGAACGTAAACAGTGTAAACAACTTAGCCGCTTATGACATGAGCTGCAATATGAACAAACTTGCTGAGGCTCTGTCACTCACTGGCGACCAGAGAGAGGCTGTTGACAACATCTACCAGACTTTTACTGCTGAGATGATGTTTGCTGCACAGTATTACAGCAACGACCAGCGTAATGAGATGGTGAAGAAGGCTATCAACAAGAACATCGCTTGGATGAACTACGTTCTGAACGAAAAGCAGCGTCGCACTTATCTGATGCTGTTGAACACCACCATTAACAATCGTGGTCTTAACAAGTAATTCGAAACTAATTGATCAATCAGGAGGAGGCATTCCGAAGGGGATGCCTCTCTTTTTGTGCTAAAAACTTGCATATTTCAGTTTTTTTTGCTTATTTTGCAGGCAGAAACGTTATTACTAAACAATGAGCAAAATGAAAAGTTTGAAAGTTATTTTGATTTCCGTAGTGGCAGCCGTGTTTGTGAGCTGTGGCACTACTAACACAGTGCCCATCACGGGGCGCCAGCAGACACTGATGGTGAGCGATGGTGAGGTGCTGAGTCTCTCCACCCAGCAGTATCAGGAGTTTATGAAAACCGCAAAGCTTTCCACCAATCAGACGAATACGGCGATGGTGAAGCGGGTAGGGCAGAATCTGGCTAATGCAGTTGTTAACTACTTGAATGCCAATGGTTTGTCGAACGATGTGCAGAACTATAAGTGGACCTTCAATTTGGTGCAGGACAAGCAGGTGAATGCCTGGTGTATGCCTGGTGGACTGATTTGCGTCTACGAAGGCTTATTGCCCGTCACACAGGATGAGGCCTCGCTGGCTATCGTGCTGGGTCATGAGATTGCACATGCCGTTGCCCGTCACTCCGCAGAGCAGATGAGCACGCAGATGAAGCAGCAATATGGTCTTCAGATTGGCACGATGGTGGCAGGTGCTTTAGGCATGGGGACCAACACGCAGTCGATTGTGCAAGCCATTGTAGCACAAGGTTTTAATTTCAAGAATCTGAAATATTCGCGTAACCACGAGAACGAGGCCGACCATATGGGTTTGATCTTTGCAGCAATGGCTGGCTATGATCCGCAGGTTGCTACGAAATTCTGGCAGCGTATGGCAGCACAGTCGACGAACCAGACGGCTGAGTTCCTGAGCGATCACCCCTCTGATGCCACACGTATCCAGAATATCCAGGGATGGATGCCTGAGGCCTTGAAGTATTATAAGCCGAAGACCACCACCACAACAACGGCTAAGTCTTCGACGTCGACAGCCAAGAAGGCTACTACGACCAAGAAGACAACGACGACCAAGAAGACTACCAAGAAGTAGTTGTTTTGTTTATCAAGAATTAGAGAATTATAGAATCATGACCTCAAGTAAATCTACAAGCAAACAGGAACTGACAATAAGCCGGAAATCTGGTGCTTGTAATTCTTCAATTCTCTAATTCTTGATTATTTTTTCTTCTGTTATTTCGATCTTTCCGCCCTTCTTCAGGTTGCCAAAGAGAATTTCCTTCATCAGCATCGGCTTCAGCTTGCCCGTGATCACACGATCCATCTCGCGGGCACCGTATTCTTTAGTGAAGCCCTCTTTCAGAAGATAGTCGAATGCCTCGTCGGTGAGCGTCATCTCCACTTTCTTCGCAGTGAGCTTTTCCTGCAGCTCACCCAGTTTCTTGCGCAGGATGAGTGTTGCCATCGTGCGATCCATATCATTAAAGACGACGGTGCCGGAAAGACGGTTGATAAATTCGGGCTTGAAGGTCTTCTTCACCTGTTTCAGCATCGCCTCTCCGCGACTCACGTTACCAGAGAATCCGATACTTGCCTGAGCCGCATACTGGGCGCCTGCATTCGAGGTCATGATGACAATCACGTTGCGGAAATCGGCCTTGCGACCTTTGTTGTCGGTGAGCTTGGCATAGTCCATCACTTGTAAAAGAATATTGTATATGTCCTGATGCGCTTTCTCTATCTCGTCGAGCAGCAACACGCAGTTAGGTGTCTTGCGGATGGCATCTGTCAGCAGACCACCGTCCTCATAGCCCACGTAGCCTGCTGGCGAGCCGATGAGTTTCGCTACCGTATGTTTTTCCGTATATTCGCTCATGTCGAAACGTACCAGCGAAATGCCTAATTCTTTTGCTAATACGCGGGCTACTTCTGTTTTTCCCACACCCGTAGGACCCACAAACAAGAGCGAGGAAAGGGGCTTGTCATCGTCGAGTAGTCCAGCCTTCGACAGCTGTACTGCCTCCACCACTTGGCGCACGGCCTGGTCTTGTCCGTAGATCTTGCTGCTGATGCGCTCATAGAGAGTTTCGAGAGCTGCATTGTCATCTTCTTTCATCGCTAGAGCATCCACCTTACAGGTTTTCGCGAGGATGTCTGCCACAAGGGCTTTGTCTACCGTCTGGCGCTTCTGGCCATATAGGTGGTTCATCTCTCGATAGGCGCCAGCCTCGTCTATCAGGTCGATGGCCTTGTCGGGCAGGAACCGTTCGTTGATATACTTGGCGCTGGCTTTCACCGCAAATTCCAGAGCCTTGTCGGCATAGTAGACGCCATGAAACTGTTCGTAGCTCTTCTTCAGCTGTTTCAGAATCTCGAGCGTTTCATCAACAGAAGGCTCTGCGATGTCAATCTGCTGGAAGCGTCGCACCAGGCCTTTCGACTTCGAGAAATGACGGTTGTATTCCTCGTAGGTCGTCGATCCGATAAAGCGGATATTGCCTGATTCGAGGTAGGGCTTGAGCATGTTCGAGGCATCCATTGTGCCCTCGCTGTTGCCACCAGCGCCCACAAGGTTGTGGATTTCGTCGATGTAGACGATGTTGTTGTCCGACTCGCTGATGATGCCGTCCATCACTTCCTTGATGCGTTTTTCGAAATCGCCTCGGAACTGCGTGCCTGCGAGCAGCGTGCCTAAGTCAAGTTGGTATATCTTACTGCCCTTCAAGCGTTTAGGTACATTCCAATTGTTGGTATCGATCCATGCTGCCAGTCCATAGACGATAGCCGTCTTTCCCACACCTGGCTCGCCGATATGCAGGGGGTTGTTCTTCTCCTTGCGACAGAGCACTTGGATGGTCCTCAGCAACTCTTCTTTTCTGCCGATGAGGGGATTGTGAAGCTGATAGGTTTCGTTCAGACAGGTCACCATTTTGCGCCAGGGCTCTTTGTCCTGCTCTTCCTCGATATCGTTGCCATCGCTCACCTGATCGTGGTCGTCTTCATAACGTGCCACCAATTCGCTCATAAAATCGCTCTGCCAATCGCCCAGCAGGTTCTTCAGCAGATAGGCAGCATACGACTCCTTGAGGTTGAGGATGCCCTTTACGATATGTGGCACGTAGATATACTGTGCGCTGGAGTTCTGTACCGTCTGGTAGGCTGCGAGCAGGGCAGCGCGCAATTGTTCGCTGGTGCCGATAGTATATTGCCCCACGTCCTCAGGCACGCGCTCCATCTTCTCGAAATAGTCCCGCAGGCTCTGGTTCACGATGTTCAGGTCGACGCCGCAGTCGATGAGCGACTTATTGAACTCATACTGTTGCAGCAGGGCGTAGATGAAGTGTTCGGGCGTGGTGAACTCGTGGCGGTATTTCTCAGCCGCCGCGTGCATATCCTGAAATGCCTGGTTCACCTTTTGGGTATAGTAGATATCCATATCTTATCGTTATTCTTCGGGTTCGTATGTCAGTCGCAGGGGGAAACCCTCGTCGCGGGCCATCTGCGTGGCCTTGTTCACTTTCGACACAGCGATGTCGTAGCTGTAGATACCCACCACCGCCTTGTCAGAGTGGTGAACTTGCAGCATGAGTGTCTCGGCATCGGCCTGACTTTTGAAAAACACCACCCTGAGCACCTTCACCACAAACTCCATCGTGGTGAAGTCATCGTTGTAGATGGTCACCTTGTAGCGGCGCGGTTCATCGAGGTCCACGCGCTGTCTCTCCTTGACGCTTGACTGTTCTTTTGCCATATTGCTTGATACTGGCGACAAAAGTACACAAAAAAAGCCACATCTGCAAGAGATGTGGCCTAAATTATTAACTAAGACCTCTGATTAGAAGTTGTAATACACACCGAACAGGATGTTGTTGTTGTCGAGTTCCAGACCGAAAGCATTGCTGCTATCGCCGTGCTTCGGGCTTGCAGTCTCGAAACCAACGAACCCAATGTGAGCCACGAAGCTGATCTTATCGTTGGCCTTCAGGGCGATACCAGGACGCAGGCCTACCTGGAAGAGTGAACCGCCATCCTTGATGCTTGCAAAACCAAGACCACCGTCAACAAACACGTTCACCATGTCTGAATTCAGGAAGGTGTAACGGGCATAGGGGTTTACAGTGAAAATCTCAGTATCACCAGGAGCGAAGTCGAAGCTACCGAAATTGCAGGCTCCCTTCTGATAACCCAGAGAAGCACCGATAGCCCACTGGTCGTTCAGGTTGTAACCGATCTCAGGAACAATCTTATAAGTAGACTCAGACTCACCACCACCAACTTTGGCGCTACCGAAACCTACGCTACCACCAACGTAAACCTGTGCATTCATGTTCATTGCTGCAAAAACAGCGACCATAGTCATTAAAATCTTTTTCATAATCTTTTTACCTTTTAATTTTGTTTGTAAAATACTGTTCAAATTTGTATTTGGTCCTGAAAACCGGTGCAAAGGTACGCCGTTTCTTGTTACAAACAAATAAAAAACCGCTCTGTGCGCGCAAACAGTGTATATTTTTGACGCAAATCAATAGTATTTGTTTTTTTCTTTGTATCTTTGTGCCCATATTAAAGCATTAATTAAATAGGTATTATAAATGAAAAAGAATCTCTTCTTGACTTTGTGTCTTGCAGGTGGACTGCTTAACGTTTCTGCACAGACCAAAAGTGGTGGTATCTCGAAGGAGATGCTCCAGGAGTTCCAGAAGGAGCAGAAACATTGTGCAGCCGGTAAGGCGCTGTCGAATGCACTTTCCGGTGTGAGTATCGATGTGCTGGCCAAGAACTATCAGTCAGCAGCTATGCCCATCGACAATAACTTCAGTGTTGAAACCCGCAGGCAGTCGATTACCAACCAGAAGTCGTCAGGACGCTGCTGGATGTTCAGCGGACTGAATGTGTTGCGATCTGATTATACGATGCAGCACGACTCCGTCAGCATTGAGTTCTCGCAGGCTTATCTCTTCTTCTGGGATCAGCTGGAGAAGGCCAACCTCATGCTGCAGGGCGTGATCGACACAGCGAAGGAGCCCATCGACAACCAGCGCGTGCAGTTCTTCTTCCATTATCCCATCAACGATGGTGGCACCTTCTGTGGCATTGCCGACCTCGCTCCCAAGTACGGCTTGGTGCCTGCCGATGTGCAGCCCGAGACCTACACTAGCGAGAACACCTCTAAGGCGCGCAGTCTGATTGCATCGAAACTGCGTGAGTTCGGCCTGCAGCTGCGCGAAATGGTGTCTAAGAAGCAGAAGCCTGCCGACATCACCAAGGCCAAGACCGAGATGCTCTCGCAGATCTATCACATGCTGGAGCTGACACTTGGCACACCCACGCAGAAGTTCACCTATGCCTTCGAGGATAAGAATGGCCGTCCCCTCGGCCAGCCGAAGGAATACACCCCGCTGTCGTTCTATCAGGAAGTGGTGGGAGGTCCTATCAACGGCACCTTCATCATGGTGATGAACGACCCGCGCCGTGAGTATTTCAAGACCTATGAGGTGGAATATGACCGTCACACTTACGATGGTACCAACTGGAAATACCTCAACCTGCCAATGGAGGAAATCGAAAAGCTTGCCATCGCCTCGCTCAAGGATGGTCGTAAGCTCTACAGCTCCTACGACGTGGGTAAGCTCTTGGATCGTCCGCGTGGCTATGCGTCGCTCGACAACTTCGACTACGGTTCGCTCTTCGGCACCACCTTCGGTATGGACAAGGCGCAGCGCATCTCTACCTTTGACAGCGGTTCTACGCACGCAATGACGCTGACGGCCGTCGACCTCGACGCTGCAGGCAAGCCCATCAAGTGGAAGGTCGAGAACTCCTGGGGCACAGACAGTGGCCAGCAGGGCTATCTCATCATGACTGCCGACTGGTTCCGTGAGTATATGTTCCGTCTGGTGGTGAATAAGAAATACGTGCCTGAGAACCTCCTCAAAGCTTTCGACACCAAGCCCATCATGGTCATGCCCGAAGATCCTCTGTTCCTCCCCGACGAGTGATTTTATCAAGAATTAAAGAATTTGAGAATTATGAAGTTATCAAAAACGATTATGAGTTTAGGAATTGCTTCTGCAGTGTTGACCTCGTTGTCAGCCTGTCAGCAGACGCAGCGTGAGAACCCGCTCTTGGCGGAGAGTACATTACCCTTCGGCGCCCCCGACTTCGGCAAGATCGACAGCACCGACTATCTGCCCGCCTTCGAGGTAGCCATCCAACAGACGCGCGACGAGATCAAGCAGATTGTTGACAACCCCGACTCTGCTACCTTCGAGAACACCATCCTCGCCTATGAGGAGAGCGGTAAATTGTTGGATCGTGTGAGCCGCGTGTTCTTTGCCCTCGTCGAGGCCGACAAGACCCCAGCCCTTGCAGAGATCGAGAAGAAGGTGCAGCCCATGCTCACCGACCTCGAAAATGAGATCTCCTTCAACAAGCCCCTCTTCGAGCGCATCAAGAAGGTCTACGATTCCCAGTACGAGTCGCTTCAGGGCGAGGACAAGAAACTGCTCGAGGAGACCTACAAGGAGTTTGTCCGCAAGGGCGCCCTTCTGCCCGACGACAAGATGGCCCGCATGAAGGAAATCAACCTGCGCATCTCTGAGTTGCAGACCAAGTGGGGCGAGGTGCTCCCCGATGCCACCAACGATGCCGTCGTCTGGGTCGACAAGAAGGAAGACCTGGCAGGCATGAGCGAGGCTGATATCGCCCAGTGTGCCAAGGATGCTGAGAGTCGTGGCGGCAAGGCCCCGTATGCCATCGTCATCGTCAACACCACCCAGCAGGCGCCCCTCGCCAGTCTCGACAACCGCGAGCTGCGTAAGAAGGTCTTCGAGGCCTCCGTGCATCGTGCTGACGGCACCGGCAAGTACAACACGTTCGACATCGTCTGCGAGATGGCCAAGTTGCGTGCCGAGAAGGCCGAGATCATGGGTTATCCTAACTACGCTGCCTATTCATTGGAGAATACAATGGCCAAGACCTCAGTGAATGTCCGTGATTTCCTGATGAACCTGATTAAGGCCTATGTGCCCAAGGCTGATGCCGAGACCAAGGCCATTGAGGACTTTGCCCGCAAAACTCAGGGTCCCGAATTCCAGTTGCAGGCCTACGACTATTTCTACTATTCCGCTAAGATGAAGAAGGAGCTGCTCAACGTGAGCGACGACGAGGTGAAGCCCTATTTCAATGTCGACAGCGTGCTTCTCAATGGTGTCTTCTACGCCGCCAACCGTGTCTACGGTCTCACCTTCAAGCAGCGCGACGACATCCCCCTCTACCACCCCGACATGAAGGCCTTTGAGGTCATCGACAAGGACGGCAAGTCCATCGCCCTCTTCTGTTGCGACTACTACCGTCGACCCTCTAAGCGTGGTGGTGCCTGGATGGACGGTTTCCAGAAGCAGAGCCGTCAGCGCGGCACGATGCCTATTATCTTTAATGTATGCAACAACGCGAAGGCCCCCGAGGGCAAGCCCTCGCTGATCACCTGGGACGAGGTCACCACCATGTTCCATGAGTTCGGTCACGCTCTGCACGGCATCCTCTCCAACTGTCAGTACTACCGTCTGAGCGGCACCAGCGTCGCCCGTGACTTCGTCGAGATGCCCTCGCAGTTCAATGAGTCGTTTGCGGCCATCCCCGAGATCTTCGACCACTATGCCCGTCATTACGAGACCGGTGAGCCCATGCCTGCCGACTTGAAGGAGCGCATGCTCAAGAGCATCAACTTCCAGCCGTGCTACGCCCTGGGTGAGAACCTCGCTGCCACCTGTGTCGACCTGGCTTGGCACATGCTCGCCTCGAAGGATATTCCCACAGCCGACAAGGCTATGGCGTTCGAGACAGAGTCGTTGCGTAAGGTGGGACTTCTGAATCCTTTTATTCCGATTCCGCCACGCTATCACACCAGTTACTTCAACCACGTGTGGGGTGGGGGCTATGCAGCCGGCTATTACAGCTATCTGTGGACGGAGGTGCTGGCGGTCAACATCGCCGATGTCTTCGCCAAGCGTGGTGCCCTGAAGCCTGAGACGGGACAGGATTTCCGCGACAAGATCCTGAGTCGGGGCAATACCGGCGACCTCATGCAGATGTTCACCGACTTTACCGGCATGGCGCAGCCCGATGCCTCCAGTCTGCTCAAAGCCCGTGGTTTGTAAGGATGGAAAAGATTGAGAAATATACCTTGCTCTATGAGCAGATCAAAGCCCTGATAGAGGGCGAGACCGATGTGGTGGCTGTCATGGCGAATGTGGTGGCAGTCATCCACGAGACGATGGGTTTCTGGTGGACAGGCTTCTACTGCGTCAAATCAAAGGCTGGGGGTGAAGGAACCGAGTTGGTGCTCGGTCCATTCCAAGGCCCTGTAGCCTGCATGCACATTGCCTTCGGGCGTGGTGTTTGTGGCACTTCCTGGGCGCGCAGGGAAACCGTCGTCGTGCCCGATGTGGAGCAGTTCCCTGGCCATATCGCCTGCAGTAGCCTCTCGCGTTCGGAGATAGTCGTGCCTGTGTTTTCGAAAGCGCATGAGGTAGTGGCCGTCCTCGATATCGACAGCAAAGATCTCGCCACCTTCGACAATATCGACCGTCAATACCTCGAGGCTGTCTGCTCATTGATTACACCAATTTTTTAATTTTATAAGAGATGAAGACAAAACATATACAATATGAGACGCAGGGCACATGCTCGAAACTGATCGACGTGACTGCTGATGAGAACGATGTCATCCAACAGGTCTTTTTCTTGGGCGGATGCAATGGTAACCTGCAAGGCGTCAGTCAGTTGGTTCGTGGCCAGCGCATCGACGATGTGATTCACAAACTTGACGGTATCCGTTGTGGCACTAAGGGCACCTCCTGTCCCGATCAACTCTGTCGTGCGCTTGAGAAACTTAAAGATGCACCCCTGAAGTAAATCCCAATTCCAATGGTAATATCAGTCTTTTTTAAGCGCTGTGGGTATGTCTTTCTGGTTGCGTCTGCTCTGACAATGAGTGCCTGCAGTAATAAAGCCGTTAATGGCGGTGTAGCAGGAGGTACTGACTCAGTAGTGGTAGATTCCGCTGTGACTGCGATAATCAAAGATATTGGTGCGGATTCGCTGAAGACAGATACAGTGTCGTATGATAAGGAAGAGGGCATCTACAAATTAGGCCTCTGGGTAAAATATCCCGTGGCGGGTGGCGACAGTGTGGTCAAGGCGGTTCGTGAGTTTATCAATGACTATTTGGGTGGGGCATACGAAGGGCCGTTGGATGATGGTCGCAAGATGCTGAAAGAAAACGGCGAGATGATGTGGGGCAGATTCCAGGAGATGTGTGGCGATGCTGATCCGGAGGAAGTCAATGAGTTGTTCCTCAATAAGATGGTGAACAAGGATTACGAAACCAGCCTCTTCGTGACCTTCATGGCATTTACGAGCCACTACACAGGCGGTCTGCATGGCATGGCTGTTGAAACAGGTCACACCTTCAGCAAACTCAATGGTAAGTGTTTTTGCTACGATATGATGAAGGATCTCGACAGCCCTGCGTTTAAACGTCTGATAAAGGAGGGACTGAGAACATTCTTCAGCAACGAAGGTGATGAGCAGGGGATGAGCGACGAGGATCTGAAAGAAGAACTGGTGTCGTTTGGTGGCAGCATCGATGAATTGCCCCTTCCCGACTCAGAGCCGTATATGACGAAAAACGGTGTCACCTTTATTTATCAACCATATGAGATTTCTTACTACGTTGCGGGAAGACCTGAGTTCACAATCCCCTACGACGTGGTGATACCCTATCTGAAACCGCAGACCATTGAATTGTTTTTGGGAGAAAAGGCTGCAAAACGATGATTGACAAACGATAATTTGAATGAGGGGCGACTTTTGAATGAAAGCCGCCCCTCTTGTCAAAAAGCTAAGGATTGTCTAATTTATTGTTTTGAGAAGTAGTTAGTGTCGCCATTGGGTTCGTCACCTCCCCACGTGAAGCCTCGCTCCTTGAACAGTCGCACTGCGATATCGTTTCTTGTGAGTGGCTTATCGCTATTCACGACGACAGACAGTCCTTGCTGTTGTGCCATCGGTATGGCTTCTGCCTCTTCTGGGTTATAATAGTAGCCGTATGTATAATTATATGATTTCATTTTCCATTTGTCGTATGCCAGCGAAGCATCCGTCTGAACGACAATATATTTTGCCTCATACAACTCGCGGAAGATGCTGGACAAGTCGCTGGCAATGCGTTTGTTGCAGATGAGACCTCCGACATGCGGTGCGTTACCGCTAATGGAATAGCTATAGCACAGACAGCGCACAAGGCACAGGTCGTTTCTGTCGACGTTGGGGCTGATGCCGTCGGCACCGACCTTATCCCAAGTGGTGGTGGGTACTTCTGTCACTAGGAAGCAGTTGTCGTATCCAAACAGATTGATGGCCTCCTGGTCAACCTCACTGCCTATAATCCAGTTCAACAAGTTGTTCAAGCGTTCTTGTTTTTCTTTCTCCTCCCGTTCCTTCTGTCCTTTTGCATCAACTATTTGGTCGGCTATGCCATTAACCAGCCCATCTGCAATATCCTCTATCGTCCCAGTGCACGATGTGAGTGTGACATTCCCGCTGATGAGAAAGACTGCGGTGATGATGGATGTATTGAATTTGTTCATATTATACTATTTTTATTATTGTTGTTGTTTGATGGTGCAAAATTAAGGCTATTTCCTGCAGGATACAAGAAATCGCCTCGATTCTTTTCAAACTTGTTTGGACAAAGGCCCGATTTTTGGACAAATCGGGAAAAACGGCCCCAAAAGTGTCCAAAAGCGTTGGGGGATAGACAAAAGAAAAACCCCATTTGAGATAGATGGGGCTTTTTTGATGTTTAAAAGATGACTCTTTAAAACGGAATCTTGTAACCGATGGTCAGCATGATAACGCTGTTGCGAATCTTATTATCGACGATATTAGCAATGCCTTTTTGGGCGATATTAGAAAGACCAATGTTGTAACGGAGGTCAATCACGGCTTCTTCCATCTCGTAGGACAAACCGACGGGGATGGAGAAGTCTGTGTTGTTGAATAGATCCTTGACATCCTCATCCTCCTTTTTAGCTCTCATTAGGAAACCAAACTGGGCGCCAGCCTTCAGAGCAAGGCCGGGGATAATATAGACATTGGCCAGAATGGGGACATTGAGATAGTCAAGGCTTCTATTGTATTTTTCACCGTTTGCATTTTCCGTTCCTTCTCTACTAACCTTTCCACCTTGCTGAGTGTAGAGCGCACCTGCTGTTAGCGCGAAAAAGTTATTGAAATGATAGCCCAGTTCTGCACCTGCCGTGAAACCGACCTTCATTTTAAGATCATCTTCAACATCACCTGTCATTGTCGTGACTGTTCCACCAGCCATGGGCTTCAGAAATAGTCCCTGAGCGGAAGCACTCAGCGAAACTACCATTAAGGCAGCAATCAGCATAAATTTCTTCATAATTCTTGTTGTTTAATTTAGTGACTTTTATTATTTATTCGAATATTCAGAATTTATTTGCGCACAATCACGCTGCCGCTGGCCTGATGGGTGGCGAGGATGAGCACTTCGGCTATTTGCACGTGCTCGGGGGCATTGGCAGCATAGACGGCTACATCTGCGATGTCATCGCCCGTGAGAGGCTTGATGCCTTGGTAGAGTTTGGCAGCTCGGGCCGTATCGCCATGGAAACGGATGTTGCTGAAGTTGGTTTCGACGAGGCCGGGCTTGAGGTTGGTGACGCGAACGGCTGTATCGGCCACGTCGATGCGGAGTCCGTCGGAGAGGGCCTTCACAGCAGCTTTCGTGGCACAGTAAACATTGCCTCCTGCATAGGCTGCATCGCCTGCTACGCTCCCAATATTAATAATGTGTCCACTGTTGCGTGCAATCATACCGGGCACAATGAGACGTGTCATCGTGAGCAGACCCTTGATGTTGGTGTCAATCATAATCTCCCAGTCGTCGAGGTTGCCTTGGTATTCAGGTTCTAAACCTAAGGCGAGACCGGCATTGTTGACAAGTACATCGATCTGCTGCCACTCCTCGGGCAGACGTTCGATGGCTTTGCGGGCAGCTTCACGGTCTCTGATGTCGAATGCAAAGATGAGCACTTCGGTGCCCTTGGCCTCCAGATCCTTACGGATGGCTTCCAATTTCATAACGTTACGGCCCGTAAGGATGAGTCGGTCACCATTAGCAGCGAATTTGTGCGCGCAGCCGAGTCCAATACCACTCGTAGCGCCTGTGATTAATACGGTCTTGTTCATATTCCTATGTGGTTTATTTCTGTCTTTTTTATCTTTGTGGCTGCAAAGTTACGATTTTTTTTGCAGAGATGATACGGAATTTGCAGAAATTTAGTAATTTTGCAGCCGACGAAAGAAATCTATCGGATATGACGAAGGAAGAATTCCAGACTTATCGTAATAAATATGCCAAGCAATTGGAGCAGATCAGACAGGCTGCGCACGAGCTTCATCAGAGTGTGAATGAAGTTTATGGCGACGATTTGCCCTATGGCTTTCATCTGGATATGGTGGCGGAAGGTGTCATCAATTACGGCCATCTGGTATGTGCCTGTGAGGAAGATGTGGTTCCGCTGTTCTTCGGCGCTTATTATCACGATAGTATTGAGGATGCACGTTTGAGTTACAACGACGTGATGCGGGTTGCGGGTAAGTGGATGACACAAGAGCAGGCTCACATGGCGACGGAGATTGTGTATGCGCTGACCAACGATAAGGGGCGTACGCGCGCTGAGCGGGCAGGGGAGAAGTATTACCAGGGTATCCGTGCGACACCCTATGCCCCGTTTGTGAAACTCTGCGATCGTCTGGCTAATGTGACTTACTCTTGTTCGGTCGACAATGGCAAGAATGGCACTAGGATGAGGGAGGTCTATAAGAGTGAGATGGGCAAATTCCTGCCTGCTATTATTTGCGATACCGACGATCAGCGCAGGCAGATTCCTTTTGAAGCTATCACAGCACTGGCTGAGATTCTGATTGATGAGGTAGACCGCGATGAGATCCGAAAGCAGTGGAACTGCTAAACGGATGAAGGAGGATGTGAGAAATAAAAAAAGTAAGCGGAAATGAAATTTTTCTTGCAAATTATTTGCTAGTTTCGCAGAAAAGTGATAATTTTGCAGCCGAATACAACAAAAACGAGAATTATGTCAATGTTGAATGCATACTTTTACGGTTATTACTTTTACTTTGCAAGCAATTGTGAAGCGGGAAGTTGCGTATAATTCAACTTATGACAGAGAAGATAAAAATCAAGGTCCCGCTTCACACAAGTGAAAGCGGGATTTGTTTTTAAGTGAATAGAGAAAACTGATAGAATATGAAGAGAATTGCCATTCAAGGTTTGATCGGGTCGTTCCACGATATCGCGGCACACCTGTATTTTGAGGGAGAGCAGATACAGTTGATCTGCTGCTCAACCTTCGAACAGGTGTTTGCAAATATCAAGCAAGACCCCACAGCCATCGGCATGCTGGCTATCGAGAATACGATAGCAGGCTCACTGTTGCACAACTACGAGTTGCTGCGCGATTCGGGCACGACGGTGGTTGGTGAGCACAAGTTGCACATCACACATTGTGTCTGCTGTCTGCCTGATGACGATTGGGACACTATAACAGAGGTGCATTCACACCCCGTGGCCCTCATGCAGTGTCGTGAGTTTCTGGCCAAGCATCCGCAGTTGAAGAATGTGGAGGCCGAGGATACGGCAGGCTCAGCGAAGATGATTGCCGAGGGGCAGAAGAAGGGATGGGCTGCCATCTGCCACGCTGAGGCTGCACGCCTCTATGGCCTGAAGGTGCTGGAGGATCATATCGAGGACAATAAGCACAATTTCACCCGTTTTCTCGTGGTGTCGAATCCCAATAAGGCCGATCTGCTGCGCCCACTGACGGAGACCAACAAGTCGAGCATCGTGTTTTCACTGCCTCATGAGGAGGGCAGTCTGAGTCATGTGTTGGCAATCCTTTCGTTCTATAAGATCAACCTGACTAAGATCCAGTCGTTGCCGATTATCGGAAAGGAGTGGGAATATCTGTTTTATGTGGATGTGATGTACGACGACCTCACCCGTTATCGTCAGAGTATCGATGCGATTATCCCACTAACAAAGGATTTGAAGATTTTAGGAGAATATAAAGACGGAAAGCAAACGAATTAATTATGATACAACCAGCAGACAGATTATCGCTCGTAAGCGAATACTACTTTAGTAGGAAATTAAAGGAAGTGGCGCAGTTGAATGCCGAGGGTAAGGATATCATCAGCCTCGCCATTGGCAGTCCGGACATGCCTCCTTCAGATCAGACCATCGGGAAATTATGTGAAGTGGCCCATCTGCCCAATGCCCACGGTTATCAGCCCACAGGTGGCACACCGGAGTTGCGCGAGGCGATGGCCGGCTTTTACAAGCGTTGGTATGGCGTGGACATCGACCCCAAGACGGAGATCCTGCCATTGATCGGCTCGAAGGAAGGTATCCTGCATGTAACCCTCGCCTTTGTGAATCCTGGCGATGAGGTGTTGGTACCCAATCCTGGTTATCCTACCTATACGTCGCTATCGAAGATCCTGGGTGCAAAGATCGTGAATTACGATCTGCGTGAGGACAATGGGTGGCAACCCGACTTCGAGGAACTTGAGAATATGGATCTTTCGAAAGTGAAGCTGATGTGGACGAACTATCCTAATATGCCGACGGGTGGCAATGCCCGTATGGAAACTTATGAGCGGCTGGTGCAGTTTGCCCAGAAGCACAGCATCGTGGTGGTGAACGACAATCCTTATTCTTTTATATTGAATGAGCATCCGCTGTCGCTGTTGCAGGTGCCAGGAGCAAAGGATTGTTGCATCGAGTTTAATTCGATGTCGAAGAGTCACAATATGCCTGGCTGGCGTGTGGGTATGTGCCTGACGAATGCCACGTTTTTGCAGTGGATCATGAAGATCAAAAGTAATATTGACAGTGGTACCTTCCGCGGTATCCAACTCGCTGCAGCTGAGGCGCTTGGAAATGATGAGGCTTGGCATCGGGAGTATAATATCGCGACCTACAGCCGTCGTCGTCAGTGGGCAGAGAAGATTATGGATGTCTTGGGTTGTAGCTACGACAAGAACCAGGTGGGCATGTTTCTTTGGGGCAAGATTCCTGAGAAGTATGCCGATGTGGAGGATCTCACAGAGAAAGTGCTCCACGAGGCCCGTGTCTTTATAACCCCTGGCTTCATTTTCGGCACTAACGGAAAGCGATATATCCGCATCTCATTGTGTGCGAAAGAAGAGAAAATCCAACAAGCATTAGAAAGAATCAAAAACACAATATAATTATGGAACTGGAATTAGAACCGTTAAAATTACCTAGTGACAACGAACGTCCCTTCGTGATTGCAGGCCCTTGCTCTGCTGAGACTGAGGAACAAGTGATGACAACTGCCCGTGAGCTGGCCATGAAAGGCTGCCATAATTTCCGTGCTGGTGTATGGAAGCCCCGTACGAAGCCAGGTGGCTTTGAGGGTCACGGAGAACCTGCTCTCGTTTGGCTCGCAGAGGTGAAGAAGGAAACGAAAATGCTCGTCTCTACTGAGGTGGCAACAGCTGAGCACGTGGAACTTGCCCTGAAGTATGGTATCGACATCCTCT
Organism: uncultured Prevotellaceae bacterium; assembly: GCA_902763615.1. Lineage (GTDB taxonomy): Bacteria > Bacteroidota > Bacteroidia > Bacteroidales > Bacteroidaceae > Prevotella. The sequence goes on along the minus strand of CACWSX010000018.1, from coordinate 38,591 downwards.
GGATAGGTGCCCGTACATCGGCTAATCCCTTTGCGATGCAGGCGATTGCCGATGCCCTGAAGGGTGTCGATGTGCCCGTGTTTGTAAAGAACCCCGTGAATCCTGACCTCGAACTTTGGATTGGAGCTTTGGAGCGTATTAATCAGGCAGGCATTAAGCGCTTAGGTGCCATCCATCGCGGCTTCTCCAGCTATGAGCAGAAGATCTACCGTAACGCCCCGATGTGGCAGATTCCCATCGAGCTGCGTCGTAGGATTCCTGAATTGCCAATCATCAGCGACCCGAGTCATATCGGAGGTCGTCGCGAACTGGTGGCTCCGCTCTGTCAGCAGGCGATGGACCTGGGTTTCGACGGTCTGATTGTGGAGAGTCACTGCGATCCTGATAAGGCTTGGAGCGATGCCAAGCAGCAGGTAACACCCGATGTGCTCGATTATATTCTGAGCCTGTTGGTAATCCGCGACGAGAATACCACGACAGAGGGCATCTCACAGTTACGTAAGCAGATCGACGAGCTCGACAACCAACTGATGGACCTGTTGTCGAAACGTATGCGTGTCTGTCGTGAGATTGGACAATATAAGAAGGAGCACAATATGACTGTGCTGCAGGCTAATCGCTATAACGAGATTCTGAACAAGCGTGGTGCCCAGGGTGCTCTCTGTGGTATGGATCCTGAATTCGTGGCCCATGTATTTGAGAATATCCACGAGGAGAGTGTCAGACAACAAATAGAGATTATCAACAAATAATATGAAGATTCTTGTAATGGGAGCAGGGAAGATGGGTAGTTTCTTCATCGACCTGCTGAGTTTTGAGCATGAAGTAGCGGTGTTTGAGAGAGATCCCAAGCGCATGCGTTTTACCTATAATTGTCAGCGCTTTACCTCGTATGAGGAGATTCAGGCATTCAAGCCTGAATTGTTGATCAACGCTGTCACGCTGAAATATACCATTCCTGTGTTTAAGGAGGTAATTCCTTATTTGCCCAAGGAGTGTATCATCAGTGATATTGCTTCGGTGAAGACAGACCTGAAGGACTTCTATGAGTCGACGGGTATGCGCTATGTTTCGACGCACCCGATGTTTGGCCCAACTTTCGCTAATCTGCAACAGCTCTCTGAAGAGAATGCCATCATCATCAGCGAGGGCGACTACATGGGTCGTATCTTCTTCAAAGACCTCTATCAGAAATTGGGACTCAACATCTATGAGTACACCTTCGAGGAGCACGATAAGACGGTGGCTTACTCGTTGTCGATTCCCTTCGTCTCGACGTTCGTGTTTGCTGCTGTGATGAAGCATCAGGATGCCCCGGGAACAACCTTCAAGCGTCATATGCGTATCGCCAAGGGAGTGCTCAATGAGGATGATTATTTATTGCAGGAAATCCTCTTTAACCCTTATACCCACGACCAGGTAAGCCAGATCCGTACGGAGCTGAAGGAGTTGCTGGAAATCATCGACAGCAAGGATGCCGAGGGAATGAAGGGTTATCTGACGAAGATTCGCAACAACGTGAAGCGCGACATAGAGATAAAGAAATAATATTAGAAAAATATGGCAGCAGGAAAGTGGATTGGCGGTTTTATAGGATGGATGGCTGGTGGTCCGTTGGGGGCATTGGCAGGCTATCTGGTGGGGTCGTTGTTCGACTCGATGCTCGACGGTGTGAATTCACCCAGTAATTCTGGTACCTGGGGCGCAGGCTCAGAGCGCGATACAGGCTCATGGCAACAGAAATCCTATCAGGACTATAATCAGGCTTATCAGCAAGCCTATCGTCAGCGCCAGCAACAGGGACAACGCAACAGTTTCCTCTTCTCGTTGCTGGTACTCTCCTCATATATCATCAAGGCTGATGGCAAGGCGATGCACTCAGAGATGGAACTGGTGCGCCAGATGCTTCGTCAGAACTTTGGCGAGAATGCGGTCTCTCAGGGCAATGAGATCCTGAACAAGCTCTTCGACGAACAGAAACGCGAGGGGTGGACACAGTTTAAGTCGACCGTCCGCCAGTGTTGTGGACAGATCAATCAGCAGATGGACTATTCGCAGCGTCTGCAGTTGCTCAATTATCTGGTGATGGTGGCCAAGGCCGATGGCTCTGTGCCTCAAAGTGAGATTACGGCTCTGAAGGGGTGTGCGCAGTGGATGGGTCTTCGCAGCAGCGAGGTCGATTCGATGCTCCACCTCGAAGGAAATACACTTGAGGATGCCTATAAGGTGCTGGGTGTCAGTCCGAATGCCTCTGACGATGAGGTGAAGAAGGCCTATCGTAAGTTGGCGCTCGAGCATCATCCTGATAAGGTAGCTGCCTTAGGTGAGGATGTGCGCAAGGCTGCTGAGAAGAAGTTCCAGGAGATCAATGCGGCTAAGGATCGTATTTGGAAAGCCAGAGGATTATGAAGCAACCTGCAATCATCGTTCCAGAGGGCTTGCATGAGGTATTGCTGCATGCCTGTTGTGCACCTTGTTCCTCAGCCATTGTCGAGTGGCTGGTGCAGCATGACATTAAGCCAACCATATTTTATTATAATCCTAATATCTTCCCTCGCGAGGAATACGAGATCCGTAAGAATGAGAGCAAGCGCCATGCAGAGAGTCTCGGTCTCAAATGGATAGATGGCGATTACGACCATGCGCAATGGCAACAGGATGTCTGCGGATTAGAGGGCGAACCTGAAAGGGGCAAACGATGCGAATTATGCTTTACGCTTCGTCTGACCGTTGCTGCCAAAAAGGCAAAAGAACTTGGCCTTCAGTATTTTACCACCACTTTAGCTTCTTCCCGTTGGAAGAGCCTCGAACAAATCGAACGTGCTGGTCATCTGGCAGAACAGACCGTAAAAGAAACCACCTTCTGGACCCAGAACTGGCGCAAAGGTGGTCTCTATGAACGTCGTAATCAACTGCTGAAAGAATACAATTTCTACAACCAGCAATACTGTGGCTGCGAATTCTCCCAGCGTAATAAATCATGATCTCTTTCTGACTCTGAGGGTCTGTACGATACGGCTCAACTGGTTGGGGATACGTATCTGCTGCGGACACTTCGAGAGGCACTCCTCACAGTCCTGACAGGCACGTGCCCATTTCTCAGCCTCAGGCAGCGCCTTGCGGTAACCCTCGATGAACTTCTGCTGACGCTCAGCATAGTCAGGGGCAGAAGGCTCTGGCAACGGGAGGATATGACTGTTCACAGCCTCGTTGTAATAGGTGAAGTTGCCAGGGATATTCACACCATAAGGACACGGCATGCAGTATTCGCAAGCGGTACAGGGAATGGTGGGAACGCCCGACATCTCATCGGCAATCTTGGCCAATAGTGCATTCTCCGACTCTGTGCAGACCTCCAATGGCGAGAACGTCTTCACATTTTCCTCGAGGTGATCCATGCGGTTCATACCACTGAGCACGGTGAGGATATTGGGGTAGGAGCCCACCCAGCGGAAGGCCCAGCGGGCTGTACTGTCGTCAGGATGTACGGCCTTCATCTGGTCTGTCAGTTCCGACGCCATTCTGCCAAAGGCACCACCACGCAACGGCTCCATCACGACACACTGGATACCCAGTTTCTCGCATTTGCCATACAAGTATTCTGCATCGGCATCCGACCGTCTGCCACCACGCATCGAGGCGTGTGTCCAGTCGAGGAAGTTCATCTGGATTTGTACGAAGTCCCAATGATATTCATTGTTGTGATCCAACAGCCAGTCAAAATCGCGCACATCACCGTGATATGAGAATCCCAGATGCTTGATACGTCCCGCCTCACGCTCCTTGAGCAGGAATTCGAGGATGCCGTTGTCGAGGAAACGGCCCTTCAGCGTGTTCATGCCACCACCAATGCCGTGCAACAGGTAATAGTCTATATGGTCTACCTTGAGTCGCTCCATCGACTGCTCGTACATACGCTTCGAGGCATCGAAACTCCAGGAGTTCTGTCCCTGATTCGACATCTTCGTAGCGACAAAATATTTGTCTCGCGGATGACGAGAGAGGGCATTGCCCATCAGCACTTCCGACTGCCCACGCATATACATCGGTGCTGTGTCGTAGTAGTTCACACCATGCTCTATGGCATAGTCCACCAACTGATTCACCTCGTCTTGATTATTGGGCAGGCGCATCATACCGAATCCCAAGAGGGATATCTGTTCACCAGACCCGTGCTGTACGCGGTAGGTCATACGATTCTCAACAGTCTTTTTGTCTTTCTGTGCAAAAGCACTCAGCGGCTCCATGGCCATCAGGGCCATTGCCGATCCTGTGCCGATGCCGAGCCTCTTCAGAAACTCTCTACGGTCCATGTTTAGTTTATCTTTTTCCATACATAAGGTATTTTACGGGGTCAAAGTTACGAAGAATAATTTGAAAAAACAACAAAAACAAGGTTAAAGTTTTGCCAGTCTCGTTTTTTTGTTGTAATTTTGCGCGCTAAATAATATTGATATCAATTTTTTAAGCATTTTATGGCCAACACTAACACATTTGTAGGTTCCAAAATCAAGGGAATCAGAGAGTCAAAGAATCTCAGCGTCGAGGAGATTGCTGAGAGTAGCGGTTTGTCAGTTGAGCAGATCAACTCCATTGAAAACGACCAGAACCTGCCCTCTTTGGGGCCGCTGATTAAGATTGCCCGTGCTTTGGGCGTTCGTCTGGGTACGTTTATGGATGATAGCGACGCCTTGGGTCCGGTGGTCTGTCGTGCAGAGGATCGTGAGAAGGACAGCAGTATCAGTTTCTCGAACGGTGCTACCGATGCCCGTAAGCACATGGAGTATCATCCGCTGGCTCAGCAGAAGGCTGGCCGTCACATGGAGCCGTTCATCATCGACATCAATCCCGAGGATTCACCAGAGTATAAGCTTTCTGCCCATGAGGGTGAGGAGTTCATCTACGTGATGCAGGGTGAAGTGGAAGTAGAATACGGTAAGGAGAAGTATCTGCTGAAGGAAGGCGACTCGATTTATTATGACTCTATCGTAAAGCACCATCTGCATGGCGCTCCTGGTAAGTCCGCCAAGATTCTTGCACTTATCTATATCCCATTTTAAGAGATGAGCAACGTTAGATTAGACATGGCAGGCAGACCCCTGCCTGACAGGACCTATCCTGCTGAGACAGGATCGGAGGGGTATACGCTGCATGAGCGTACCCTTGGCCAATGGCTCGAATACTGGGCTGAGACCACGCCCGATAAGGAATACATCGTTTATAGCGATCGTGACCTGCGCTTCACTTGGAGCAAGTTCAACGAGCGTGTCGACAACCTCGCCAAAGGCTTGATTGCCATTGGTGTGAAGAGAGGCTCGAACGTGGGCATCTGGGCGACGAACGTACCCGATTGGCTCACCTTCCTCTATGCCACAGCCAAGATCGGTGCTGTGCTGGTGACGGTGAATACCAACTATAAGCAGAACGAACTGGAGTATCTCTGCAAGGACTCTGATATGCAGACACTCTGCATCACAGACGGTACTTGGGATTGTAACTACATCGATATGACCTACACCATGTTGCCTGAGTTGAAGACCTGCGAGCGTGGTCATCTCAACAGCGAGCGATTCCCTTATCTGAAGAACGTCGTCTATATCGGTATGGAGAAATATCGTGGTATGTTCAATACCGCTGAGCTTCTGCTGCTGGGACAGAACGTCGAGGATGAGGAACTCAACGAGATGAAGAGCAAGGTGACTTGCCATGATGTCTGCAACATGCAGTATACCTCTGGTACGACAGGTTTCCCCAAGGGTGTGATGCTGACGCACTATGGTATTGCCAACGATGGTTACTTTACTGGTGAGAACATGGGCTTTACGCAGGACGACAAGCTCTGCGTCTGTGTGCCTCTGTTCCACTGTTTTGGTGTGGTGCTTGCCACGATGAACTGTCTGACGCATGGTTGTACGGAGGTGATGGTCGAGAAGTTCGATCCCCTCGTGGTGCTGGCCTCTATCCATAAAGAGAGGTGTACCGCTGTCTATGGTGTGCCAACGATGTTTATTGCTGAGCTCAACCACCCCATGTTCAATATGTTCGATCTGACCAGTCTTCGTACAGGTATCATGGCAGGTTCACTCTGTCCTGTGGAACTGATGAAGCAGGTGTCAGAGAAGATGTATATGACCATCACCAGCGTTTACGGCCTCACAGAGTCGTCGCCTGGTATGACGCAGACCTGTCTGAACGATACCTTCGAGCAGCGCTGCACCACCGTAGGTCGTGACTATCCGTTTGTCGACGTGAAGGTGCTCGACCCTGAGACAGGCGAGGAATGTCCTGTGGGTGTTCAGGGTGAAATGTGCTGCAAGGGCTTCAACGTGATGAAGGGCTACTATAAGAATCCTGAGGCAACGGCTGAGGTCATCGACAAGAACGGCTATCTGCACTCTGGCGACCTGGGTGTGAAGGACGAACAGGGCTTCTACAAGATCACAGGTCGTATCAAGGATATGATTATCCGTGGAGGCGAAAACATCTATCCGCGTGAGATTGAGGAGTTCCTCTATCACATGCCTGGCATCCGCGACGTCCAGGTAGCTGCTGTGCCCTCGAAGAAATACGGTGAGGCCGTAGGTGCCTTCATCATCCTCGAAGAGGGTGTAAAGATGACACCTGAGGATGTGCAGCTGTTCTGCAGGGGAAAGATTGCCCGTTATAAGATTCCTAAGTACGTGTTCTTCATCGACCAGTTCCCGCTGACGGGCTCTGGCAAGATCCAGAAGTTCAAACTGAAGGAGATGAGCCTCGACCTCTGTAAGAAGTTCGGATATGAAGTGATTTGATTTAAAGCGAAAAAAACGAGGCTCAAAGTTTGCGAGTTTCGTTTTTTTTGTTTATCTTTGCCAACGGTAAGCAATTAATTGTTATGGAACAGATAGCGGGCAGATACATTAATCCGTATACCGACTATGGCTTTAAGCTGCTTTTTGGCACGGAACCTAATAAGGATATCACTCTCGAATTGGTGAATGCCTTGCTTCAGGGCAAGGAGGTCATCAAGTCGCTCACCTTGCTGCCCACTGAGCAGTTAGGTGATACGAAGGATGACCGTCGCTCTGTGTTTGACATCTATTGCGAGAACGAGCAGGGAGAGAAGATTATTATCGAGATGCAGAAGGCAGACCAGCAGTGGTTCAAAGACCGCAGCGTCTATTATTCCTCTTTTCCCATTCGTCAACAAGGCGAGAAGGGCCAGTGGCGCTTTGGACTGAAAGCCGTCTATACCATCGGTATTCTTGATTTTGTGTTTGATGAGGACAAGGACGACAAGGAGTATTATCACCATGTGGTGAAACTGATGGATGTCAACACGAAAGAGGTATTTTATGATAAGTTGACCTACATCTATTTGGAGATGCCCAAGTTCAACAAGACGGAGGCCGAATTGGAAACGATGGCCGATAAATGGCTGTATGCGTTGAAGAATCTTCCCCGCTTGTTGGAACGCCCTGCTGCTCTGCAGGAGCGTATCTTCAAGAAATTTTTCGATGTGGCCGAGATTGGCAATCTGTCGAAGGAAGAGTACGCCAAATATTTCGAGAGCGAGAAGGTGTACTACGATAACGACGGTGCCATCCGTACGGCTGAGGCAAAAGGCAAGAAAGAGGGTTTCAACGAAGCCAACCGCGAGAATGCTCGCAAGATGAAGGCTCTGGGCATCGCCGTCGGAGTTATCTCCCAAGTGACGGGACTATCAGAAGAAGAAATAGCTGCGTTGTAGCAATATTAATAATGTGTAACTCTCAAAACAGTATGCGTATGGTAACATAGCAAAACTTATAGACATATAAGACTGAAGCGTCCGCTTGAATCTTGTTTCTCGAAATTTCGGCAAAAATAAAAAGAAACAACCAAGAGTAAAAGCAAGGATGCTCACGCCAACGGCGTGGGCTTTTACTCGTAAATGGTTGTTTAGGTGTTTGCCGATACCTCGAGAAACGTAGACGAAGTAATAAGTCCACGTTTCTTTTTGTATCTTGCTTAAAACTAACTAATAGTAACAATAATTAAAAAACCAAATGATAATGATGAAGAAAAAAGCAATTCTATTAGCGATGGCCACATTTCTGTTGGCAGCGTGTAGTAACAAAGGTGGAGTCTCGTCTTCTACTTCCGAAGGTAGTCTCGAGGAAGTGGTAGAACTGATGACCGAGTATTCCAAATTAGGCAGTTTTCGTGATGGCATAGTCGAAGATGCATTTGATGCTGCTGGTGACCGTAACTACGACAAGATGTCGCAGGAGGAACGGGCAAAGTTTGCAGCAGAGTACGACAAAAAGTATGCTGATGCAAAAGCTCAGTCAGAGACCCGTGGCAAAGAGATTGAGCAACGCCTCAGTCAGTTAGAGAAGGAGCTTGCTGATGAAAGTATCAATACTGAGCCTGACCTGAATGTGCCATTGGAAGTAGTGAAGCCTTTTCACGTAACAAAACTCACACCAGAAAGGGCAACGATTGAGTGTACTGTTAAGGTCTTGATAGATCGTGTCATTAAAGATGAATCCATTCGTTCTTCCCATTTAAATAACGACTATCGTATATCTGCATACGCCGAGGATGAGAATGGCAACTTTATTGCAAACCAGTTCATATTGGAATCTAAGCAGATAGACGACTATCGTAATGATTTGGCAGCAGGTACAGAAGTGACGCTGACTTTCACGACTCACCCAGGCTTCAATCAAGAACCTATCCTTACTGCTCATAAGATTGTTCTCTTGTGGTCTGCCCCCATCGATGACATCGATGATGAAATGGGGGCCGAAGAAGGTTCGGAAATAGATTAATATAAACTAAAAAAATAAATGGATATGAAAAAGAAAATATTGTTTGTACTCTTCTTTTTTGCAAGCACACTTGTTGCTAATGCTGTAACTATTAAGGGCCATCTTAAAAGTTTTGGAGTTAATATCATTAATGGCATTAATTATGAATTTCATAAGTACACATACAGCGATGGCACAATAAAGTATTTAGCAGTTGTAACAAGTAAGGAAGGAGGGTATTCAGGAGATATCCAGATTCCTGACATAGTTCATGCGAAAGTTGGTTTAGAACCAGCAAGCGGAAACGTCATAACTGATGAAAGTGTAGAGGAAGATTTTACTGTTGTAGGGATAAAAGGAAAAGCTTTTATGAATTGTACAAACTTATTATCCATTCGCTATACAGATTCTTTGGAGACAATAGGTGATAGCGCTTTTGAGGGTTGCACAAGCCTTTCGTATTTTGGAAGAGTTACTTGGAATATGGGGGGGCACATAAAATCTATAGGTAAGAGAGGCTTTTTTGGATGTTCAGAATTGCCTTGCATAAATATAGGAGATAGTATAGAAAAAATTGACGTACAAACTTTTGAAGGCTGTACTAGCTTAACAGAAGTAATGATATACCCAAATTTATCTAGAATAGATAGTAGGGCTTTTGCTGGATGTACTAGTTTGACCACTATATTCATCATGGGTATAGAAGAGAAAAAGTTGGAAATAATAGATAGTGAGGCATTTCTTGGTTGTTCTTCTCTTGAAAGTTTTAAAATTCCTTATTCTGTAAAGGGAATGGGAGTCGGAGCCTTTAAAAATTGTACAGGCCTCAAAACTGTAGAATTGAGTTTGAAAATGACTTACCTGAGTCCAGAAACTTTCATGGGATGTACTAGTCTTAGCCAAGTGCTTAATACCGATAATCTTACACTTTTAGGTGGCAGCGTTTTTGAAGGATGTACCAATTTGAAAGAATTCATTATCCCCAATGGTTTAATAAACATATATAGTGATAATTTTAGAGGTACAGGTCTAGAATTTGCAGAATTCCCAGAAGGAACGGAAATTATCCATGGGGGGGCCTTTCATGGATGTGAGCATCTGAAATATGTTAAGATACCAAGTACGGTAAAACAATTCGATGGAGGCGGAGCCTTTGAAGGATGCGATTCCATATCAACAATTAAGTCTGAGATAAAGAATCCTTATGGAATCTTTAATGATTTACAACACTTTGAAGACAAAACGTATAATACTGCGACATTAATAGTTCCGAAAGGAACAATTGGTGACTATAAGGTTGCAAAAGTTTGGCAACTTTTTAAGAACATAATAGAGGACGACTCTGAAAAAGATGTCAAGGAGGGTGATTTGACTGGTGATAGTGAAGTGAATGGAACAGACTTGGTGCAACTAGTTAATTATGTACTTCAAGGCAATAACAGCGAAGCCGCCGACCTGAATGGCGATGGTGTCGTAAATGGCACCGACCTTGTCGCTTTGGTGAATATTATCATGAACAATGGTTCAGCAAATGCACGAAAAGCAATGACACGTAGCAATGACATTTCCAATACCAGAGTCAGTATTGAGCCTTTATATATCGGTGCCGGGGAAAGTCGTGAGATGACAATTTCCCTTTCTAATCCTGATATGGATGTTACAATGATACAGTTAGATATGGCATTGCCAAAAGGATTAAGGTTAAAGAGAACAAGTGAATTCTTCGAGTATGAACTGGCAGACCGAACTTCAAACAATAACCATTCGGCCTATATCAGAGATAACGGCGATTTTACTCGCGTACTGATTGCATCAGGCACTAATGCGATATTGGATGGTAATGAAGGCGGTGTCATTCGCCTTACTCTGACAGCTGATGACGATTTTGAGGGAGGCAACATAGAATTCAGGAATATGCTGTGCACAAGTCCCGATTTACAAGAAGCACGCCCTCAGAACTTTATTGCATATATTTCGGGGAATACGACGGGCATTCACGAAATAGGCACTGAGGATAAAGGAGGTTCCATTTATAATCTGTCAGGTCAGCGACTTAAGGCAACTCATAAGGGGTTGAATATTGTGAACGGAAAGAAAATGGTTGTAAGATAAACATTAAGCATTATGAAAAAGATAGCATTTATAATCTTAGCAATGCTGCTGCCGATACTGGCCAACGGTGCTACCACCAAATTTCAGGTGAACGGTATCAGCTACGAGACATTGGAAGAAGATAATCAGGCCGTGAAAGTAATAAGTGGCAGCACTAAGTATAGCGGCGATATAGTGATTCCTCCCTCTGTGACATACGGCGGAAAGACCTATCAGGTGAAGAAGATTGGCAAATGGGCTTTCTGGGAGTGTACGGGGTTGAAGTCTATAGTACTGCCAGAGGGTCTCGAGGAAATTGAAAACTCCAGCTTTACTGGCTGTACAGGGATGAAAGCCATTACTTTCCCAAGCACCTTGAGAGCTATTCTGGGAATCAATTTTACAGACGAAAGGGGAGCCTTTGAAGGATGTACGGGATTGAAGTCCGTCTATTTCCCTGCTAATATGTCGACGGATTATCAATATGAAGCAAACATCGGATGGCGCTCATTCTATGGCTGTACTGGGCTGAAGACTATCTATGTGGCAGGCAGTAAGACGGCTATAGCGATGTACGATGTCTTCGGTGAGTGTACTGCTGTCACCGACTTCGTGTCTTGCATTGAGAATCCAAAGGCAGTTTATGTTGACGCCCGCTCATTCCAAGGTTTCATTGAAACCGCCAATCTTATTGTGCCTAACGGCAAGAAGAACGATTATTTGGACTCTAACGACTGGTATCTATTTAAGCATATCTATGAGCGTAGCAGTTATACGAAGGCTTTTGCCATCGTGACGGCAAGTCAAGGTGGAAAAGTCTCTTTTAGCAATGAGAATGTAACGATAGGAACTCAGGTCTGGGGAATTACCAAAGGTCAGAACGCAACGTTTACAATTACTCCCGATGAGAGCCACAGGTTGTTGAAGCTGCTGAAAGATGGTCAGGATGTGACATCAAGTGTCAGTAACGGGCAATACACAATATCAAACGTTCAGAGCGACTTTATGCTTGAGGCCTTCTTTGAGGAAGGGACAACCCCGACACCTCAACCTCAGCCGCAAGACAAGGGAACGGCACAGTTATCAATAAAATCGTTTGACATCAAGGCTGGTGAGACTAAGACCATGCTGATTGACATGCAGAATCCTGATGACCAGGTGACTCTTGTGCAGTTCGATTTGCGTCTGCCAGATGGATTAAGCATTGTTACAGGCAATGATGCCACTGACATCGCTGGGCGAACCACTTGGAGGAAACATACGTTGACAAGCAACGCCACCAATGGCATTACTCGCTTCCTGCTCTATTCTGCCACTAATGAGTTGATAGAGGGAACCAGCGGAGCCATCATCAGCATCAAACTCACAGCCAGCAGTTTGTTCAATGGCGGCGACATTAAGTTAGAGAATCAGCTGATGACAACCCCCAGCCTCGTGGAAAGCAAGCCTACTACCTATACCTATAATATAAAGGGTACGGAGAATCCTCCAGCCAGTGACGGTGAGCCGTATGTGGTTTACAACAACGGTACGCTGACGTTCTATTGTGACAATCAGCGCAGCAGCAGGCAGGGGACGGTGTATGATTTGAATAAAGATACGAAGAATCCTGGTTGGCTTGAACATAAAGAGAATGTCAAAAAGGCCGTTTTTGATGCTTCATTTACTAATGCACGTCCGACAACGACATACAGTTGGTTTGATAATTGTAAGAACCTGTCAGACATTCAGGGAATATCATATCTGAATACTAGTGAGGTAACTAGAATGGAATGGATGTTCCGTGATTGCAGTAGCCTTACCAGCATAGACGTAAGTGGTTTTAATACATCGAATGTTGGACCTATTGGCGGATTGTTTTTTGGGTGCAGCGGTCTGACGAACCTTGACTTAAGTAGTTTCAATACTTCAAATGTCTGGAGCATGAGTCAGATGTTTAATGGTTGTAGCAATCTTGTGAGTCTCACTTTTGGAAGCTCCTTCACAACAAGCGAGTCTGTAACAAATCAAAGTGTTTTTTATAATTGTGGAAAATTGAACACTGTGATTTTTACAGGGGATATTCCATCCCAAATGAAATCTACTTTCTTTGTTGGTGTGGGTAGCGAAAAGACTCCTGCCACACTTCATGTTCCTGATGCATATAAGACAAATTTTCAGGCTAAGTTTGATGGCAATAAGTTCTTCGGTGGCTACTTTAAGTTGAGTGGCGATACTCCTGCTGGTGATGGTGAGCCATATGTGGTTTACAACAACGGCACGCTGACATTCTATTGTGATAATAAGAGGAGCAGTAGGCAGGGGACGGTGTATGATTTAGGTCAAAAGTATGATATAAACAAATATACAAAAGGACCAGCTTGGCTTGAAAATAGAGAATCTATAAATAAGGCTGTATTTAATTCTTCGTTTGCAAATGCAAGACCAAAGACAACTGCTTCTTGGTTTTATAAGTGTAGTGCCATGACGGATATTGAGGGCATTGCGTATTTGAATACCAGCAATGTGACAGATATGAACGCAATGTTCTATCATTGCAGTGGCTTGACGAATCTTGACGTGAGCAACTTCAATACCAGCAATGTAACAAATATTGGGCAGATGTTCTATGGTTGTAGTGGCTTGACGAGTCTTGATGTGAGCAATTTCAATACCAGCAATGTGACAGTTATGAACTCAATGTTCGATGGTTGCAGTGGCCTAACAAGTCTTGATGTGAGCCATTTCAATACCAGCAATGTGACAGATATGAACGGAATGTTCTATGATTGCAGTAGCCTGACGAGTCTTGATGTGAGCAAGTTTAATACTGGCAATGTTACGAATATGAGCTATTTGTTCGATGGTTGCAGTAGTCTGACTAGCATTGATGTGAGCAATTTCAACACCAGTAGTGTGACAAGTATGAACGCAATGTTCTATGATTGCAGTAGCCTGACGAGTCTTGATGTGAGCAAGTTTAATACTGGCAATGTGACGAAAATGAGATTTATGTTCTCTGGATGCAAAAACCTTTCAAAGCTTACTCTTGGAAATGGTTTTGTTTCATCAGAGGATCTTGAATGTCGCAATTTTACTGGCTGCAGTAGCCTGAAAACCGTCGCTTATACGGGTGATATCCCCTATAGCATCAACAGTAAGTTTTTCGAGGGCGTTGGCACTGCCAATGCTCCTGTCACGCTCGAAGTGCCTGACCAGTATCGTGACCATTATGCTGCTAAGTTTGATGGCAATATGTTCTTCGGCGGCTACTTTAAGCTGAGTGGCGACAATCCTCCTGCTGGTGATGGTGAGTCGTATGTGGTTTACAACAACGGCACACTGACATTCTATTGTGATGACCAGAGGAGTAGCAGACAAGGCACCACATACGACTTGCCAGAAGAATCAAATGTGGATCCTGTTTGGTATAAAGAGCATGCACGTGATATTAAGAAGGCCGTTTTTGACAAGTCATTTGCAAATGCGCGACCAACATTCACTCATCGCTGGTTTGATGATTGTCATTATTTAACAGACATACAGGGAATAGAAAATCTTAATACAAGTGAAGTAACATATATGTTATGTATGTTTGCTAATTGTTGGGCGTTGGAAAGTATTGACTTAAGTTCCTTTGATGTGAGTAAAGTGGGTTTATTACATGGAATGTTTGTAAATTGTAGAAGCTTGAAAACGATTGATTTGAGTAATTTTTATCCTGAGGATTTGTACAATATGTACGCAATGTTCGAAGGTTGTGAGAATCTGACTGAAATCAAATTCGGAAATATTGATACGAAAGGCGTTAGATATATGAATTCGTTGTTTAAGGATTGTAAGAGTCTTGAAACCATAACTTTTGGAGAAAAGTTTGTAAGTAGCGAAAAAACAGAGTGTGATCTTGCCTTTGAGGGTTGTAAAAATCTTAAAACAATAAACTTTACTGGCGACATCCCTGTAAGCATAAACAAAAAGTTCTTTGAAGGTGTAGGTACAGCTGATAATCCTGTAAAACTTAATGTACCAGACCAATATAAGGACAATTATGCCGCTAAGTTTGTCGGGAATATGTTCTATGGTGGCTACTTCACGCTTAGGGAGGCCATTGTGCCTGACGAGAAAGGTGGCAAGGACTATGGCAGCGGTAATAGCGAGATAGACGAGAAGACCAACCTCGACGGATCGGTGATTGGCAACGTCTACTACAGCATTGCTCCTGAGAATGGCGGGTATAATTCCGCAGAAGGATGTCTTGTGGTGACAAAGCCCAGTTCTGATAATGCCTTTGAAATCGATGATCCGTTTGGAAATGACTTTAAGGGAATGTTCACGGGTATTATGATCATGGTCCAGCAAGGCAGCGGTATTGTGAAAGTTGAGGCTGAAACTTTGGGTGGCATGACACTGATGGTGAAGGTTGGTAACGGCCTGCCGATACAGATGACCATGTTAAGCAAGTCGACTCTTGCTATTCCGTATTCTGTGGATCGTCCTACGTATATTTATATCTATGCTGGTGGATCCAATGGTAACGCTCGGACAAGGGCAGATTCTGATGGCCAGCTTAAGATATACAGTATAAGTTGGGAGAGTTCAGCATCAGGTATCAACAGTCTCGTTGGTGAAGAACAGCTATATGATGTCTATTCGCTCAGTGGAACGCTGATAAAGAGAAGGGTAACGTCTCTCGATGCATTGCCCAAGGGTGTCTACATCGTTAACGGTCGCAAGGTCGTTGTGAAGTAATAATTAAAAAAAGCCGGAAGTAGTTTTGTACTTTCGGCTTTTTTGTGTACCTTTGCACCCTAAATTAAATATAGAAGATATGTTTGAGAATTTATCTGAGAGATTAGAAAGATCGTTTAAGATACTGAAAGGTGAAGGCAAAATCACCGAGATTAACGTTGCCGAAACCTTGAAAGACGTGCGTCGCGCCCTGTTGGATGCCGACGTTAACTATAAGGTTGCCAAGACCTTTACTGATACCGTGAAGCAGAAGGCAATGGGTATGAACGTGCTTACTGCCGTGAAACCCAGCCAGTTGATGGTGAAGATCGTCCACGATGAACTGACGGACCTGATGGGTGGCAAGGCCTCAGAGCTGAAACTCGAGAATCGTCCTGCCATCATCCTGATGTCTGGTCTGCAGGGTTCTGGTAAAACGACCTTCAGCGGAAAACTCGCCAACATGCTCAAGACGCGCCAGCACAAGAAGCCGCTGCTGGTAGCTTGCGACGTCTATCGTCCTGCAGCTATCGAACAGTTGAAGGTGGTGGGTGCTTCAGTTGGTGTGGATGTCTATACCGAAGAAGGCAACAATAATGTGGTTGAGATTGCGCAGAACGCCATCCGCAAGGCCAAGCAGGAGAGTTATAATGTCGTCATCGTCGATACCGCAGGTCGTCTGGCTGTCGATGAGGAGATGATGAACGAGATTTCCAACCTGAAGCAGGCCATCAATCCTGACGAGACGCTGTTCGTGGTCGACTCGATGACGGGTCAGGATGCTGTGAATACGGCCAAGGAGTTCAACGATCGTCTCGACTTCGATGGTGTGGTACTTACCAAGCTCGATGGTGACACCCGTGGTGGTGCTGCCCTCTCTATCCGTACCGTCGTCACCAAACCCATCAAGTTTGTGGGTACAGGCGAGAAGATGGAGGCCATCGACGTGTTCCATCCAGAACGTATGGCTGATCGTATCCTGGGTATGGGCGACGTCGTCTCTCTCGTGGAGCGTGCCCAACAGCAGTTCGATGAGGAAGAGGCCAAGCGTCTGGAGAAGAAGATCCGCAAGAACAAGTTCGACTTCGACGACTTCATGGGTCAGATCCAGCAGATCAAGAAGATGGGTAACATCAAGGACCTCGCCTCGATGATTCCTGGCGTGGGCAAGCAGATCAAGGATCTCGATATCGACGACAATGCCTTCAAGGGCATTGAGGCCATCATTAATTCGATGACACCCAAGGAGCGCGCCAATCCCGATATCATCAACCAGAGTCGCAAGCTGCGTATCGCCAAGGGCTCTGGCACGAAACTCGAGGACGTGAACCGCTTGATGAAGCAGTTCGACCAGACACGTAAGATGATGAAGATGGTCAGCGGTATGGGTAGTAGCCGTATGGCTCAGATGGCCGCAGCCATGAAAATGAAGGGCGGAAAGCCTTTTTAAGTGAAAATTGAAATTTGAGAATTGATGCAGTTAATTGATGGAAAAGCAACGGCAACAGCCATTAAGGCTGAGATTGCCGAAGAGGTAAAAGAAATCATGGCCAAGGGTGGCAAGCAGCCCCATTTGGCAGCTGTGCTCGTGGGGCATGATGGTGGTTCAGAGACATATGTTAAAAATAAGGTGCTGGCTTGCGAGGCTTGTGGCTTCAAGAGCACACTGATTCGTTTTGAGGACGACATCACAGAGGCCGAGTTGCTGGCTTGTGTCGACAAACTGAACAAGGACGACGATGTCGATGGCTTTATCGTGCAGCTTCCCCTGCCCAAGCATATCGACGAGCAGAAGATCATCGAGGCTATCGACTACCGCAAGGATGTCGACGGTTTCCATCCCATCAACGTGGGTCGTATGGCGATTGGTCTGCCTTGTTTCATTTCTGCTACGCCTCTGGGTATCATCACCCTGCTGAAGCGTTACAAGATTGAGACCAGCGGTAAGAAGTGCGTCATCCTGGGTCGTTCAAACATCGTTGGTAAGCCGATGGCCCAGCTCATGATGCAGAAGCAGTATGGCGATGCTACTGTCACCGTATGTCACTCACGCTCAATGACTTTGAAGGAGGAGTGCCGTCAGGCCGACATCATCATCGCTGCCATTGGTCAGCCAGATTTCGTCACAGCCGATATGGTGAAGGAGGGGGCTGTCATTATAGATGTAGGTACTACGCGCGTGCCCGATACTTCTAAAAAGAGCGGCTTCCGTCTGAATGGTGACGTGAAGTTCGACGAGGTGGCACCCAAGTGCGCATTTATCACACCCGTTCCTGGTGGTGTAGGACCGATGACCATCTGTTCGCTGATGAAGAATACCCTCGCCGCTGGTAAAAAGGAATATTACAAATGACGGCTGAAGAATACTATCAGCTTGGTAATGAGGCTCGTAAGCGCGGATTGTGGCACGAGGCCATTAACCACTATATCCAGGCGATTGCGCTTGACCCTGACAGCCCTGCTGTCGAGGCCAAGCGCATGCTTGATGATATCATGGCTTTTTATTGCAAAGATATGTACAATCCGTGATGCTTATGCATTCTAGTTAACCTGATCAAAATCTAAAAAGTGTTAATTTTACAATAATAATTATCGTTTTTCTCGTGTTTTTCGTGAATTATCGGTAATTTTGTGCCCGCAAACAAATTAATAAACCATTTTTATTAAACATCTTTTCTACATTATGAAACTTAGAAATTTATTAGTGCTTGGAAGTATGGCCGTAATGGGCGCTGCTTTCATGTCGTGTTCAAAGGACGTTGCCTTCGATAGCGAGGGGCTTGCAAAAGAAGCTGCAAAAAAGGCTAGGTCAGAGTTTGAAGTCAATTTCGTTAAGAAGTATGGTGCTGTCGATCCCAATAAGTCATGGGACTTATCTTCGATGCAACCCAAGTACAGTTTTACTCCTGGGGAAAACTCTGCAAGAGCATTAACGCGTACTGCAGAATCTATCACTCAAACAACGACTCCAGGTTTTATAGTTGAGGGTGACATCTTGGACTGGTGCTTTAGAGAACTTCCTGCAGGTAGAAACAATTTTTTAAAAGGTGACCCCTTCTACATGACGGTTGTAGCTGGTGAGCCATTGACAATTGTTCCCATCTTCCAGGGTAATGCAAGTAAATATTGGCAGTTGTGGATGCATGTTGACGGCATTGAGGATGACATCTTGATTTGGAGAAAGGGTGAGAAACTCGGCTACAGAATGAATAAGGGTGACGAGTTAACACTTGCCGGCACAGGTCAAAGCGGTATTGAAAAGGAAGCTTATGAGGTTGAAGCACCTGCCGTTACTTTTGGCGGCCTGCCCGTGATGAATGATGTGTATTTCTATCTGAAGACGTGGAAAAATTATTCTGAATATGAGGGTGATAAATTGGGAAATAAGGCTACTGTTTACAGCTCGCTGAAGGAGAAGATGCTCGCGCTGAATGATTGCGAGAAGCCTAAAAACGTGCCTGCTGGCCAAAACGTGTGCATAATCGGTTGCGAGGATGCTACTGACAATGACTATGAGGATTTGGTTTTCTTGGTTTATGGTAAATTTTCTATCAATGAGCCTAAAGAAGTGTTTGAAACCATTACCAAGCGTTATATGGTGGAAGACCTTGGCTCAACAGATGACTTTGACTTCAATGACATCGTTGTCGACGTGTCACAGACGGAGAAAACCACCTATTATTATGAGATTGATCCTGAAAAAGGTGAGAAAACTCTTGCAAATACTGAAGGTCCCGTTGTTGTAAGTCAAGAGGCTGTAGTCCGTGCCGCTGGTGGTATCTTGGATTTCACTATTAACATTGGTTCTTCATCATGGACCAAGAGCGAGCATCTGACTCCGTTTGATCAAATGATGAATACGGGTATCGGTTCTGCGATTGATTATAACGCTGTACTCGATCAGTTCAATATCGAAAATAAGGACTGGAATCCTGAGAGCAACAACATTTCTATCACCGTGGATGGTAGAGGTGGTAACGCAGGCGTTCAGGTTATTCCTTTCCCGAAGACAGGTGAAATTCCTATGATCATCGCTGTTGATGAGGATAAGATATGGATGAACGAGCGCCAGAGCGTTCCTGATGCTTGGTTCACCACAAAGTAATAAAACCATAATCTCAGATATTAAAGAAAGCTGGCTCCCAAATCGGGAGCCAGCTTTTTGTTTTTAGAAGAGTAGGTTTATATCTCCATGAGCTTATAGATATGTCCTGATGACTTGCGGTCGCTCTCGAAATCGAACTGCTGGTTGCTCAGGGCGCGACCCAGTTTCTCATACGACGTCTTGGGATCGTAGTTGGTGAAGCGGCCCTTCAGGAACTCATGTATCTCTGGCAGCGTCCACCAGCGGGCCTGCTCTGTGGACTTCGGTTTGCGGAAAATCTCTCCGATCATCTCCACCAGGTCGTTCAGCTTCTGATAAGGCTCGTTCTCCTTAATCAGTGTGGCGATTTCCGCGTTGTCCAACCAGTAGTGCTCCCCATTATTAAATAGGTGGAGCACCTGCGCGAAGAGCTGTTCGTGGTAGAGGTTGTCCTCGAAGTCGATGTTCTGGCCAGGAGTGATGCCCACGCAGACGAAACGTCGCGAACCCGTAGGATCCACCAGCGGCTTCTGCTGGTTGGTGGTGCCGATAAACGAGGTGTAGCGCCTGAACTGCTTGATGGTCTTGCCGTAAGGCGGACGGAACTTCACTTCTGCTGACGACAACAAATATTTCAGCACGATTTGCTGCGACGAGGTGGTCTTGTCGAACTCGTCGATGTTGATCAGTGCAAACATCGTCAGGGCGATGTTCAGGTCGAACTCGTTCTTGAAGTTGATCTTGTCGTTGTAATAGTCGCGCAGTTCTGGTGGTAACAGGATTTTGCAGAAACGCGTCTTTCCGCAGCCCTGACGACCAATCAGCAGCGGTGTCAACGCATTGCCTGTCAACTGTTTATCGCTCTCGCGCCATTGTGCCACCATACCCACAAGCCACTTCCTGAGATACATCTCCCAATGAGGCTGGCTGGTGGGCACACGGGCTGCGAGTTCTTCGATATAGTCGTGTCCGTTCCATTGTGGCAGTTTGTCCAACCATGTGTTTACGGGGTCGTACTGCTCGATGCGGGTAGAGTCGATGAAACGGTTCACGTCTCTGTCCCACGACTTCAGTCCCAGTTCCGTAGCCCGCATCGTCATATCGTTGCGCACCTCCTCGGTCACAGGCTTAAAGCGCTGATCGTCAGAGTATTTCTCGCGATATTCGGCCACGCCCGTCATCAGGTTCTTGCGCATCTCGAAGTTCTCGTTCAGGAAGATTTCCGTCTTCATCATCTGAATCGTGTCGTTGGGGATGCTCTGCAGGGGCTTGATCTTGTGCTTCTTCATATAGTCCTCCTGCAGGGTTACGGCATAGACAATCTGGAAGGTCTTCTTCAGTAGCAACTTGTCGGTATTCAGTGCAGGATGCTCCATCGTCATGCCTTGTGCGTAGGCGAGGGGAATGCCCTGTTTCAGACAGAGCGTCGCAATCTGCATCAGCAACGTCTCCAGACGGTCTTCGTCGGGCAGTTCGAAATAGTGGCCCAGCACGGTGTCGATGATGAATTGCCATTCCAATCGATAGGTGCGCTTGATGGTGCGTCCGGGCATCAGCCGGTCACTCTCGCGTGAGATGTTAACGGGCTGAGGATCAGTATGTTCCTTCGTGTCGGCATAGAACGGACGGGCTTCTGGATTGAAGCCCATCTCAGGGTCGGCGCTCACATAGACCGTCCTGTCGAGTCTTGGCTCCAGATACGCTATCTCAAACCCGAACTGATTCACATACGCCCGTCTCGCAGTCTGATAGAGGTTCAGATGGAATTGCCTGATCTCCTCCTCAGTCTGGGGTAATCCTCCACCAAACAACTCGCCTCTACAAACGATCTTCACCGACTTGCCCGATGCGCCCAGAAAACACATCAGCGTCTCTGGCATCTTCTTCGCAGCATCCCTCACTTCAACGGCCTTTTCGTAGGTTGCCAGGTCGTTCACCTCAACCACCACCAGACCATTATAGCCCAATATACGTCGCTCGTTCCTATACCTGTCGAGTTCCTGGGCAAAGCAGATGCGCTCCAGTTTGATGCCACCTTGCCAGTCGGTCTGTATCTGTCCGTCTGGCTGTCGTTCTTTGTTCATCAGGTGATACACCTCTCTCAGATAGGTCACGTTATGTTGGCGCCAACCGCTTTGGATGGCGTATGCCACCTCTTCCAGACTGTAGCGGGTGATCACTTCCTTCTTTCCTTTTGTTTTAATGAGACTAATCTTCATATTTCTGTCGTTTATTTCGCTTTTATTGATTTCGATGCTGCAAAGATACATTATTTTTATCAAATTTGAAAATATTCTTTATATTATTTCTTAAATTTACTGACATCCGACATGTCTTAAATTGTAATTATCTAATTACTAATATATTAACTCAATATTTTCGTTCAACATACTGACATGATACTGACATATAACCAACATTTAACCGTCATATTTTACTTAATGATATGCCATAAGGGAGCTTTCAGGTTTGATACTTGGCTCTTTCACATTTTCAGCTTAAGAGTAGCAATTAAATTCTCTAGAGAATTTGAGCATTAACCCTAGGTTTAGCAATTGTAAGGCCTAATCTTAGCATTAAATTCTCTAGAGAATTCGGTAACTATCCTTATCTTAATGATTGCTAAGTCTCATTCGCCAATTCGCTACCCTTAGTGCTGGTATTATAGATGCCTCTTGATATCAAAAGACTATTTTGATGACGGTTTTATGTTTGTTATATGTCAGTTTTATGTCAGTATAATGTCAGTATGCAAAATACTATATCATTGAAAACTAGTTAAATAGCATGCTTTTATGTCGGATGACAGTAATTTCTTTCCAAATTTTAATCTTTTACCTCATACCGAACAATTCGTTCATGACTCTCTGCATGTAATAAGTGACTCCGTCGAACTGACTGTATAATTTCCCAAAAATAATTAGAAGTTACGATTATTTAACGGGAATTTATTGATTTTTTCCTCGATTATCACTATATTTGTAGCGACAAAAAGAGTCGATATGAGGAAACTGTTTACTATTCTGTTGTTATTGCAGGTAATGGTTGTCCAGGCGCAGCGCCAACAGATATCGTATATTGAGGAGACGAAGAACTGGTATTACGTCTATGACGAGCAGGGCAAGCGGATTGGCGGGCTCTCGCGCAGTAGCGTGGGTGAACTGAAAGGGTGGGGCAGCGACTTTTTCGTGTCGAAGCGCCATTCGTTCTATTACATCTGCGATGCTAAGGGGAAGACGCTGAAAACGATGAGCGTTTCGAACGTTGGCGAGATCGTAGGCGTATCCAACACCACCATCACCAGCCGCAAGGGCAGTTGGATATTCACTTGGAACAAGGAAGGCAAGAAGATCAGTGCAAGAAGTGCTCATTGAGTTGTGATTTGCTAAAAAATTAGTACCTTTGCACCAGCATAAACAGCCCAAAGTTATCTTTGCTACACAACGGTGGATTTTTTATTAGCCAATAGGTCCCGTTAGTCCTATAACGCACTTAGACCTCGCAATCGCTGCGAGGTCTAAGTGTTTCTAACATTATTAACTAACATATCAACTAAATTAAAAGCATTAAGAAAAGAATCGTATGAAAAAGAAAAACTAACTTCTATTTTTTTGTTGATGCAAAGTTACGGTGAATTTGGGTTGATTCCAAGAAATATCGCCAATTCTTCTCAAACTTGTGTGGACAAACGGCCCAATAATAGACAAATCAAGGAAATAGGACGAAAAGTTGTCCAAAAGTGCGCGCATAGAAGCGCAGACACATTGTGAGCGAAGGAGTAAGAAAGCTTTTGTGTTCTCAGAATAATTATTTCACATTCTTCTTGTTTTTCTTGCATTTTTTTCCTAAATTTGCAGCGGAATAAACGAGTGACTTGATAGCGGAGCATACATCGAACGCGACCTCGCATTAAAGAGTTCCTCGGTTTCTGAGATACGTTTTCAGCCAAATAAATAATCATTCAAAGAGAAATATATGAAGAAAGTATTATTTACTATCGCCATTGTAGCAGCTGTAACAACAATGGTTTCGTGTGGTAACAAGACCGCTAAGGGTGGTGACATTGATTCAACGGAAGTTGCCGACAGTATAGTAGCTACTGCTCCTGCGGAATTATGGACAGTAGAGGCCGTAGAGGCTCAGGTCAGGAAGATGTACGATCGTCTGAACGACATGGATAAGAACGGTATCGTTAATATTCGTCAGCTTGAAGATGAGTTCTGTACCAGCTATTATCTTGGGTTGCGCAATGCCATCAGCAAATCCCTGACAGAAGCGATGGGAGATGATCATATGTTCTTGGGCGACGAAGAGGGGTACAGATTCTTCGCTGGCATGGGCACTCCGCTGGAGATTGAGACCGTCAAGGCCGACCTGCTGACAGGTGATATGGCTCAGGCACAGGTAAGGTTCAAAGGGGCAGACGAGGAGAATGGGTTTATGTGGATGGAACTGGACATTGAGAATGGCCAGTGGCGCGTTAAGAACTTCGACCAGCCTGAAGCATTCGGACCTGGCGGCTATCTGAAGATCATGCAGGACTTTGCCGGTGAGCATGGCATCAGCTATGAAGGAATTCCATCCCCCAAGGGTGAAGACTAGGCTGAGGAATGGGAGATGAATTTGCTGCGATGTTTGTATCAGAAATCTCTTTATGGGGCGCTGCCATAGTAGCATGCGTGGTGTCGGTAGCGACGATAGCATTGGGGATGATCAAGGAGAAGAACAAGGCGTAACCCCCAAACGTATGAATACAGATTTGACATAAAATTGCATATTTATACTATCGCTTCTTTAAATAGAATAAGGTATTAGGAAAAAGCGAAAGAAAATGCATTTTTCTTTTGGTGGTTTGCTCAGTTATTAGTACCTTTGCAGCCAATTTTAGAAATTAATGCGTTAATTACAGGATAATATGGCAAAAATGAAAGGCGCTATTGTGGTGGATACTGAGCGTTGCAAGGGATGTCAATTGTGCATCATTGCATGCCCTCAGAAGGTCATCGCACTGGCCAACAAAGTGAATCTGCACGGTTATCCCTATGTGGAGGCTACGAACGAAGATGCCTGTGTGGGCTGTGCTTCGTGTGGTATCGTCTGCCCAGATGGTTGTATCACCGTGTATCGTAAAAGAGTGGAGGACTAAACTATGGCTGAAGAGAAAAAACGCTGCTATTCGTTGCGGATGCGACGGCTATTTCGGCTATCCTATTACTCCGCAGAGTGAAGTGATTGAGACGCTGGCTGAGCTGAAGCCTTGGGAGACTACCGGTATGCAGGTGGTTCAGGCTGAGAGTGAGTTGGCTTCTATCTATATGGTCTATGGCGCTGCCGGAGCCGGTAAGCGTGCGATGACCTCGTCTTCGTCGCCTGGCATCGCCCTGATGCAGGAGGGTATCACTTATATGGCTGGTGCCGAGGTGCCTGGTGTGTTTGTGAATGTGCAGCGTGGCGGTCCTGGTCTGGGTACCATCCAGCCCTCGCAGGGTGACTATTTCCAGGCTACCCGTGGTGGTGGTAATGGCGACTACAAGGTGATTGTGCTGGCTCCTTCGAGTGTTCAGGAGATGGCTGATTTCGTCGACCTCGCCTTCGAACTGGCCTTCAAGTATCGCAACCCCGCTATGATTCTGAGCGACGGTGTGATTGGTCAGATGATGGAGAAGGTGGTGCTGCCTCCCTATAAGCCCCGTCGTACGGACGAAGAGGTGATCAAGCAGTGTCCTTGGGCTTCTACTGGTAAGCCGAAGGGTGGGAGAGAGCGTGTGGTGATTACCTCGCTCGAGCTGAAGCCTGAGATAATGGAGCAGCGTAATATCGCCCTCCAGGAGAAATATGCTAAGATTCAGGAAAATGAGGTGCGCTTCGAAGAGCAGCTGATGGACGATGCAGAGTATGCTATCGTGGCCTTTGGCTCTGCCGCCCGTATCGCTGAGAAGAGTGTGGAGATTGCCCGCGAACAGGGTATCAAGGTCGGCTTGTTCCGTCCTATCACGCTGTTCCCGTTCCCCATCAAGCAGATTGAGGCCTTGTCGAAGAAGGTGAAGGGTATCCTCGTGGCTGAGATCAATGCCGGACAGATGGTACAGGATGTCCGTCTGGCTGTGAACGGAGCTGTGCCCGTGGAGCAGTTCGGACGACTCGGAGGTATCGTGCCCGATCCTGAAGAAATTGTGGAAGCACTTAAAAAGGTTATGTAAGCTATGGATAGAAATCAAATAGTTCAACCAGAGAATATCGTCTGCAAGAAGCCGACGCTGATGAACGACAACAATATGCACTACTGCCCGGGCTGTAGTCACGGTGTGGTGCATAAGCTCATTGCCGAAGTCATCGAAGAGATGGGTATGGAAGACAAGGCTGTAGGTGTATCGCCTGTAGGCTGTGCCGTTTTCGCGTACAATTATATTGATATCGACTGGCAGGAGGCTGCCCACGGTCGTGCACCCGCACTGGCTACGGGTATCAAGCGCTGCTGGCCCGATCGTCTGGTATTCACCTATCAGGGTGACGGCGACCTGGCTTGTATCGGAACCTGTGAGACCATTCATGCCCTGAACCGTGGTGAGAATATTGTGATCATCTTCGTCAACAATGCCATCTATGGTATGACGGGAGGTCAGATGGCTCCTACGACCTTGATTGGTCAGAAGACTTCTACCTGTCCTTATGGCCGTGATCCCCAGTTGCATGGCTATCCTCTGAAGATGGCAGATATCGCTGCTGGTCTGGAGGGAACGTGCTATGTGACTCGTCAGAGTGTGGAGAGCGTGGCCTCTATCCTGAAGGCCAAGAAGGCGCTGCGCAAGGCTTTCGAGGCTTCGATGGCTGGTAAGGGTTCAAGTCTCGTGGAGTTTGTCTCTACCTGTAACAGCGGTTGGAAGCTCACGCCTGCTAAGGCTAACGAATGGATGAAGGAGAACATGTTCCCCTTCTATCCCAAAGGTGACCTGAAAGACACTACGAGTCTTTAATTGAAAATTGATAATTGAAAATTGAAAATTAAGATGAAGAAAGAGATAATTATTTCAGGTTTCGGAGGTCAGGGCGTGCTCTCGATGGGTAAGATTCTGGCCTATTCAGGACTGATGGAGAATAAGGAGGTGACTTGGATGCCTGCCTATGGTCCTGAGCAGCGTGGTGGTACGGCCAACGTAACGGTCATCGTGAGCGACGAGCGTATCTCTTCGCCCATCCTCAGTAAGTATGACATCGCTGTGGTGCTCAACCAGCCTTCACTCGAGAAGTTCGAGCCGAAGATCAAGCCTGGTGGCATTCTGATCTATGACGGCTTTGGTATCATCAATAAGCCTACCCGTAAGGATATCACTATCTACGAGATCAATGCGATGGACAAGGCTGCCGAGATGAAGAATGGTAAGGTCTTTAACATGATTGTGCTTGGCGGACTGCTGAAGGTGGCTCCCGTCGTTAGTGACAAGGGTGTGGAGAAGGCTCTCAGGAAGACGCTCCCCGAGCGCCATCACGACCTGATTCCTCTCAACATGGAGGCTTTGAAGGAAGGTGCAAAGATTATTGAGGAAGTAAAATAAGCATAAAAACGATATGAAAAAGCTGTTTGTAATCCTCGCCGCTGCCGTGATTACAGTCTCGGCCAGTGCACAGGAGAAAAAAGTAATAACGGCCCACAAGACCTTTGACAACTGGTATCTGGGTATCAATGCTGGAGCTGCCACACCTATGCAGAAATGGGGTGATGCAGGTTTCATGAAGGGTTTTGCACCCAGTGCAGGTCTGCGTCTTGGTAAGAACTTTACGACCTCGTTTGGTGTAGCTATCGATGCCAATGCCTATTTCGAGGCCAACGAGAAATCGTTGATGCAGACTCGTACCTTTATCGATGCCATTAATGTTGATGCTTTGGGAACCCTCAATTTGTCGAGTTTCTTCGGAGGCTACTTAGGCAAGCCTCGTCGCGTGGAACTTATCGCTCTCGGAGGATTCGGTTGGATGCATCAGTTTGGTGCTTTACCCCGTGCCAATGGCATTAACTCCAAGGCTGCCCTCGATTTGGCCTTCAATCTTGGTGCCAGTCGTGCTGTGCAGCTTTATCTCGAGCCTGCTGTCATCTTCGGTCTGTGGGACAATGGACGTATGGTCAATGCTCTGAGCCGTCATAGTAGCAATTTCAAGTTTGACTCTCGTAGTGGACTGTTCCAGCTCAACGTGGGTGTGAACTTCAAGTTCGGCACTAGCAACGGTACAAAGAACTTTGCCTTTGCCCGTTTGCGTGACCAAGGTGAGATTGACGACTTGAATGCCCGTATTAACGAGCTTCGTGACGAGAGCGATAGCAAGGACCGTCGCATTGCCCGCGACATCCGTCGTATTGCAGAACTGGAGGATTCGCTCGAGGCTGCTAAGAAGGTGAAGGCTCCTGTGGTCAACAAGGTGACGAGGGTGACGCAGGTGGTGAACAACAATGTGCTCCAGCCCACCGTTATCTTCGGTCAGGGTAAGAGCTCTGTCGATGCAGCCCAGATGGCCAGCGTGGCGATGATTGCCAAGTATATGAAGAATCATCCTGAGTCGAAGATTCTCATCAAGGGTTATGCTTCGCCTGAGGGTAATCCTGAGCTGAACCAGAAACTGTCTGTGGCTCGTGCCCAGTCTGTGAAGGATGCGCTCGTCAGTCGTTATGGTGTTGCTGCCAGTCGTCTGACCATTCAGGGTATGGGCGCTACCGATGAGTTGTTTGATGAGCTCGACTTCAATCGCGTGGCTACGTTTACGGATACTTCGAAATAGAAGTAAGTCTGGATAGATAAATAATCCCTCGCTCAAATGAGTGAGGGATTTTTGGTTGTATACGATTGATATGTGTCTCAATCGTTAATAGGCTTGCTCGTGGACGCCTTTGACGGCACGGCCTGAGGGATCGTTCATGCCTTTGAAAGCTGCATCCCATTCGAGGGCGATGGCGGTAGAGCAAGCCACAGAGGCCTCACTTGGGACACTCTTGGCAGCAGAATCAGATGGGAAATGCTCAGCGAAGATGCTGCGATAGTAGTATTCCTCCTTGTTCTTTGGCGGATTGATGGGGAAGCGCTCAGCTGCATGGGCCATCTGCTCGTCTGATACGGCCTCAGAGGTAATCTGTTTGAGGGTGTCGATCCAGGAATAGCCGACACCATCGCTGAACTGTTCCTTCTGTCGCCAGGCAACTTCCTTTGGCAGCATATCGGCGAAGGCCTCGCGAACAATCTTTTTCTCCATTGTCGTGCCTGGACACATCTTGGCCTCAGGATTCGTGCGCATAGCAACATCAAGGAATTCCTTATCGAGGAAGGGCACGCGACCTTCAACACCCCAGGCACTCAGACTCTTGTTGGCACGCAGACAATCGTACATATACAGTTTGCCGAGTTTGCGAACGGTCTCATCATGGAAGTCTTTTGCTGTTGGGGCCTTGTGGAAATAGAGATAACCACCGAATATCTCGTCGGCACCCTCACCAGAGAGTACCATCTTAATACCCATCGACTTGATGACGCGAGCCAACAAATACATCGGCGTAGAGGCGCGGACGGTGGTGACATCGTAGGTCTCGATGAAATAGATAACATCGCGGATGGCATCCAAACCTTCCTGGATGGTGTAGTTTATTTCGTGGTGTACGGTGCCGATATGGTCAGCCACGAGTTTGGCCTTTGCCAAATCAGGCGCACCTTTCAGTCCTACGGCAAACGAGTGCAGACGGGGCCAATATGCTTTCGTCTTCGAGTCATCCTCAATACGCATCTCTGAGTATTTCTCGGCAATAGCGGAAATGACGGATGAATCCAAACCACCGCTCAAAAGCACACCATAGGGCACATCACTCATCAACTGACGCTTTACGGCATCCTCCAATGCATCATGGATGGCCTCAACACTAGCGGGGTTATCCTTTACAGCATCATAGTGCATCCAGTCGCGACGATAGTACCACTTCTGACCTGGGTCGACGCTCCAATAGTAATGACCAGGCAGGAACGGCTCGTAGCGCTCGCACTGTCCTTCGAGAGCTTTCAATTCAGAGGCCACATACACAGTGCCGTCGCTGTCGTATCCAATATAAAGAGGTATCACACCGATGGGGTCGCGGGCAATTAAAAATTCATTACGCTCTTCGTCGTAGAGCACAAAGGCAAAGATACCGCTCAGGTCTTCGAGGAAGTCAATACCCTTCTCGCGATAGAGTGCCAGGATGACCTCGCAATCCGAACCTGTTTGGAATTCGTATTGTCCAGCATAGCGACGGCGGATTTCCTGATGGTTGTAAATCTCACCATTCACAGCCAAAACCTGCTTCTTATCAGGACTATATAAGGGCTGTCCACCTGATTCAGGGTCCACAATGCTCAGTCGCTCGTGGGCGAGAATGGCAGAGCCACCACAATAAATACCACTCCAGTCAGGTCCGCGATGACGGATTTTCTGACTCATCTTTAAGGCCTTCTCACGCAACTCATGCGTCTGCTCCTTTACATTCAATATTGCTACGATTCCACACATAATATCATTTACAATTTGACGATTTACAATTTACAATTTAAAGATAAGAAAGATAGAGATAATTGGTCTGGGCGGGATATTCCGCTGCAAGGGTGTCAATCTGGTTGACGGTAGGTACGAGTCCTAGCATCTTACGCCATTTGCGGATGGTGAGACCTGCTTGTTCCATC
This sequence comes from uncultured Prevotellaceae bacterium, assembly GCA_902763615.1. Taxonomy (GTDB): domain Bacteria; phylum Bacteroidota; class Bacteroidia; order Bacteroidales; family Bacteroidaceae; genus Prevotella. The sequence goes on along the minus strand of CACWSX010000018.1, from coordinate 8,247 downwards.
TTCATGCGGTTCTCCAAGCCGATGGCGCGGGCTATCTGGAAATCGGAAAAACCATAGACCTTGGCTGCACGCAACAGCATGGCTACCTCTGGCGACTGCAGATACTCCTTAAACTCGCTGGGTTCCATAAATTCAGAGATCTCAGACAGATGGGCATACTCTTTCAGTTGCTGGTCGATATCCACGATGTGCTTCAGTTTCTCCAAGAACCAACGGTCAATCATCGTCAACTGGTGAATCTGTTCGATGGTATAGCCAATCTTCAGGGCCTTCGACACCACGAAAATACGCATATCCGTAGGTTCATGCAGGGATTTTTCAATATCTGGTATCTTGATGGCGTGGTTCTCTACGAATCCGTGCATACCTTGTCCGATCATACGCAAACCCTTCTGCAGCGCTTCCTCAAACGTGCGACCAATGGCCATCACCTCACCCACGCTCTTCATCGATGAGCCAAGCTGACGCTTTACGCCTTGGAACTTTGTCAAATCCCAACGGGGAATCTTGACGACCACATAGTCGAGGGCTGGCTCAAAGAAGGCACTGGTGGTCTTGGTCACGGAGTTCTTCAAGTCAAAGAGACCATAACCCAATCCTAGTTTGGCAGCGACGAAAGCCAAGGGATAACCTGTTGCCTTCGAAGCCAGAGCGGAAGAACGACTCAGACGGGCATTCACCTCGATAACACGATAGTCTTCTGAATTAGGGTCGAGGGCGTACTGCACATTGCATTCTCCTACGATGCCGATATGACGGATAATCTTAATGGCGAGAGCACGCAGTTTGTGATACTCACTATTGGTAAGCGTCTGCGACGGAGCCACCACAATCGACTCGCCCGTATGAATACCCAGTGGGTCGAAGTTCTCCATATTACAAACGGTGATGCAGTTGTCATACTTGTCGCGCACTACTTCGTATTCTATCTCCTTCCAGCCTTTGAGCGATTTCTCCACCAATACCTGTGGCGAGAATGAGAAGGCTTCCTCGGCCTGTGCCAATAATTCTTCTTCGTTGTCGCAGAAGCCTGAGCCCAGACCACCAAGGGCGTAGGCAGCACGCAGAATCACCGGGAAACCTAATTCATGCGCTGCTTTCTGCACCTCTTCGACAGTAGAACATGCCTCGCTCTTGATGGTCTTCACACCGATCTCATCGAGACGCTTTACAAACAGGTCGCGGTCTTCTGTATCAATGATGGCCTGAACGGGGGTACCTAATACTTCGACACCGTATTTCTCCAACACACCTTTTTCGTAGAGTTCTACACCACAGTTCAGGGCTGTCTGGCCACCAAACGATAACAGAATTCCGTCTGGACGCTCTTTCTCTATCACACGCTCCACGAATTCAGGTGTCACGGGTTGGAAATACACCGTGTCGGCCACATCCTTCGACGTCTGCACCGTGGCGATATTGGGGTTGATGAGCACCGAGTGGATACCCTCTTCCTTCAAGGCTTTCAAGGCCTGGGCACCGCTATAGTCGAACTCACCCGCTTGACCGATCTTCAGGGCTCCAGAGCCTAAAAGCAATACTTTCTTTATCTCTTTTTCCATCATCCTAACATCTTTACAAATTCATCAAATAAAAACTCCGTATCTACAGGCCCGCTACAAGCCTCTGGGTGGAACTGTGCCGACATCCAGGGATTCGATTTGTGTCGGATACCCTCGTTCGAACCGTCGTTCATATTCACAAAAAGCGGTTCCCAGTCTGAGGGTAGGGTAGAGTCATCGACCGCATAGCCGTGATTCTGCGAGGTGATGAAGCACTGGTTTGTGCCGACTTTCTGCACGGGTTGGTTGTGCGAACGATGTCCGTATTTCAGTTTGTAGGTCTTTGCCCCAGCGGCTTTTGCCAACAGCTGATTGCCAAGACAGATACCCATACACGGACGCACATCCTCATTATCCAGAAACGTTCGGATATTCGCTACCGTCTTGCTACATTGCTCTGGATCGCCAGGACCATTGGCAAGGAAAAGACCGTCGAACGCCAGTTGGTTGAAGTCGTAATCCCAAGGTACGCGCACCACCTCGATACCGCGCTTAATCAGACAGCGGATGATATTCGCCTTCACGCCACAATCCACGAGAACCACGCGATGCTTCTTTTCGCCCTGAGGCTGATACGTGATAACTTCCTTGCAACTCACCTTCTCTACCCAGTTCACGGAGCTATAGTTGGGATGATCTGGATTTTCTGGATTCTCTAGACTTCCGATGACGATTTTTCCCATCATCACACCGCTCTCTCGCAGTACCTTTGTCAGTCTTCGAGTGTCGATGCCTGTGATAGCCGGTATTATCTCCCTTTTCAGCCAAGAGGCCAAGCTCTCGCGAGCATTCCAGTGCGAATAGGTCTCGCTATAATCAGCCACAATCAGGGCTTTCGCATGAATTTTGTCACTTTCCATAAACAAGGGTAGACCGTTGTCGCCTAAGCCCGTATCAGGCACACCGTAGTTGCCTATCAAAGGATAAGTCGTCACCAATATCTGCCCAGCATAACTGGGGTCTGTCAGACTCTCTGGATAGCCCGTCATCGCAGTATTGAATACCACCTCGCCTACGGTATTGGTATCAAATCCAAACGACCAACCCACGAACTGACTGCCATCTTCGAGTATTAATCTTGCTATTTTCATTATAGTTGTAATCTTAAAGTTTGCTCAACATAATTTACGAAGGCATTGTTACAGAGCCGGATGCCGCCAGGGGTGGGGTAGTGGCCTGTGAAATACCAGTCGCCAGGATGGTTGGGACAGGCGTGATGCAGGCCCTCGATGCTCTGGAACACAAGTTCCACAGGCGACTGCATACCTTCAGGACGTAGCATCTCCACAATCTTCGTGTTAATTTCTTCGACGCTGAATGGCTCATAGATATTGCGCACGTGGTTCAGCGACGCAGGCGAATACTTGCAGGCCTTATACGTATCGGCAATCAGTTTCTGCATGCCTCTGTCCTTAATCAGTGCGATGGCTGCCCGGAAGGCACAGAGTTCCTCCAGGCGTGACATATCGATGCCGTAGTAGTCAGGATAACGGATTTGCGGCGAACTCGACACCATCACGATCTTCTTGGGATGAAGACGATCGAGAATCTTGAAGATACTCTCTTTCAGCGTTGTGCCTCGCACAATCGAGTCGTCGATAATCACGAGGTTGTCCTCCTCAGGTTTCAGCGAACCATAACTGATGTCATAGACGTGGGCAGCCAGATCGTTGCGCTCAGAGTTATCAGCGATAAAGGTGCGCAGTTTGATATCTTTCCAAACCACTTTTTCTGTGCGTACTTCTCCGTGCAGTTTGCGGAAACCGTCCGTCATACCATAAAAGGCAACCTCAGCCGTATTGGGGATATACGAGAAGACCGTATGATCCACATCGCCATCGATAGCCTTCAGGATAGCGGGCGTGAGTTGTTCGCCCAGTCGTTTGCGCTCCTGATAGATATCGCGATCAGAACCACGACTGAAATAAATTCTTTCAAACGAGCAGGCGCTCAGGGGTTGCGCGGGCATGATCTGTTCCAGTTGGCTTTCACCGTTCTTATGCACGATGAGTGCCTCGCCTGGTTGGAGTTCGCAGATGTCCTCTGCCTGCAAATCAAATGTCGTCTGCAGCACGGGTCGCTCGCTGGCCAATGCAATCATCTCGTCATCGCGATAGTAGAACGCAGGACGAATGCCCCAAGGGTCGCGCACGCTGAACATCTCGCCACTTCCCGTCAGTCCGCACATCACATAACCACCGTCATAATGACTCATCGTGGTTTTCAGCACATTTGCCATCTCCACGTGATTGTCGATATAATCAGTAATAGCGGTATCCTTCAATCCCTGCTCTTTCGCGAGGGCATAGAGTCGCTCCACCTCACGGTCCAGACGGTGTCCCATCAGTTCGAGGGTGATATAAGAATCACCATAGATACGCGGCGACTGGCCCTGTAGGGTGAGGAACTGAAAGACCTCATCGATATTCGTCATGTTGAAGTTGCCGCACAGACAGAGGTTTTTCGCCCGCCAGTTGTTACGACGCAGGAAGGGATGCACATATTGCAGCCCGCTCTTGCCTGTGGTCGAATAGCGCAGATGGCCCATCAGCAGTTCACCAGCCATCTCCTCCGTCACACGAGAAAAAATCTCCGTGATGGCGTCCTTGCCCTCGGCCTTCTCACGGAACATATACTCCGTGCCTGGCTCCTTCGTCAGACTGACGGAAGCGATACCAGCACCCTCCTGTCCGCGATTGTGTTGCTTCTCCATCATCAGGTAGAGTTTATTGAAACCATAGCGCCACGAACCGTATTTCTGCTCGTAGTAACTCTGCGGCTTCAACAGGCGGATCATCGCCACACCACACTCATGCTTCAACTCTTCCATATGCAAGCCTTGATAAAGCTCATAAACAATGGGTGCGGATGCAGCACCGTTGAGGAATATTCAGGATGGAACTGCGTGCCGATGTACCATTTCTTCTCTGGTATCTCGACAATCTCCACAAGATTGGAGGCAGGGTTGATACCCACGCACTTCATACCGTTCGACTCATATTCGTCCTTATAGGCATTATTAAACTCGTAGCGATGTCTGTGCCGCTCGCTGATTGTAAGTGAAGAGTGAAGAGTGAAGAGTGAAGAATTTGCTGCCGCTGTATAGGCTTGCGCAACCTTACTGCCTTCTCTCAGTTCACACTCATAGGCACCTAATCGCATGGTACCGCCCATCTGGGTGATATTCTTCTGCTCCTCCATGATATCAATCACGTTGTGTGGTGTATCAGGATTCATCTCGGCGCTGTTGGCATCCTTGTAGCCCAATACATTTCGTGCGAACTCAATCACCATCATCTGCATACCCAGACAGATGCCGAAGGTGGGAATGTCGTTTGTCCGGCCATATTCCGCTGCGATAATCTTGCCCTCGATACCTCGACTGCCGAAGCCTGGACAGACCACGATGCCTGCCATACCTTCCATCTTCGAGGCGACATTCTCAGTCGTAATCTCCTCACTATTCACAAAATGAATCTTAGCCTTCACATCGTTGTAGATACCAGCCAAGTTGAGGCTTTCGCGGATGCTTTTGTAGGCATCTTGCAGGTCGTATTTGCCCACGAGGCCGATATGCACCTCATGCTTAGCATTGCGCTGCTTTTCGAGGAAATCGTGCCACGATTTCATGGCTGGTGTCTCACCCACAGGAATCCCAATCTTCCGCATAATAGCCGCGTCGAGACCCTGCTTCTGCATGCTCACAGGCACCTCGTAGATACTCGGCATATCCTCGCTTTGCACCACACACTCCAGATCGACATTACAGAAAGAAGCCACCTTCAAGCGTACAGCGTCGCTGAGGTGGCGTTCGGTTCTGAGTACGAGGATGTCGGGCTGGATACCCATCCCTTGCAGTTCCTTGACGGAGTGCTGTGTGGGTTTCGTCTTCAGTTCATCGGCGGCTTTCAGATAAGGCACATACGTCAGATGTACACACACCGCATCGCGCCCTAATTGCCAGCGCAGTTGTCGGATAGCCTCCATAAACGGCGCACTCTCGATGTCGCCAATCGTACCGCCTACCTCTGTGATCACGAAATCGAGCCCCTCGTCAAGACCTTCTCGTAGCATCCGCCGTTTGATCTCATCTGTGATATGCGGCACCACCTGAATCGTCTTGCCGAGATAGTCGCCGTGTCGCTCGCGGTCGATGACGGTTTTGTAGATGCGGCCCGTCGTAATCGAGTTGTTGCGGGTGGTGCGTATGCCCGTAAACCGCTCGTAATGACCCAGATCGAGGTCTGTCTCAAAACCGTCCTCTGTCACGTAGCACTCGCCGTGCTCATAAGGGTTCAGCGTGCCAGGGTCGATGTTGATGTAGGGGTCGAACTTCTGGATGGTCACCTTGTAGCCACGCGCCTGAAGCAGTTTGCCGATACTGGCGGAGATGATTCCCTTGCCTAACGAGGAAACCACACCGCCTGTAACGAAAATGTACTTTGTGTTCATTCTTAATTGTTTTGAAGTTTGCTTTATCTTACCAGAGTGGAAGCAAATTATTCACTTTTCACTCTTTCCTTTTCTTTTATATGTTCTTCGTATTCTGCCAGTTCCCGTTCTCCGATGTGCGCCAGCCCGTAGTGCTCATCGTGCTGCGAGAAATCGAGCCCCACCTTTTCACTGAATGCCGACACGCGCATGGGAATGAGACTATCGATGAGTTTATATCCCAGCCAACTCATGGCGAAGGTATAGACGAACACGATGACGATGGCCAGCAGATGGTAGAGGAAAATCACAAAACCGTCCCACGTGCCGGCAATGAGCCCCTCCTGGATGAAGATACCCGTCAACACCGTACCAAAGATACCGCCTGTACCGTGGGTGGGAAATACGTCGAGGGCGTCGTCAATCTGGGAGTGTGAACGCCAATAGACGGCCACGTTACAGATCAGTGTGATGACGAATGCAATGAAGATGCTCTGGCCCACGGTCACATAACCTGCCGATGGGGTGATGGCTACCAGGCCAACCACGCAACCCACAGCAGCACCCATCGCCGACGGCTTACGACCGCGCAGGCAGTCGAAGAAGATCCACGTCATCATCGCCGTTGCCGAAGCGGTGTTTGTATTCAGGAAAGCCTTGATAGCCTGTCCGTCAGCGTGCAGCGATGAACCTGCGTTGAAACCGAACCATCCCAGCCACAGCATCGCCGCACCCAGCAGTACGAAGGGGATGTTGGCTGGTTCGCTCTTGCGCGTCTCAGCCTTACGACGTCCCAAGAAAATAGCACCTGCCAACGCGGCGATACCGCTCGAAGCATGCACCACAATACCTCCCGCGAAGTCGATGACACCCCATTTCATGAACAATCCCTCAGGATGCCAGGTCATGTGGGCCAGTGGACAGTAGATCACGAAGAAGAAAAACATCATAAAGAACATGTAGGCCGAAAACCTCACACGCTCAGCAAACGAGCCCGTAATCAGCGACGGTGTGATGATGGCGAACTTCATTTGAAACAGCGCGAACAGCGCTAGTGGAATCGTGGCGCCGCCTAAAACATTGCCGGCAGGTGTCGTATAAACGGCACCACCTACATTATGAAACATAGGGAAGGTCAGCGGATTACCGATCACACCGCCTATATCATCGCCAAAGCACAATGAAAAGCCTATCACTACCCAAAGCACCGAAATCAGTCCCATTGCGATAAACGACTGCAACATCGTTGATATGACATTCTTCGCACCCACCATTCCGCCGTAGAAGAACGACAGACCGGGTGTCATCATCAAAACGAAAATCGTGGCTGTAATGAGCCACGCCACGTCGGCCGCTGAAATCACCGACCAGTCACAATCAAAGGTAGGCTCTCCTACCGCCAGCCCTGTGACGGCTATTAGTGTCATTGCCGTCATCAGGATGATCCAACGTCTTTTTACCTTCATAATATATCTCTTATTTTGTGTTGTTTGCTTTGCGTTCACCATAATTTTTTGCAAAGGTACTGCATATTAATAACATTTTGACAACTTTCTTACTTTTTGATTGTTAAAAATCTGACTAACTTGCACTTTGTAAAGTTTCTGCTTTATTTTTCTTTCATTTTGCTAACTCTTTGCATTGAATATATATCATTTCGTTACAAATCGTCACTTTATAAGAAAAAAAACAATAAAGGCGGGCAAGAACTTTTCGGTCCTTGTCCGCCAGATGTAAGATAAACTATGCTTGTTGGTCTCTGATGTAATGCATGATCATTCGATGTTTGAGGGTTAGATATTGAGGGCGGGGCCTCGGATGGCGACGCTGCACCCAGGGTTAGAGGCTCGAATACTCCGTACGGGCATCGAAGCAGGGGCAGTCCTTGTGGACGTTGGGGAGGTCGCGATGGCCGAGGATGCGGGCATCGGGGTGGGCCTTCTTCAGGCGACGGAGCAGGCGCAGCAGGGCGCGTTTCTGGCGGGGTGTGCGGGTGTCGGTGGCGTTGCCGTGTTCGTCCAGACCGCCTTCATAACAGACGCCGAGCGAGTGCTGGTTGTAGCCTACGGCGTGGGCACCCACCAACTGTTCGTGGCGCGTCTGGTAGGTTCGGCCGTCGCGGGTAATGTAGTAGTGGTAGCCCGTGAATCCGAACCTTTCCGCGTGACAGCGGATGAGGGCTGTCACGGGAAAGTTCTGGTTCGAGCGCGTGGCCGAACAGTGTACGACAATCAGATCAATGTGGCGCATGACT
>CACWSX010000017.1 GCA_902763615.1 uncultured Prevotellaceae bacterium | reverse complement strand
ACCGAAGCCAAGGCCCATGTTCAGCCCTTCAGGATCGTTCAGATATTTCAAGGCGATATTGTTTGGTGGCGTACCGATAGGCGTACCCATACCACCGAGGTTGGCAGCGACGGGAATCGACATGGCCAGAGCGATACGGCCTTTACCCTCAGGAGGCAACTGGCGGAATACAGGCGTGAGGAACGTCAGCATCATGGCTGCGGTAGCCGTGTTAGAGACAAACATCGAGAACAAACCTGTTACCAGCAAGAAACCCAGCAAAACCATCTCACTTCTGGTACCAAAGGGCTTGAGCAGTACCTTGGCCAACTGAGCATCGAGACCGGTCTTCGTGGCAGCGATAGCCAGTACAAATCCACCGATGAACAACATGATCACAGGGTCGGCGAAACAAGCCATCACGCCCTTATAATTGAGCAACTTGCCCACCTCTTCCTCGTTCACCATCGGCGATATACCACTGTCTGTACAGAATAGCAGCATCAGCACCATGATGGCAATTGATGTAGCCCATGAGCTGACGATTTCGAGAATCCACATCAGGGTGGCAAAGGCAAAGATAGCAATCACACGCTGCTGGACGACCGTCAGGTTCTGAATACCGAACCATTCTGCCGGCATGTTCCAAAGCAGGAGTGTTACAATGGCCACGATGGCAATCTTGACGGCACGCTTGGTGTCTGGGTTGTACTTCCGCTGATGGCGCATCTTGTGATACGTCTCTACCAGATGGAAGCCTTCGTAAATATGAAACATATGACTTGATTTAAATTAAGTTCCGAAAACGCCTGCAAAGATACAAAACTTTCCTTTTTTCGCTTTCTCCTTTCTGCTTTTATTTCGGATATTGAGTGTATAAATACACGAAAACTCCTCTAACGTCATGAGTATCAGTGACGATTGTCAAGTGGACTTTGCAAATATATTCCTAAACCTTCTCAATAATTATAAAAGCACTTTGCATATAATTTGAAGGCGCTTCTCAGAAAAATTGAAGGCGCTTCGCTGATGAAAAAAAGCCAGCGAAGATTTTTTTAAAAGCCAGCGAAGAATTTTTAAAAAGTCAGCGAAGAATTTTTAAAAAGTCAGCGAAGAATTTTTGAAAAGTCAGCGAAGAATTTTTGAAAAGCCAGCGAAGAATTTTCTTTTTTGCAGTTCAATGCTTCAAAATTTCCAGCAAAGTGTGCGTCTTACACGAGTACTGTTCCGTGACTATAGTCCCCTTGGCTAAGATGAAAATCCCCCTGACTTTTTCTTGAGTCAGGGGGATTCCTTATGAATATGTTATTGAGGGCCTATTCGCGGACTTCCCAAATGTCGTTGGTCTCGAGAAGCTCGGCGAAGTTGTGATATTTCTTCTGAGCAGAAACCTCAGCCAGCTGAGCGTGGACGGCATCGTTGTAAGTGGGAGCCTCTACGTCGCGAATCACGCCGAGAGCTATGGGGAAACCATCCTCGGGTGTCATCATGGCAAGCTTGAGCTGTAGGGTGTTGTCCTCGCAGTGGGCATCGTGAACGAGTACATCGTCGATAGTGTAGCCATCCTTGCCGATCTCGACCACTTTCAGACCGAAGCCTTGCTGTACGAGTCCGAACTCATTGTTCTCGCCAAAAACGAGTTTTTCACCATGTTTGACGTAGATTGCGTTCTTCTTACGGCCTTCGTTGTTGTAGACGATGTCGTGGCAGTGGTCGTTGAAGATGACACAGTTTTGAAGCACCTCGGTGACGCTGGCACCCTTGTGTTGGTAGGCTGCTTTCAGTACTTCGACCGTTCCTTTGGCATCGGTAGCAACACAACGGGCAAAGAAATGTCCGCGGGCACCGAAACAGAGCTCTGCGGGACGGAATGGATCCTCAACCGTACCGTAAGGGCTCGACTTGGAAACGAAGCCACGGGGTGAGGTGGGCGAGTACTGACCCTTGGTCAAGCCGTAAATGCGGTTATTTAAGAGAATCATGTTCAGGTCGATGTTACGACGGTTGGCATGGATGAAGTGGTTACCACCGATAGCCAGTCCGTCACCATCACCAGAAACCTGCCAGACGGTAAGGTTGGGATTAGCCACCTTGACACCTGTAGCAATGGCAGCAGCACGTCCGTGGATGGTGTTCATACCATAGGTTGCCATATAGTGGGGTAAACGGCTCGAACAGCCGATACCAGAGATGACTGCTACATTCTCAGGGGCTACGCCAATCTCGGCCATAGCCTTATGGAGTGAAGCCAGGAAGAAGTGGTCGCCACAACCTGGGCACCAACGGGGCTGGCCTTTCTTGAAATCTTGTGCTGTATAACTCATAACGGTTTATTTCTTTAAAATGTCCTCGAATGCGTTAACTAACTCTTCTACAACGAAGGGCTGACCCTTGACTTGGTTGAACTGGAAGGGAACGAAGTTATCAACCTTCATACGAAGGTAGGCTGCGAGCTGACCCATGTTCTGTTCGGCCACAACCACCTTCTTATACTTCTTCAGCACCTCAGCGGTATTCTTGGGCAGCGGGTTCAGATACTTGAAGTGTGTCTGAGCCACCTTGTAGCCCTTCTGGCGGAGCTCATCCATAGCTGAGCGCAGATGGCCGTAGGTAGAACCGAAGCCCACAATCAGCAAGTCAGCATCAGCGTCGCCATCAACCTCGAGGTCGGGCACCTGGATGTTGGCAATCTTCTGCTGGCGCAGACGTGTCATTAAGTCGTGGTTCTCAGGATTCGTAGAGATTGCACCTGTGTTCGAGTCCTTTTCTAGTCCGCCGAGGATATGAGCAAAGCCCTCACGTCCAGGTACAGCCCAGTAGCGGGTGCCGTTCTCGGCACGCATATACGGTGTCCACTTACCCTTCAGTTCCTCAGGAACGTATGGCGGATTGATAGGATCGAGCTTGGCAATCTCAGGGAGTTTGAAGGCGCCGGAACCGTTGGCCACGAAAGCATCGGTGAGCAATACGACAGGTGTCATGTGCTCGAGTGCGATCTTACAAGCCTGATAAGCGGCATCGAAGCAGTCGGTGGGACTGGTAGCGGCCATCACAGGCATGGGGCTCTCACCGTTACGGCCGAAGAGTGCCTGCAGCAGGTCGGTTTGCTCTGACTTTGTAGGAAGACCTGTGGCGGGACCGCCACGCTGTACGTCGAGCACCACGAGGGGCAACTCCATAATGACAGCAAGATTCATGGCCTCAGATTTCAGACAGATGCCAGGGCCGGAAGTAGAAGTGACACCCAGTGCACCGGCAAACGAAGCGCCAAGAGCTGAAGAGCATCCTGCGATCTCGTCTTCGCACTGTACGGTGATAACACCGCATGACTTATGTTTCGACAGCTCGTGGAGCACGTCGGTGGCGGGAGTGATTGGATAAGAACCGAGGTAGAGTCTCAGACCGGCCTTTTCGGCAGCGGCGATGAAACCATAAGCGGTAGCTTTATTACCGGTGATATCCATATAGCGTCCGGGCTCCTTTTCCTTAGACTCCACACGATAGACGTTGACGGTCGAAGAATGGGTGTTGTGGCCATAGTCATAACCTGCCTGAATCACCTTGATGTTAGCCTCGGCGATGGCGGGTTTCTTGGCGAACTTCTCTTTCAGGAAATTAGCCACGAGGTTCAGGTCGCGGTCAAAAAGCCAGCAGACGAGACCGAGAGCGAACATGTTGCGGCACTTCATCATGGCTTTCATGTCCATGCCGGAGTCAGCCAGACAATCCTTCACCATTGTGGTGAGTGGGCACTGGATGACGTGATCGGGGTCGATATTCATCTCACCGAGGTAATCCTCTGTCTGGAACTGAGCCTTCTCCAGATCCTTTGGACCGAAAGAGTCGGTATCGATGATGATGGTGGCACCCGGCTTGGCGTAGCGGTATTGTGTCTTGAGCGCAGCAGCGTTCATAGCCACCAGCACGTCGCACTTGTCGCCAGGGGTATAGACCTTACCGGCGCCGATGTGTACCTGGAAGCCAGACACACCAGTGAGCGAACCTTGCGGAGCGCGGATGTCAGCAGGATAGTCGGGGAATGTAGAGATGCCGTTACCAACGGTGGCACTAACCGTAGAGAAGATGTTTCCAGCGAGCTGCATACCGTCGCCAGAGTCACCCGAGAAGCGGACAACAACCTGATCCAACTCCTTCACTTCTAATTTTTCAGCCATATTTATAAGGTTTATTACTAACTTATCGCTTAAACGGCTGCAAAATTATTCATTTTTAACGGAATATCCAAAGGAAAACGCAAAAAAATGCATTTTTGTATAGATAAGTTAAAAAAAGTTGGGTAAAGTTTTGTATAATTCTAGAATTTTTATAATTTTGTGCCCAAATTCTAACTATACATCTAACTTAAATGAAGATTTGGACCTTCTTGACGGTATTTCTGATTTGGATGGCATCAGTCCTTCCTGCTCAAACCTGCTATGATATAATATCTTTCGGCGCCAAGGGTGATGGTGTGACAGATGATGCTATGGCCATACAAAAAGCCATTGACCGATGTTCGGCTGAAGGTGGCGGAATAGTGCTACTGCCAAGGAATCATGTGTTTCTGTCCGGCCCCATTGAACTGAAAAGCCAGGTAGAGCTTCATTTGGAGGCCACCGCAACGCTGAAAGCCAATCCTGACGAGGGGATTTACCGTTTGAGCGCCTTTGGCGAGAATCGTGGTGAGGGTATGCTGTGGCTCTGGGCGAAAGATGCCGAGAATATCAGTATCACGGGCAAAGGCACCATTCATGGCAATGGTATTGCTTTTATGGGTGCCGAATTAGGCGACTCGTATGAGCTGAAGCCCCTTGCTGACCAAACCTTCGATCCCCGTCCGCATGTGCTGACACTGACGAATGTCACAAATCTTACCATCCGTGATGTGACCATCAAGGAAGGGGCATATTGGACTGTGCATCTGATTGGTTGCAATGAGGCAGTCATCGATGGCATCAATCTATTGAACAACCTTAAAATCCGTAATGGCGACGGCATTGATTTAGATCACTCTAAGAATGTCCGTATCGCGAACTGTCATATCACTTCTGGCGACGATTGTATTTGTCTGAAAAATCGTCGTGAATTTGAACAGTATGGATCGTGCCACGATATTGTGGTAACCAACTGTGTGATGTCGAGCCGTTCGTGTGCTATCAAGATTGGTAGTGAGAATATGGACTCCATCTATAACGTAGTGTTTGACAACTGCATCATTACGGGTTCTAACCGTGGGCTCGGTATCCAGAATCGTGATGAAGGTACTGTGACGGATGTGGTGTTTTCGAATATCCAGCTCGATTGTCGGCTGTGGAGCGATGTGTGGTGGGGCAAGGCGGAGCCAATCTATGTGACGAGCTATCCTAGAGCCAACGGCAACCATAAGGATGCCAACTGGCGATTCCCCAAAGGACAGATAGAAGGTCGTTGTGGTGAGGTGAGCCGCATCTATTTCAACAATATCACAGCTTTGAGTGAGAACGGTTGTTTTGTGGGTGGCGATGTGCCAGGTAAGGTGAAGGACATCTATTTTAATAATGTTCGCGTGAAACTATCACCCAACACCCAACACCAATCACCTAACATCCATATAATGGACAAGCGTCCCTGTAAGGGTGAGGGCTTTATTAAGGTCAACGTCGAAGAGTTGCTGAAAGCGAAAGTGCCCGTGATGACTGAAAATGCTGAAATTACTATCAATTAATATTAACTAACAACGAATTAATTATTTTATGCAAAAGATTCTAAATCTGAAACAAGGAATGCAGAAGGCAATGTTCTTCGTGTTCTTTTTGTTGTGCAGTACAGTGATGATGGCCCAGCAAAAGGTCTCAGGATCTGTGCTGGATGCAGCAGGTGAGCCTCTGATTGGCGTAAGTGTCTTAGAGGCGGGGACTAACAATGGTGTCGTGACCGACTTTGACGGTAACTTCACACTAAGCGTTAAACAAGGTGCCCAACTGACTTTCTCGTACATTGGTTATGTCTCGCAGACCCTGCGTGCTGCCAATGGTATGAAGGTGACCCTCGAGGAAGACAACAAGGTGCTTAATGAAGTGGTGGTTGTCGGTTATGGTACAATGCGCCGTAAGGACGTCACCTCGTCTATCACCACCGTAAAGGCCGAGGATTTGAACCGGGGTGTGTTTACCGATCCTGGCCAGATGCTTCAGGGAAAGGTGCCCGGTTTGGTCGTTTCTTCTACAGCCGACCCTAACGGTTCGCCTACCATTACCCTGCGTGGTGCTTCTACACTTCGTTCAGGTGCTATGTCGCCTTACTATGTAGTAGATGGTATTCCTGGTGTTGATATCTCCATCGTTTCTCCAGACGATATTGAGAGCATCGACGTGCTCCGTGATGCTACTGCTACTGCTATCTACGGTTCAAAGGCTGCCAATGGTGTAATTATCATCACAACCAAAAAAGGTTCTGAAGAGAAGACAAACGTAACCTATAATGGTTATGTAGCGTTTGACAACATTCTCAAGAAATATGACATGGCCACAGCTGCTGAGTTGCGCGAATATGCCCAGAAAAACAATGTTGCCCTGAAGGATGGCGGTGCAAACACAGACTGGCAGGATGAAGTGCTTCGCACAGGTATCAGCCACAATCATAATATAGGTATCAGTGGCGGTAATGGCCGAACCAACTACATGATCAGTGGTAACCTCATGAAGCGACAGGGTGTCATCAAGATGACCGGTATGGACCGTTTCAATGTACGTTCACTCGTTTCTACAAAGATTCTGAAAGATCGCCTCACCTTGTCGATGAGTGTGAATGCCATGTATGGTAAGCACTTCGGTGTTCCTACAGGCAACGAGGGTGCTTCTGTACTTGATGCCATGAATTATTATTCTCCGACAAATGCTATCAAGAATGCTGATGGAACATGGACAGTTGGCGCAGGTTCGAAGAACTACAACCCGCTGGCTCTGATGTATGAGGACACTTCAGAATCAATCTGGAAGCGCAACCAGTTTATCGGTAAGGCCACCCTCGAGGTAATCAAGGGCTTGCTTTGGAATATGAACTACTCTTGGAGCAACTACCAGAGCACCTATAGTGCTTATGATACCCGCAATTCTCAGCTCGAGGGTATTGGCAATAAGAATGGCCAGGCTGTTCGCAATACTTATTTCGGACATGAGCAGACCTTTGAGACCTATCTGAACTACGGCTTTACAGCAGGTAAGCACAAAGTTGACCTGATGGCAGGTTACACTTGGGAGCAGAAGAAGAACAATGACGGTTTCGGTCTTGCCGTTGAGGGTTATTACAATGATGATCTGAAATGGTATAACATGCAGTATGCACAGACCATTCTCCCTGTTCAGAACTCCGTTCAGAGCGGTTATGTCGAGAACATCCGCAACATCTCGTTCTATGGTCGTGTCAACTACTCTTTCGACAGCCGCTATATGTTGCAGGCTACCATCCGTCGCGACGGTTCGTCTGTATTCGGTAAGAACAAGCGTTGGGGTACCTTCCCATCAGTATCAGCCGCTTGGAACATCACTGAGGAAAGCTTCATGAAGAATCAGAATATCTTTGATAACCTGAAACTCCGTGCCGGTTATGGTGTTTCTGGTAACGCCATGGGATTCGATGTTTATTCTTCATACGTCACATACGGTGCTACAGGTACATTTGTCTATGACGGTAAGACCTATCGCACCTATGGTGCTACAAAGAATGCCAACCCCGACCTCAAGTGGGAAACAACATCCATGCTGAATATCGGTCTTGATTTTGCTTTCTTGAGAGGACGTCTCAATGGTACTGTCGAGTACTATTACAAAAAGACCAAGGACTTGATCTGGGGCTATCCTGTTCCCACCACGCAGTATGTGTATGGTTGGATGGATGCCAATGTGGGTGAGATGACCAACAAGGGTATCGAGTTTACATTGAATGCTGTTCCTGTGCAGACCAAGGACTTCACCTGGAACACCACCATCAACCTGTCGCACAACAAGAATACTGTCGACAAGATGCAGAACGACCAGTTCCATACCACCAATCTCACTCAGGGTGATCCTATGATAGCAGGTGTCTCTGCCAACGGATGGACACAGCGAATTATGGAAGGCGAGTCAATCGGTACATTCTATACCTATCAGTATGCAGGTACGGTGAACGGACGTTCTGAGTACTATGTGCTTGACGATAACGGCAACCGTACAGGTGAGACCACCAATAACCCAGGCCTCAAGGACCGCGCTATCACAGGTTGTGCACAGCCTAAGATCAACGCTGGCTGGAACAACAGCCTGACCTACAAGAACTGGAACCTGAATGCCTTCATCACCGGTGTGTTCGGCAATGATGTCTACAATGGCCCGCGTGCCCACTATACCAGTGCACAGATGTTCTCTGACGGTAAGAACGTGCTGAAGGACTTCCTCGGATTCCCTGCTGGCGATGCTTCCGGTTCACTGCCATCTGACCGCTGGATTGAGAAGGGTACTTACGTCCGTCTGCAGTCTCTCTCACTGAGCTACACATTCCGCAACTGTTTCAACGACTGGATTCAGGATCTGACCCTGTATGGTACAGCTAATAACCTTCTCACCATCACCAGCTATAAGGGCCTCGACCCCGAAGTTAACCTTGGTGGTATTGACCCAGGTATCGACTATCGCTGGAGCCGTTATCCGCACACACGCACCTTTATGGTTGGTGTGAAGATCAACTTCGGCGGTGGCAAGGCAAAGAAGGCTGCAGAGCCTGCTGTCAGAGAGGTCGTCAAGGAAGTGCCTGTCGTGAAGGAAGTTGTGAAGGAGGTTGTCAAGGAGGTTCCTGGCAAGAATACGGAGACTTATGTTCAGAGTACATTTGTCGTCACCTTCCCAGTGAATTCGTCTGAGATTGAGAATACGTCCGAGCTTGATGGCATCAAGAGCGGTGCTAACGTAGAGATTGTGGCTTATGCTTCACCGGAGGGTACCACCGATGCCAACCAGAAGCTTTCTCAGGAGCGTGCTGATTCTGTTGCTAAGTATCTTCAGAATAAGGGCGTGAATGTGCTCCGCACTTTTGCAAAGGGAGCTGACACCAATCATGCTAACCGTATCGCTATTGTGACCGTAAAGTAAATATCAATTAATAAGATTTCAAGCATATGAAACTAAATAAATTCATTTTTACAGCTGGCTTATTTGCTGTAGCACTTACCGGATGTACTGACTTGGATGTCTCTCCCAATTCTCAGTATACAGAAGACCCGAGTAAGAATTCCGGGGTTGACCCGATGATTGTGGTAGAGGCAAAGATGGCCGATGTCTATTTCCACCTTTCAGGTACATTTGGCCGTCGTTACATGGAGGCACAGTGCCTTTCTTCCGACGAGTTTACCGCTCTTGCTTTCGACGGAGGCTACTATGATGATGGAACATACGCCCATCAGGCCCTTCATAACAGCTATGCTACCGATGCATCGCTCGACTGGTATTCGGAGGTGACATCAGGTATCACAAAGGCAAACACGATCCTTGAGGAACTCGGCAGTGGCGCTTCTGCACAAATGACAGCACCGGCTCGTGCTATGCGTGCCTATTTCACCTGGATCCTGATGGATAGTTTCGGTGATACACCTATTCTTGAGAAGGTGCCTGCCGAAGGTGAAGTGGTGCCTCGTTCTCCACGAAAGGAAGTGGCTGAGTGGATTGAGAAGGAGCTGACGGAGATCATTCCTTCGCTCACAGAGGATGTCACAGAGAACACCTACGGCAAACCGACAAAATGGATGGCAACTGCCCTTCTTGCAAAGCTCTATATCAACTGGGCTGTTTATACAGCAGAGTCTGTCGACAAGTATGATGCTGCAACGGCTGCCAATCCCAAACTTGACGATTGTATCGCTGCTTGTGATGAGATTATTAATAGCGGCAAGTTCAATCTCGGCTCTGTCGACTATCTGCATAAGTTCTCTTATGACAACAGTTGGAAGGTGGAAGACTTTATCTATGCTATGCCATACGATGCTCTCAACCTTCAGGGCTTCCAGTATGCACGTCCCCGTTCGTTCAAGCAGCTGAAGAACATGCTGCCCAATGTATATGGCTCAACCGACAAGTTCACACAGTCGTTTGGTGGCAATATGGTTGTAACACCTGAGTTTGCCAAGCTTTTCAGCCTTGAGGGCGACATCCGTAACCTCTGCATCTTGCGTGGTGATGTCTACAATCGTGATCCTAAGACCCTGCGTCCGACAAACGAGCCATTCGTATATAATGGCAAGCAGGTACACTTCACTGAAACGATCAATCTCATTAAGCAGGACAACACCATCGATGTGGGTAATGACGACAATGCTCTCCAGCAGGGTTGCCACTCCATCAAGTGGTTCATCGTTCCTAATGACTACAACAACGGCCGTAACCAGTCTAACGACCTCCCGCTCTTCCGTTTTGCCGATATCCTTCTTATGAAGGCTGAGGCGCTTGCACGCCTCGGACAGGGTGGTGCTAAGGATCTCTTCAACCAGATTCGTGCATACGCAGGTGCTCCTCAGATCAACGGTGAGCCTACGCTTCAGGATATCTATGACGAGCGTGGCCGTGAGTTCTTCGATGAGAACTGGCGTCGTAACGATATGATCCGTTTCGGTCACTTCGAGGATGAGTTCTTCCCCCACTATAAGAATTTCCCCGATGCCAACTTCGACAAGCGTCATCGTATCTTCCCTGTTGAGCAGGAGATGCTTGATCTGAATGTCGGTTGGACTCAGAATCCTGGCTATTAATGATAGTCGCACCTGACACCTGATTTACTAAGGTGTTCATATAAATCGAGTTAGGAGCCTGTGGGTGTTCGTCAACACCTAACAGGCTCCTAACATTTAACAACCATTTTTATAAATCTTTGCCCGCATTAAAAAGTCAGCGAAGAATATTTGAAAAGTCAGCGAAGAATATTTGAAAAGCCAGCGAAGAATTTTTGAAAAGTCAGCGAAGAATTTTTGAAAAGTCAGCGAAGAATTTTTGAAAAGTCAGCGAAGAATTTTTGAAAAGTCAGCGAAGAATTTTTGAAAAGCCAGCGAAGAATTTTTATTTTTCCAGTTAAGCCTTTCTAAATATCTTGTTAAAGGCCCCTAAATCAGCAGTTAAAAATCTATTTAATTCCAAACTATTCGTAATCTGTAGGGTCGGGGATGCCGGCTTCGGCGATGGCCCTGCGGATGATGCTGTTCAGCGCCTCCTGGGTCAGCGGACGATAATCCTCTGCTGGCTTGGTTAGGAATTCTACCTTTCCGTTCAGCACGTTGCGACGGAAGAGGTAATTGTCATTGAGAAACTGCTCGATGCGAGCGTTGTCTCACGTGAAACTCCGAGAGCTTCACCACGAATGGTAAGTTCATTATTCATAGAAAACAGAATTTTTAGTGGTTAGGCTAGATTGGCTTGTAAGTGTCTCTCACAGCGTCATGCCTTTTT
Organism: uncultured Prevotellaceae bacterium; assembly: GCA_902763615.1. Classification (GTDB taxonomy): domain Bacteria; phylum Bacteroidota; class Bacteroidia; order Bacteroidales; family Bacteroidaceae; genus Prevotella. Next base: position 60,363 of record CACWSX010000017.1, on the reverse strand, counting down.
CGAGTGCAATGCTGCGATTAAGCGAGAGCAATCAAACGTGTTTGAATTGCCGAGCGTGAGCAGCATCGCCAGTTTCAGCTGGCATAGATACAACATTTTTTGTGATATCCAAATTATTACCCCGTTTTTGGCATTACAATGCGAGAAAATGCGTGATTTTTGGATCCAATATATATTAAGGTGAAAAGTCGTGTTAAATGTCATGTTAGGTGATGCGTTAGATGATGTGTTAAGAGGCGAGTTAGGTGTTAAGCCCCCATCAGCCTCCTGGAAGCCCTATAAACACTGCCTTTCTCTATAAAACAGATTAGGTGTTGCTGTCTAACTAGGACTTTTTTGCGCCCTGCCTAGGTCGCAATTGATTCCCAAGCTAGGAACAAAATCTCTGCGCCAATCTCTTAGTGCGCCTATTGGAGCACTGAAGTACGCTTACGGCCGCACTGGAGTACGCCAGTTAAGTACTTGTTATTTCCAAATACTAAGCTCTTGTTTCACAATACTAACCTTTTATTCACACACTATTCAAAGTTAAACTTAACGTACATTGTTATGATTTAAGGTTAAACATCTGGCTCGCAGTGGCGAGAAAAGGGCAGTGTAATATGATTTACATTTATTAAGAGAAATTTTAGCGGTTTTTCTTGTTTAATTCGAGATAATTATCTATCTTTGCACCATCGCTTGTTAGCCCTTAGGGGTGAAAGCGGGCGGTCTTATATATGAGAAAGACGTTTTCGAACGTCTGTCGTTGTGACTCACGAACTTCGCAACTCCGTAACATCACAGCAGGCAGATGACAACGAGGCGTCTGCGTGGAGCGTTTCTATATACCTCATTTATATATATAGTTCGTTCTGGCGTGGGCTAACTGCGTTGTCTATCCTGTGTGATGTAGGCAATGCGAAGGCCTGTGAGTCCAGGATGGGCAGAGAAACAGACACCTACGCCTTTTTTGTATCATAAGCTAACCTGAAAACAAATTATTAACTGCCGATTCTGGGGTGTGCGTTGGCTGCTAATGTGAGTTATGGAAAGAACTTTTTGTGAAAACACATCTATAAAAGGGTACGATAATGCTATTAACAAATATCTACATTCTCTATTTGTTTCAATTACGAATGTAAAATCTGGTTATATTCGTTTTGATGGCTCAGATGAACAAAAAGATTTAGAGCACGTCGAGAGGGTTTTTGCATATGAATTATATCATCAGTGGTGTAATAATCCGATTATTAGTAATAATAAGAAACTGGTTATTAATGCTGAAATACCAAAGGTGTTAATAGATGAGATGCGACAGAATAAAATACCTCTGATGTATCCAGATATAGTACTTCATCATGGTCAAAACGCTTATAAAGGAAATCTAATAATATGTGAGATTAAAAGAGAAAGATATGTACATCAAGATCCGACGAAGCTGTTTGATGATTTAATAAAACTTCGTATGTATTTAAGTTCTGAACTAAAGGTGAAAGATCGAGATGATTGGGAACCATTCAAGTTGGGAGTTTTTGTTATGACTATACGAAAAGATGTGCTATCGAAATGTTCGATTTCTAAGCTAAAAGAATATCTTAACAGAGCAAAAAGTATTAATTTCCAAAACACTATACCTGCTGATAATTTAAATAAGCGTATAGTTTGTATCGTATACAATGGAAAAGTTTTAAAATTTGACACATTGAATAACATAATAGAATAATTATGAAACGATTACTAACTTTTGCAGCAATGTTCCTATACTGCGCAGCAACTACATTTGCTCAGTTCAGTGGATCAGGGTCAGGAACCGAGAACGACCCTTATCTAATTTTAAATCCTATTCAGTTGAATCAGTTACGTAACTTCCTGAACCAAGAAAGTGTATACTTCAAAATGATGGCTGATGTTGACTTAACAGTTTTTTTAGAAGACGAGAATCCTTCTCAAGGTTGGCAACCAATAGGAACGCCTTCCGCGCCATTTAAAGGTATACTTGATGGTAATGGAAAAACTATCTCTGGGCTATGGATTAAAAGGAATAGTTCAGATTATGTTGGTTTCTTCGGATATACAAATAATGCAACAATCAAAAATTTGGCTCTCCATGGTCTTTCTGTCGTTGGAAATAATTATGTAGGATTCTTATCTGGAAACGGAGATGAAACCATTATTTCAAATTGTAAGATTGAAGGGGACGTTGTTGCTAATGAACATGTAGGTGGATTTATAGGTGCAGGTAAGAAACCTTCATTGAGTGATAATATTAGTTTGGTTAATATTACTGCTTCTGGTGATTCTGTTGGTGGAATTGCGGGTGCTGTTAATGGAGATGGAGGTGCTCTGTCAAATTGTTTATATAAAGCAAGGTTTTTACGAGGTAATAATTATGTAGGAGGTATATGTGGAAGTTGTAATATTAAAGCAATTATAACAAATTGTTATTCTTCCTGTACTATAGAGGGCGGTAATTATTTGGGCGGTATTTTGGGCAGTGTTTCTAACTACAAAAAAGAAGCTTATCATACTAAACCTGTTGGGGGGCAGGTATGGTGGTATATGCATTATGATACGAATGTTAACTGTTGTGGGTTTATTGGAGGAATTAAAGGTAATTCCTTCGTTGGAGGTATTGTGGGCCAATATTCTAAAAGTGACGAACCTAGCCATGGGCATTATGTAAAAGACCAATACATAAACAGTTGTTTTGCAATAGGCGATATTACCGCAAATGGTGATTATGTTGGTGGAATCATAGGCTATATTGATACAAAACTATCGGTTTCTAATAGTTATTGTTGTGGATCGATAATCGGTAATAATTTTGTAGGTGGTATCGCAGGTATTAATGCTACTTCTATATCCCAAACCTATTCACATGCTTCCATATCTGGCAATAATTATGTTGGTGGTATCACTGGAGACAATTATGGTTTAATTACCTCATCTGTTGCTAATACTATTCAGGTAAGAGCTCTTGAAACAAATGTAGGACGTATATATGGCGTTGAAAGTGGAGGTTCAGTTGGTGAAATGGGTTCATCGAGTGAAAACAAAGCATGGAATCGTGCCATTATTTTCAAAGCTGGTGTTTCCCAAGATGTTACTGATAATCAACAGAATGGAACAGGAGTGAGTGCTACAACTCTTAAATTGAAAGCAACCTACACTGCAATGGGGTGGGATTTTAATGATACTTGGGAAATACGGGAAACAGAAAGCTATCCCTATTTCAAAATACAAACAGCCCCACCTGTAATTACATCGAATGTGGTGGCTGGAGCGACAACCATCAGTGGTAAATGTTTAGACGGCGGAACTATCACTTTAGATATTGACGGCGTAACACAACAGATTGTTAGTTCTGGCAATGACTTTTCATTTACTGTTAGTCCATTGCAAACGGGTCAGGAAGTTCGCGTCAGTGCCAAAGCAGATGGAAAGGAGCAATCGTATTATGCTACAGAAATAGTTACTTCTCTTGGTAGCGGTAAAGAAAACGATCCGTATCAGGTCTATACAGCATCAGACCTGACGAATGCCTATAAAAAAGGATATTATAAACTGATGAATGACATCGACCTAACTGACTATATTAATCAGAATAGTCCTTCTGAAGGCTGGCAGTCTATCGGACGTGAAGGTAGCGAGACAATCCACTTTGATGGCGACGGACATAAGATAACGGGGCTATGGTGTAATAGCACTCGTGATAATACAGGTTTGTTCTCTTGTTTTGCTAATGGAACTATCAAGAACCTGACAGTAGAGACAGCTAAAGGCAAGCAGGTGAAAGGCGGTGCCAATACAGGTATACTGATTGGTAAAATGATTAATGGCACGATTGAGAATTGCCGAGTGTCTGGAACTGTAGCAGACGGGACACCTGTTGGTGGACTGGTTGGACTGTTTGATGGTGGAAAGATTTCACTCTCTCAGGCTAATGTTACCATTAATACGACAGGAGAGAATTCATACGTTGGTGGATTGGTTGGAGAAATCACTAGTGGTGAAATTGACCAGTGTGTTACCTTGGGAAATCTGACAGCAACGGGTAAGGAGTCGTATGTAGGTGGTTTGGTCGGAAAGAATTCTGCTAATGTGACTAACTGCTATAGTAATGCTAATGTTACATCGTCTTATAATGCTGCTGGATTGATTGCTTATAATTTGGGAATTGTTGATAAATGCTATGCAACAGGCAACTTGGCTAGCAGTAATTATGGTGCTGGTATCATTGGCTATAATGATGGTGCGAATGCTGTCATTAAGAACTCCGCGGCTATGAACAATAAGATAGACGTGACGTATGAGTCGCAGTCTGCACAGAGTGGTGGTTATGGTCAGAGAATTATTGGTGGTATCAAGAATGGTGCTCCCGCACCAGAACTGAACAACTATGCTCTGAAAACCATGCAGGTATCTGTGAACAGTGTTCCTCAGAAGGTGTATGACGACATTATGAATGGCGTGAGTAAGAATGGTTCTGATTTGGTAAAAGCCAGTACATATCAGGAATTAGGCTGGAACTTCTCAAACATATGGACAATCACTGAGGGTGAAAGCTATCCATCGCTGAAGAATAATGCAGCCAATGTGTTAAAGCCAGGTGAAGATCCTGGCCCAGGTGAAGATCCGGAGCCTGTGCTTTCGACAGACGATCAGATTGTTGTTGGTGAGGTATCTGCCAGTAAGGGAAAGACAACAACGCTTGCTATTGAGCTGAACAATAAGACGACAACCCTAAGTGCTTACCAGTTTGACTTGAAATTGCCAGCAGGTTTTACCTTGTCGAAAAACGATAAGGGTAAATTCCAGGTATCAAAGACAAACCGTTATGAAGATGAGTCACAGACTCTGAATGTATCAGCAGTAGAAGGTAGCAGCAATACTTATCGCTTTATTTGCTTCTCATTATCAAATAGTGTGATTGAGGGCACAAGCGGAGTTATCCTGAATGCTATTATTGATGCAGCCAGTACAGTGGAGCCCGGCAGCTATGAGGGGCAGATATCGAATATCGTATTCACAAAAGCTGATGGTACTCAGGTGAAGCTGAACTCTGTGAAGTTTAATATCGTTGTGAATAATGTAACAAAGGGCGATGTTAATGATGATGGTGAGATTAATGTGTCGGACATAGTAGAAATTGTGAACTACATCATGGGCAAGCCCTCAGCAAAGTTCGTTGAGGCTGCTGCTGACTTGAATGAAGACGGCGAAGTGAACGTGACTGACATTGTGAAAGTTGTTTCTATCATCATGTCTACTAATAATGCACGCCAAAGAGCTTCTATGACAGAATCGACAGATCATGATAGGCTAACGCTGGTAGAGAATGAGAATCATGCTTTATCACTTTGTCTGAATAATGAGAGTAGCTACGTTGCCTCTCAGTTTGATGTTCATCTCTCTGATAGCCAGACACTGGAAGGCATTATGTTGAACAGCATCCGTAGCAAAGACCATGTGATGACATATACAAAGATGGATAGCAATACTTATCGCGTCGTTGTTTATTCTTTAGGCAATCAGGCATATACAGGTAGCCAAGGTGAATTACTGAGCATTCAGGTGTCAGGAACAGGCGACATCGATATTGACAACATCCTGTTTGTTACCACTGGCCAAAACGAAAAGCAGTTTGCTTCTTTGCATAGTTCTACCACTGGCATCAATGCTGTAAAGGAGATTGAGACTATGGATATCTATAGTATTGATGGACGTTTGGTTCGTAAACAGGCGAATAAAACGAATGGCTTGAAGAAGGGAATTTATATTGTTAACGGTAAAAAGCAAGTTGTAAGATGAAATACATTAAGTTGATGATAACGGCAGTTCTGCTCACAGTTGTGGGCAGAGCACATGCCGACAATCTGAAAGTGGCAAATGTGGAACTGAAAGCTGGCGAAACGAAGGAAATGGCTATTGAGCTCAATAATCCTTCGAAACAGTATGCTGCATTCCAGTTTGACCTTGTGCTGCCAGACGGTGTGGCTATTGCCAAAAATAATAAAGGTAAGCTGATTGCAAGTCTGGATGCTGACCGTATGGATGACCATACACTGAATGTATCGGATATGGGATCGAATACTTATCGTTTCCTATCATTCTCGATGACTAATGCGGAATTCTATGGAACGAGCGGCGCGTTGGTGAAGGTAACGCTTCAGGCTGCGGATGGTATTGGAAGTGGTAACAAGACGGCTACTATCAAGTCACAGGTCTTTACTGAAGTTTGCGGTGATCAGGCCAAGTGGAGTGATTTAAACTTCACCATAACTATTCCTGTAGATGTAAAAGTTACAGCGCCTACTGCAAAGACCGGGCTTGTCTATACAGGAAGTGCTCAGGAACTTGTCTCTGCTGGTAGTACTAACGTTGGAACGTTGCAATATTCCCTTGATGGAAATAGCTATAGTGCAACTATTCCAACAGGGACGGACGCAAAGACTTATACCGTTTATTATAAAGCGGTTGATGGGAATAAGGATCTTACAACAGCTGCCACGCTGACTGCTACCATCAGTCCGAAGACGGTCAGCAGTCCGACCATCACACTTAGTGCCACATCATTTGTATATGACGGGAAGGAAAAGAAACCCACGGTAACAGTGAAGGATGGCAATACGACCATTCCAGAATCAGAGTATACGGTCAGCTATAGCAACAACATCAATGTCGGTACGGCTAGTGTGACTATCAAAGACAAGGATGGAGGAAACTATGTTGTCAGTGGTAGTGCCCAGTTTACCATCACCTCCGCAGCTGCCAATGTCACAAGCCATTCCAAAGGGGACAGACGCAAAGACCTACACCGTATATTACAGAGTAAAGGGCGATGCCAATCATAGTGATATTGCTCCTGCCACGCTGACTGCTACCATCAGTCCAAAGACAGTGAGCAGTCCGACCATCACGCTCAGCGAGACGTCGTTTGTCTATGACGGAAAGGAGAAGAAGCCGACGGTGACGGTGAAGGATGGAAATACCACGATTCCGACATCAGAGTACACGGTCAGCTATAGCAACAACGTCAATGTCGGTACTGCTACCGTAACCATTACAGACAAGGATGGAGGAAACTACATCGTCAGCGGTACGGCTTCTTTCGAGATTGAAGAAGCAGCTATCAATGTTTTCGCTCCAGCTGCAGTATCAGGTTTGGTCTATAATGGCAATGACCAAGGACTTATCACACCTGGCTATACTTCTGTCGGAAGAATGCTATATTCACTTGACAACTACAACTACCACACGTATTTGCCTGCCATGAAACATGCGATGACATATACTGTTTATTATAAAGTGGTAGATGATACGGAGACGACAAATCTTACAGCCCCTGCCTCACTGACTGTTACTATCAGTAAAGCCCCTTTGACCATCTCAGTGGGTGAGTATACGATGGCTGAAGGTGATCAAGTACCTGAGTTTAAGCTTCAGTATGACGGTTTCAAGAGTTATGATACAGGAGCTGTATTGACAACCAAGCCGACAATCACCTGTAAAGCCACAAGTGAAAGTGCTCCTGGACGATACGAGATCACCGTTAGTGGAGCCGAGGCCCAAGACTATGATATATCGTATCTGTCTGGATGGCTCACGATAGAATTAGCTCAGGGCATACGGGGTATTGTCACGGACGGTCAACCATTTGATGTGTATACCACTCAAGGCCGAAAAGTGTGCTCTAGCGTCACTTCTCTCAAGGGCCTACCAAAGGGAGTGTATATTATAAATGGTAAGAAGATCATAAAATAAGACAATACACCCCACATCACAATGTGAACGACGGAGCTAGCTCTTTATCTCGTGTTTTGGCCTCGCACATATTGCGAGGCCAAAATACTTAAACATTTATCGGAGTTGTCTGACGAGGATAATCATGCTAGTCGTGGGGCCTGATAAATGGGTGTAAAAAACGAAGGAGTTGTAACATAGGCTCTTTTGTTATAAGAACATTAGGGGGCAGAGGAACAATGTGTAACTTTTTCTTGATTTATTTGGTCAGATAAAAGAAGTTTTGTACCTTTGCAAGCAGTTAACGAATATGATAATAATATGAGGAACAGAACTCAAGATGATTATTATGCAGAGAGCCGTAGGCTTAGAGCTGTAGTGATGGATATGGCGAAGGAATTAATTGGCCATCCTATATCATTCACCGTATATAATGGTATCGTTATGAATGTTGAGGTAACAAATTCGGACCTTCGAAATCTTGCCAACAAGAATACGAGGAACAACAAATTCAACGCTATCAAAAATGCCCTCGCTATGGATATTCAGGGATACTTGGAGAAAGCTGAATACTTAGGTTGGAGACCAACTATCGAAGGAAAGCATATCGAGAGTGCCTATTTTGCCTACTTCAGCAGGGAGCTCGGTTGCAAGACCATACTCTGTATGCGAAAGATGAAAGACGGGCAGAAATACAAGCCTTATGCCATCATTGACCAATATACATTTAATGCCAGTATTAATGAACTCCAAAAAGAAACTCCGCTTTAACAAGTCGCTTGCCAATCCAAATGGGGCTCTTGTCCTAAGCGGAGCGAGAAGTTTCTAATATTAATAGGTCGCTTGCCAATCCAAATGGGGCTCCTATCCTATATCGATTTTCCTTTCACGTTGCAAAGATAAGAAGAATATCTGAAGTTTGCAAATAATCTGGTAAGAAATTGCAAACAATTATTTTTGAGAGAGTATTTAAGGGCGTTTGAAGGCCGAAAAATATGGACTCACTTGACAGGTCCCCACGCACTATTCTACAGTCCGTTTCACAGTCAGTCAGTTGGAATCATTCAACCGCGTAGCAAGAATTGGCGGTGGACTCATAGGGTATAACTACTATCCCTAAACACAGGGATAGGAATGTTGTGAAGGAGTTTCTATTCGTAATCTGTAGGGTCGGGGATGCCGGCTTCGGCGAGGGCCTCGCGACGCTCGACGCAGGTGCCGCATTTGCCACAATGCTTGTCGCCACCACGATAGCACGACCATGTTTCTGAGTAGTCGATGCCAAGTGCCTTGCCTCGGGCGGCTATCTGGCCTTTTGTCATATTGCAATAAGGCGAAAGCAGACGCACACCATTGAAAGTGCCTGCGTGAGTGGCTGCATCGAAGGCCTCGACAAATTCAGGACGGCAATCGGGATAGATGGTGTGGTCGCCGCCGTGATTGGCCATCATGATATACTGCAGTTCATTTGATTCGGCCATACCTGCTGCAATGGCCAACATGATGCCGTTGCGGAATGGCACCACCGTTGACTTCATGTTATCATCGGCATAATGGCCCTCAGGAATGGCTGCATCGCCTTCCAAAAGTGAACTGTGGAAATATTGAGCCATAAACTCGAGGGGAATCACGATGTGCTTGATGCCCAATCGTTCGCAGTGCATCTTGGCGAAGGGAATCTCCTTGGCATTGTGATTAGAGCCATAATCAAACGATATCGCCAATGCGATACGCGCTTGGTAATCATATAATAAAGTGGTGGAGTCCATACCTCCGCTTAAAATCAATATACAATCTTTCATATCATATGTAAACTGTAAACTATAAACTGTAAACTCTAAACTCCCAACAATGCTTCCAATCGTTTGAATGCCGGTGCCATCAGAGCGGTTTCCACCTCAATGTTATCATCGGATTTGAAGATACATCTGCGTTGCTTGGCATTCAGATGACTGATATGATGGATGTTCACTAGCGTGCTGCGGTCTGCCCTGACGAAAATCTGCGGATTCAGTGTCTTCTCCAGTTTCCCGATTCCTGTGAGGATGGTTTCGGTTTTTTGGAATGTTACCATCAGGGTGTAATTGCCATCGGCCTTGAAATAGGCAATCTCGGAACTATTTATAATGATGGTGCCGTTGATGGTACGGATAGTGAGGCGCCTGTCATCCGTATGCTCCGTCATCTTGACAATATCCTTGGCTAAATCGTCAGTCTCTGCCATTCCCGCTGACGCGCCGACCCGTTGCCTTTCGATGGCTTTCTTGCGGATGGCATCGATCTGACGTTCCTTCTCCAGTTTCGCTCCTTCGAGCCGGATCATCTTCCGTCTGTTACGACGTTTCTCAATCCATCTGGTTATACCCCAGACCGCTACAGACAGTAATAATATGGCAGAAATAGCCACCCACCAATGCTGCCACCAACGTAGCGGCGGAGCGATGTAGGTGTCTTCTGGTCGATGATCGAGCAGTGCTGCTGGTAAGAACGAGGTCATCTCCTCGATGCCAGCCAGCCATACAGTCCCGTCTGAAGTCTCCGCCATCATGGCCATCAGTGGCTCTAAGGCCGTAAAGCCATTGGTGTGGTCGAAGAAGCGTGTGTCGCTGATAACGTAGTCCTGACTGATTCGGCTTACAAACAATCCGTCGATAACAGCCACGACCAGGTAACCCTTTGGTGATATATGGAGTGACCTCACCTCATGGCCTGTCAGTTCGGGCAGGCAGAGGTTTTCTATTTGTCCGTCACGAATCATAAACAGGGAGTCTTTCGAGGCAAAGAGGATATTTCCAAGCCCGTCGCGCTCCATTGTAGTGACGATGAGTTTCTGTGAATAGTCCACTTTCTGACCGTCGGCATAGAGCCCGTAGGATGTGCCGGCCCAGAGTCTGCCCTGCGCATCCTCAGCCGCACACCACGGATGGGATATTTCCGTCGAGAGCGTATCCACAAGGCCCGTTTCAGGATTGTAGGCGGCGATGCATTTTCTGTTTCCTACAATCAACCGATTACCCGCCTTACTCACAAATTGATAACGGTCGTGAATCACGGGGACGGATTCTTGATTCACGCGGACCACATTGTTCTTGCCCGCCATATACACGCTGCCGCCGATAGTAACGGCATTGGGCGCATAGAAATTATCAGGTTTGTCTTCCACGAGACGCCCGTCAACAAACAACTTTCCATTCAGCGTTCCCATCACCAAATGGTCTTCGCCATCCACACCCAGGGCCCTCACGATATCATCTCTGTCGGTCAGGCGATGATTGGTAAAGCCGCGGTTGAAGAAACAGTACAGACCTTGGTAAGTGGCTACCCAAAGGCGGCCCCACTTGTCGATAAATACGTCTTTGATCAGGTTAAAGCCCGAGGCCAGTTCCCTTATCTGTTCTCCGTCGTACTCATAGAGGGTATGCGAATCGGCCAGGATCATGGATCTGTCCTCTTGGTTCTGGCGTCTGGCAATAATACCGTAGTCAGGTGCCTTAAAGTCGAAGGCGGTCTTCAGGGTAATGTTTTGGTCGCCGACAGTGTAGATGCCATTCTTGGCAAAGGCCAGCAGCTCCTTGCCTGTCCGCAGTAGCGTATAGAAGTCTTTCCTTTCTGAGATTCTCACCGCTCTTTTGGCAAATCCCGCATTCCCGCTGGCGCGCCCATTCCCGCTGGCGCGCCTACCCGTAGCCTTTCCCGTAGCCTTTCCCATAGCCTTTCCCCGCGACACGAGATACAGCCCTTGTTCAGTAGGTACATAGAGTCCCGTGGAGTCCAGATAGAGTTTTCTGTCAGGTGTCATCCTGTCGAGCAATGCTCCTTTCAACACTGGAAGAAATCCCTCTGGCGTTACGTGGCATAAGCGGCGATTCTCCTCCTGTTCATCCTCTAACAGCACATAGTCATCGGGTAGGTTCCCGCTGTTGAAGTTGTTCAGCAACCAGTGCCACTCAGGGTCTATCGGCCGCATTTTCACGTCGTCGAAGCTGGTGAGCCACTGACGTCTGAAGTCGAGCGCTTTTACAGAGCCTCCTGTCTCTACAAACCCCACAATGTTATGCCGCCGTCCTTTCAGAAACGGAGTAAATGTCCGGCCATCGAACCTGACAAAGCCCGACAACGTACCTATATAAATATATCCGTGCGAGTCCTGCCACACCTTCTCGGTCTGCATTTGTGGCAGTCCATCCTGTGTTGTGTAGCGCCGATAGGTCAGACTGCTCTCTATCTGACCCATCATAGGTTGACTTATTAATAAGATAAGGGCTAATGTCAGCCTTCTCATCAGGCGAATGGTTGGATTTAGTGTCATGATCAATTCGCTTCTTTTCGCTGCAAAGGTAATGGAAAACTTCAGAATCTGCAAGAAAAGGGCGGAAAATTTATCAATGAGCTTGAGTTCGTCCTTAATTTCGGCCAGTTGTGGCCATCACCGAGGCGAACTTCGCCGCTTGGCTCGTCCAAGAACGGCCCGCAGAAAGGCATCGTCATCCAGGGCGGCAAGAAAATACGGGTACGCTAATACGCGCGTGTGGTAGTAGGGATTCTCAGGAAACAACTGGCCCTTCTGACCCTTCTGACCCCTAACGTCTAATGGCTTAGATTCCATTGGAGGTCAGAAGGGTCTGGAGGGTCACATAAAAATGCAGTATAACAACTATATGTATTTTATGACCGCCAAATAAGAGCCAAGTATTGCCAAATAAGAGCCAAGTATTGACAGACAGAAGGCTCTTATTGTTAGAAAAGTGCCACTTATTCGGGGTGGGAGCTCCCAGGTTTTTCCCCTTTTATATTTCCTGTTGCACGGAGTTCGTCCTTAATTTCGGCCAGTTCATCAAAAAGTGCTTTCGTGGTATTGATGATTTAGTTTTTTTTCTTAAATTTGCAACACAATTTATTACTAACACATTTTGTCAGATGAGACGGATTATCTTTACATTATTAATTCTGCCCGCTGTTTTGGCCAGTGCGGCACAAGAGAGTTTTGACGTCGACGGTGTGACTTATGTCACGACCAGTTCAACGACGGTGTCTGCTACGGGCGGTGTATCCACCCTCACCTCTCTGGTGATTCCAGAGACGGTAACCAACGGAGGCAAGACTTACACGGTGACCGATATCGGCCGCGGTGCTTTTAAGGACTGCCCACTTACGGAAGTGACATTACCATCGACGCTGCTGACTTTTGGCACTCAACCATTCAACGGCAGCAACGGGCTGGTTATTACCTTGCATGCGGTGCAGGCGCCAATGTCTACCGGCGGGGGATGGATTGCGACGGAAAGTGAAAAATGTACGCTTCGGGTACCGGCCATCGCTTTTGATGAGTATTATTACAAGTGGTATTATTATCAGTGGAGCCCAAATAATTATTTCGGAGGCATCGAATATATTGATTATGAACCGAAAACCATATTCATACATTCAGACTTCTCCTTCACCAGAGTCCCCAATACAACACCCGATCTTCAACTGCTGATTTCGCCCGGAGAAGGAAGGTTAACAGTGGACAAGGCCACATCGTTCGGCAACTTTTCCCAGCATATTGACTACACTTCAAACTCGTTCAGCACGATCATCTCTAATGATAAGGTGACAGCCTCCTCTGTAGAACTAGACGTTACATTAAATGAGGAGGAATGGAATTTTGTGTCTTTCCCATTCGACGTAAGGGTGAGTGACATCGCCACTAACAGCAAAAGCCCCACCTATATCCGGACATACGACGGTAATGCCAGAGCCAATTACCGGATGAACGAGACCTGGGTTGATGTTCCTGCAAATGGAACGCTTCAGGCCTATCAAGGTTACATTATATATAATAGGGCGGATGACCTTGCAGAGAACCAAAACCTCGCAGCAGTCATATCAGCAACGGGGAACATCCGCAACAACATCTTCCTGGCCAGAGAGGTGAGCATCCCCCTGAAGCAGAACCCCAGTGAATTCGCCCAGGACTGCAACTGGAACCTGATCGGCAATCCCTATCCCTGTTTCTATGACCTCCGCACACTTGGAATCACCAATCCCATTACGATAAAAGACGCCAGAGGAAGAGGATATACTGCAGTGTCGCCTCTTGATGATTACAGTGTGCTCCATCCGTTCCAGGCATTCTTCATTCAGGTGGAGAACGGGGTAAGCAGCCTCGATTTCCCACTGGAAGGCCGTTCACATTCCCAGAATGGGAACAGCTATGCAAGGCAGATACAGTTAAACAGAGCCAAGGCTGCCGGGAACCGCCAGGTGCTGAATATCCTGCTTGAGAGCAGCCAGACCGACTTCACCGACCGTACACGCATCGTCATTAACGAAGACGCCAAGCCTGACTATGAGATCAGTCGCGACGCCGCGAAGTTCTTCGCTTCCGACAATAGCCTGCAACAGATCTACACCATAGCCGACGGTACTACCTACGCCATTAATGAGCGTCCGAAGGGTGACGGCGTGGCCAGTATCGGCCTGAAGATAGCCGAAAGCGGTGAATACACGCTGAGAATGGAGACCACATCAGAGCTGCCAGTCACCCTCGTTGACCATGAGACGGGCGTCAGCCAGCCTTTCAATGCCGGCGACACCTATACCTTCTCTGCAGGGCCTGGCACCATCAGCGACCGGTTCGCGCTGTTGATGGGCCATACCACAGGCATCCGCCCAGTGACAAGTGAAATGTCAAGTGAGAAGGATCAGCCGACGTATAATCTCAGCGGCCAGAAGGTGGGCGCAGATTACAAGGGCATTGTGATCCACAAGGGTAAAAAGAATATTAACAAATAAATGACTACGACTATGAAACGATACTTATTCTATCTGATAGCAATCATTTGCTGGCCGCTAGCAGTCTTTGGCCAGATGCATCATCTGAAAGTGGAAATTACGCCACACGGAAGTCAGTATGGCTCAAGCATTCTGATACTAAACCCCGATGGAAGCATGGAGTTTGTCGGTGAAGACGAAGGGGACATAGCCGCAGGCAAAATGGTGAGAATCTATCCGATGAGCGGCCTTGAGGGCTATACACTGAAAGAATGGAAGGAAAACGGCACACCTATCAATCTGGAAACACAGACTTCACAGTGGGGCGAGATCTATGCCGATTACACCATGCCAAACAAAGACGTGGTGCTGACTGCAGTCTTCAGCAACGGATCTGACAATCCAGATCCGCCACAGCCGAGTATTCATAATTTCAGGGTCAGCGCCGACCACTATGGTGACGTGGGCAATGACGTTGGCTGGGGAGCCATTGGAAATGTACTACGCATAAAGAATGGCCAGCTATATGTATTATCCATCGGTTATACTAATGAATTGTCTACAGGTGACACCCTACATATCTATGCACAATCGGAAAATCAATATTGGACGCTGAAGGAATGGAAGGAGAATGAAGCTGTAAAACAACTGAAGTTCATCTACGATAACGGAACTGAATACGAGGGTTATTATGAGTATGTGATGCCTGACTATGATGTCAACCTTGTCGCATATTTTGAGAAAACTGTTATTACTTACAAGTTCAAGGTTAGCGCCGACCACTATGGCAATGTGGGTAATGACACTGATTGGGGGTCTATTGGAGGAGCCTCCCATATAAGAAATGGCAGGAGTTATGTATTAACCGTCGGTTATGATAACGAATTGTCAGAAGGTGACACCATACATGTCTATGCACAATCGGGAAATCAATATTGGAAGCTGAAAGAATGGAAAGAGAATGAAGTTGTAAAAAAAGTACCGTTCACCTACGATCCCCAACATTATGACGGACATGTCTATGATGGTTATTATGAGTATCTGATGCCTGGCAACGACGTCAACCTTGTGGCATACTTTGAGCCGACACTTGCATCTCCTGATAATCCAGGAGCGAATCAGGTCGTTGGCGGAATACTGGTACTGAATGATTTCACACCAGGCGGATTGTCGAATGCAAAACCTTCTGACAATAACTCTTTCACCAGTATTGTCGTAATAGGCGACATGCGTGAGAAGGATTTGAGTGTTGCTCACGGCACAAACGCCACCACCCTTGACCTGACGCGAACCTATGGATATCATACGATTCCCTGGAGTGCGTTCGCCGGCGGCAGTACGGTCGCGATGAAGGTGGAACATATCCTCCTGCCTTCCTGCATCGACAACATTGCCTCGTCTGCTTTTGAAAGATGTACAAGTCTGAAACAACTGACAATCCTAGCAACTACACCTCCAAAACTCGCATACAATACATTGAATTCAGGCGTGACCGTGAAGGTGCCGGAGACATCATTAGCATTATATAAGGCCGCAGAGGAGTGGAAGAACCTGAAGATAGAAGCCATCACTGAGGAAGTGAGCAACCTGACGCTTATGCTGCCTAACAACTATACAGACGGACGGTATAAGAACATGTCAATAGAACTTGTGAATGCAACCACAGGCGAGACATCGAAGTTAATCGTCACCGACAATCAGAGCTACACGTTCCGTACATTGGTTTCCAACACCCGTTATACGGCCTATCTGAAGTCTTCAGGTGGTAATATTATCTCTTCGATAGCAAACATCTTCATTGACAATGGTGACAAAACCCTTACTTTTGCCAATGTTAAAATGCTTCAGGATGTCACGCTGACCGTGATGGCACTTGACAGCGGAAAAGACGTGACTTCCGACGTTGAGGTCACTTGGATGGACGCATCGGGCAGATACCTCTGTAAAGGCAGCATGATTAGTAATATCATGCAAGGCACTGTCTTGAAATATAGCGTAAAGTTGTCTGATGAGTTGGCCAAATACTATGACATTCCCAGTGTGGGAAAATATACGGTGAATGCCTACGACAATGTGGCTCGATGCAGCTTACAGCCCATCGAAAAAGGTTGGGCCAAAGGAACTGTAGTAAGCAAAGATGGACTCCGTTTGGAGAATGCTTTGGTGAAGATACTACAAACTGTCAACGGGAAATACACGTCGATCACTGAAACAACGACTGATTCGTGGGGAGAATACAGCACATTGGTACTCAATGTGCCGTCGACTATTACGGTGGGAGCCAATGGCTATATTGTGAAAAGCATTAGCAGGGATGATTTCACTAATTACTCACAAACAGATTTCTTCAAGCTGGAAGCTGCCGGCCCCCCGTCGCTCACCCTCAGTTATTCTTTTACCTACGCTGATAACGCGGACGATGGCGGCACATCAGCCGGAAACGCCGTGTTCAGCGACTTGGCCAATGTAGACTTCAAGGTCTATAATTCTACCAAGAAAAAGGAGGTGACGGAGTTTGTCAACAGCTACCCGCAACTGCTGTTCTATGATGAGATTAACTCAGGCGACAAACTTGAAATCATCGCCACAAGCCGCACCAAGTCGTTTGCGCCTATGACCGTTGGCCTGACGGTGGACAGCGATGGCCAACAGGATATAGTATTCCCATTGAAACGGCTTGGCGGCATTGATGCCTCGTTTGCCTCCACTACCAATCCTTCTGTAGTCGGTATCTTGTACGACAGCAAACAGCAATTCGTTCAGATGAAGAGGTATGAGGAAGCCCTGCTGAGTTTCCGGGAACTGGCGGATGGCGCCTACACGCTCATCACGATGAAAGAAGATGACCGTTACAACAAGATACAAAGCCTCAGCCAATACGGTGAATTAGGACTGACGGAGGGCGAGGACTATGTGAAGAACGACGTGAATGTGGTCAGCGGTACCATCACAACCGTTGAGAACGAGGTGATTCCTGCTTCCGAGTTGGGAGGTGACAGTTACACGAACACCGATGCTACCTATTTTGCCGTCAGTGAAACCACGTCGGCCGTCGATTGCTATGTGACGGTCAGGTCGAGGGTGGAATTCAAGGACCAGTATGCCGATGGCGTGACCAGTCCCAAACTCGTGGTCGACATCCCCGATGGCTGTGACTTTGTGGAAAACTCTGTCATCGTGGGTACAAAGACTATACCTTATACCTACGAAGGACGCAGGTTGTCGGTACCCCTCGATGCAGGCTATGATCTGGTGAAGTTCTGTCTCCTTCCGAAGACGGAAGGCAACTACCAGCTTGGCGGCAATGCCCAGTTCAGTTATAGTGGCAAGGTGATGACCGAGCCGGTGGGCACAGCCGTCTTCAATATTAAAGCCAATGAGAACCTGTCGTTTACGATTCCTTCAACAATCGTCGACAGCACATTCTATGCCAGTGGCATCGCTTCTGTGGCAGCCGTCGTGAAGATCTATGTAGACGGGCAACTCAACGCTCAGACCATAGCCAATGCAAATGGCAACTGGAGCACGACATGCCAACTCAACAATCCGGCCAACCTGTCATCACATCAGGTGCAGGCTATCATTGAGACATCTTCGGGCGAATCAGCCTCTTCGGATGTCAAGACCATCGTGTATGATCAGCAGGCCATTGTCGTAGAAAATGTCACCATGAGACATTACAATCCGGAGTGGGGCAAGACATTCGAAGTGGTGTTCGGATTCAACGATGATCCTTCACAGAGTCCTTCTTATACCGTTTACTATCCCAAGCCGGATTTCACGTTCTCAGTGAAGCTGAATACTGTAGATGAAAACAGAATCAGCAATATGGTGCTCAGTACCATTACAATGCGAGGTGACACCATTGCGCTTTATCCCGTATTCGATCCTACAACCGGAACCTGGGTGGCCTCACATACATACGAGCCTATTAGTTATAATGTCGACCCACCAGTCAATGTATGCCTAGATTTCGATGACGTCTCTCCTAAAGCTTCCATTGCCATTGACCGTGAGATGCTGAATCAGGCGGCCAAATTCTACGCTGAGTACCAGGAGTCTGTCCGCAAGGGTATGGAAGAGGTGTTGGCCATCAACGATGACTATAAGGTTCTGCTGGAGCGCGGTAATGCTACACAGGAGGAACTGGATGCCATCAGAAAGCGCCTGGAAGATTGTCTTGGTGTGGACTTCTCTGCCCTTGAAGACACTCAGAAGACCAACGAACAACTGCTGGCATCAGTTGACTCTCTCTTAGGAGATAGTTGGCAGCAGGATCTTGAGACCATGATGAATTCCTATCAGGAACTAAAGGACCTGAGTATTTATGGCTATTCAGGCAATGGTATTACCGTCAACCACACGACAGGCCTGACGGAGGTATCGTTGCTGGAACGGGGCTACGAGAAGATTCTGGCTTCCGACAGCACGTATGTCTATCTGCTGACGACCAAAGATGAGTATGCTTTCGTCGATTTTGTCACCGACCAATACATCCATGTTGACCTGAACGCTGTCAATCCAGATGTCGCACGGCAGTTGAGGGCGATGATGGCCAAGAGAAGAGACGCAGGTGGACTGGACGACCCAGTATTCTGGTATTACCAGTTGGCCATTGTCAATGACCTTAGTGATGCATACGACAAACTATGTTCGGTTTTTGAAACGGTGGGAGTTGCGGTAACAAAGATGAAAATTGCCAATCTGAGAGCTCTTGCTGATTTCAACAAGATGGATGTATTAAGCCAAATTGCTAACTTTGAAAAAGGAACGTTCCTCACTTTAAAGGCGCAAGTCATGAAGAACGTCGATAACTTTTTCAAGTTTATGTTGAGGCCATTCATCAAAGGCACAGCGAGGGTGGATGTGGCACTTGAGAAGGCCCCGTTCTGGGGGCAGTTGGCTGCTGGGCTGTTCAAGACCGGTATGTCGCTTCTGGCCATGGTTAACGACGAGATCAATGCCTTCAACCAGATGGGTGAGGTGGTGAAACTGTGGAATGATATTCCCAGACCCTGTGAAGATGATCAGGCAGCGGCATCAGTTTTGGAAGATAGGGTAAAGAATATGGCAGCTGTATTCGGAACATATCATGCTGGAACCATTGCTGTTGATATAGGAGCCTGCGTCAGTTCGGCAGCCTCTCTGCCAATCTTCGAAACGCCTGAACCCGTCACTAAAGGAGTGATGGTCTTCTTCGACTTCTGTGCTCTCTTCAATTCCCTGATTGTCAATCCTCAGATGAGCAAGAAATTCGAGTACGACTTCAATTCCTGTAAACTGGAATTGTCGTTACTCGAATGCAACAAGGATAAGAAGAAAAAAGACAAGAAGAAAAAAGACACGATTAAGAAAAACAAGTCGAACAGTCCGGATGCCAAGGTGCTGATCGACCCGTCTGGCTATGTCTATGAGGGTGTAGCCTCCAACCGCCTCGAGGGTGTGATGACCACCATCTTCTACCGTCAGGAGGTGGAGGATGTCTATGGCGACAAGCACGATGAAACCGTGCTTTGGGATGCCGAGAACTACGACCAGCAGAATCCGCTCTACACCGACAAGGACGGACACTATGAGTGGTTTGTGCCTGAAGGTTTGTGGCAGGTGAAGTACGAGAAGGACGGCTATCAGACGGCTTACTCAGAGTGGCTGCCCGTTCCTCCTCCACAGCTCGACGTCAACCAGGCCATGATCCAGACGGCCCAGCCGGAGGTGACGATGGCTCATTGCTATCCCACAGGCATAGAAGTGGAATTCAGCAAGTACATGAAGCCTTCGACACTCAACAAGGATAATATCTTCCTGACGCATGCAGGAAAGAAGGTGGGTGGAAAGGTGATTATGCTGAATGAGGAAGAAGACCTCAAGGGCAATAAATTTGTATCGAAGGTAAGATTTGTGGCAGACGAGAAAATAGCTGTCGGCGAACAAGTACAGCTGACTGTCAGTCATAAGGTGAAGAGCTATGCCGACGTCATGATGCCTAACGACTTCACGCAGACGTTCACCATTGAGCACGAGATCAGCGAGATTGTGACCGACTCCGTCGTAAGAGTCACATACGGAACGGATAAGTCGGTTATCATCACGGTAACACCGGCCGAGGCGGCGAAAGGCAAGACGCTGCAGGTGGTTTCGGGAATGGCCATGATAGCCACAACGGATAAGGCGGAATATGTTCTGGACGAGAACGGACAGGCAGAAGTGACGATAAAAGGACTTGTTCCTGGCTCTACTGCCCTGCTGTTCAGCATCAAGGTAACCGGCTCGCCGCTTGCTACCGCAGGGACGCAAGAATATAGTGCAAGCGCCATGACCTATGTCGAAGTGCTTGATCCGAATCAGAACTATGTGGCTGAACCAAAGTCCTCAATAGCCAGTGGCTCGGAGGTGACAAAGGGACAGCAGATCACGCTCACGTGCGAAACGCCGGGCGCGGTGATCTACTATACTCTGGACGGCAGTTGCCCGTGTAACGATACTCTTTCGAGACAGATTTACAGCGGTCCTATCACCATCACCGACAACGTGACCGTGATCACGGCGATGGCAGCAGCAAAGGATCTGGGCGAAAGCGATATCGTCACATTCAATTACCATCTCCACGGCTATACAGGTATAGATGAGCTGAGTTCGTCGGTCAATATCTGGCCATTGGTGACCCGCAGCAATGTGAATGTAGACCTTGGAGGTCAGAAAGCAAGAAGTGTTTCTGTGATGAACGCCAACGGTGTACGTCTGTTCAATGCAACCAATGTGAACGAACAAATCACCATCGACTTCACCATGCAGCCAACAGGCCTTTACATCATAGCAGTCCAAATGAATAATGGAACGATAGTAAGAAAAATCGTTAAGAAGTGATGGGATTAGGCCATCAGTGTCGTTCATGATATTTTGAAGTGCATTGTTTGAGTAAACCGCCACCCGTTTCGAATGATGAAAAGGATGGCGGTTTTATCTTCAGTTTTCCTAAAAAACATTTGGGGTTTTAAGAATAAGTTGTTATCTTTGCAACATGAAACTGAAACCAATTTTACTAACCGCTTGTCTGTCCTTCCTTTCTATAGCGTTATCCGCCCAGGTTTGGCAGTATGTTGACCCTCGTATTGGCTGCGAGGGGGTAGGGCGTACGTTTCCAGGTCCGTCGATGCCATTCGGTATGTGCAAGCCCGGTCCCGATTGTACGGTGAAGCCGAATGCTGGTTGGGCTCCGATGCCGGAAGTGGTGACAGGCTTTTCGCAGACGCATGTCAGTGGAACTGGTGGAGGTCAGAAATATGGCAATATACTGATTCAGCCCTTTTTTAGTGGAGAGAGGAATGATTATTCACAGCAACGCGCCAGCGAGGACTTCGCGCTGGGCTATTATGCCACGACTTTTGAGAATGGGATAAAAACGGAGATTACCACCTCAGAGCGCTGTGCTTTCTATCGGATTCATTATCCTCAAAAGGGCTCGCTCTTGATTGACGCCACTCACTATTTAGGCAAGAATCCAATACCAGACCAGCGTGAACAGCAACAATTCGTAGGCGCTGAGGTCGAAGTGGTGAATGACCACGAGGTGAGAGGCTATTCGCGCGTTCGTGGTGGTTGGAACAACGGCGATGCCTATACTGTGTATTTCTGTCTGATGGTGGATAAGGCTTTTAAGCAAAAAAGCAAGGATATCATCGAATTCAGCGACACCTTATTAAATATAAAGGTAGGAATCTCGTATGTCAGCTCGCAACAAGCAAAACGAAACATCCCAGCGTGTGATTTTGATACCCAATTAATTCAGGTTCGCGAGCGTTGGGAACAGTTGCTGAGTCGTGTGCAGATCAAAGGCAGCGATAGGGACAAGCGGATGTTCTATACAGCCCTTTACCATACAATGCTGATGCCGGTGGATAAGAACGGCGAGAACCCCAAATGGCTGGAGACGCCTTATTACGATGACTACTATGCCATCTGGGATACCTATCGCTCTTCGTCGCCCCTCATCACGCTGATTGATCCCAAACGAGAGGTGGACATCATTAATTCTCTGCTGAATATCTACAAACGGGAGGGCTATATGCCTGATGCCCGGAGTGGCGATTGTAATGGTAGGACGCAAGGTGGTTCCAATGCGGAAGTGATGATTGCTGATGCCTTTGTGAAAGGATTGGAAGGCATCGATTATGACTATGCGCTTGAGGCGATGCTGAAGGATGCTGAGGTGGATCCAGGTGCAGATCACGAGAAACAAGGAAGAGGGGGTCTGAAAGAATATACAGAACTGGGCTATATCCCCTACGGCATCGATCGTGCTGGCACGAGAACCATCGAATATGCCTACGATGACTATTGCATCGCCGAGGTGGCAAAGGGCTTGGGGCGGATGGACATCTACGATCGCTATCTCCAACAGTCAGCCAACTGGAAGAACCTCTGGCGCTCCGACTATGAGTGGGACGATGTAAAGGGCTATATCATGCCTCGCGATGCCGAGGGCCGTTGGCTCGACTCTGTGCCTTGGGGCAAGTCGAAGATGTTCCATCCTCAGATTCCCTATACACCGGTTACAAAGGTGGCACCTTGGTATCTGCCTTGGTGGAGCACATTCTTCTATGAGGCTCTTTCGGCTGAGTATTCGCTGAGTATCCCCCACGATGTACCTGGATTGATTGAGGCTTGCGGAGGTGCAGAGACCTTCCGTCAGCGACTCGACCTGTTTTTTGAGCGCAAACGCTATAATGTGGGCAATGAACCTTCGTTCCTCACACCTTGTCTGTATCATTGGATTGGTCGTCCAGATTTGACTTCCGATCGTGTACGCCAGATTATCAGCGATAATTATACAGACCTGCCTGATGGCCTGCCTGGCAATGACGATAGTGGGGCAATGTCTTCGTGGCTGGCATTCCACATGTTAGGTCTCTATCCCAATGCAGGCCAGAGCTATTATCTGCTGCATGCGCCTTTGGTTCCTGAGTGGACCCTTCAGCTCTCGAACGGCCAGACCCTTCATGGTATTCTGAAAGGGAAAGGCACGCACTTTGAAAAGGTAACGCTCAATGGTGAGGTTTTAGTCGATGCCCGTCTGGAACATGCCGATTTGATGGCAGGCGGAGAACTGGTTTTTTATGTCTCAACGAAGCGCCCTAAGGAAGCGGATTTTTGTTCCCCAGGCAGGAAACAAAATATTCCCAGGCAGGGAACAATTGTTTCCCAGGCAGGGAACAAAAAGGCATCAATAGCCTTCACGTTGAATCGCCAGCATCGCACGTGGCCTTTAACCTATGGCTGGCAAGGCGATACCTTATTACTAACTTGTAAGGAGGCTACGTATAAGATTCCCCGTTCCGTCGTTGAGAATGGCAGGAACTTCTGTTGGGATATCCCAGCCGATGGTGCTGTCTACGCGGCAAAGGGCACTTTCGCCTTTATTTCCCGCCAGGCTTTCAGCGATCTGAATAAAAAGGGATACTTCGTCTATGATGGTATCACTTGGCGGAAAGTCGATGAGTCGGATGTTACCGTCCACGTTCAGGCAAATATTGACAGAACAGAGATGTGGATTAAACAAGATGACGATTTGCCTTTTGTGCTGGAGATGAGGAATAATCCCTTGGGGATTGACTGGGTGGTGGACGAAAGCCTCCGGTTTTGAAAGTTTTCACCTTTAAAATTTGGAAGTTTGAGCAAAAAGTGGTATATTTGCATTCGCGTGAGAAAAGACCTGATATTCGAGAGATGAAACGATTACTGTCAATCTTTGGCCTTCTGATAGGATGCTCTATGCTTTATGCTGGTCCGAAGGTGAGTGAGGATGCCGCTAAGGCGGCCCTTGCAAGGATTGATGTGCAGATTTCCCAACAAGAATTGCAGGGTGATGTCGAACGGGAGGGTAACGCCCGTTGGCAGAAAATGCTCATCCTGAAGAATTACTCCATGACGAAGCAACAGGCTGAAGAGGCCGAGTACCAGATGGAGTGGTTCCGTAAAAATAACCAATGGGACAACTATTATCGCACATGGCAACTCAAGGCCAATGCCCTGAGTGCACTGGGAAAGTTGCAACAGTCTTTGCAAGAGACACAGCGGATGCTTGACGATGCCAAAAGTCGCAATAACGATTTCGGTCGTGCGATGGCTTACAAACAGATAGGCGTCATCTATCTGAATATGAAACAGACGGAGCCTGCTATTGAAGCTCTACAGCACTATGCTGAACTGATGAAGGACGAGGAAGATGATTTCAGTTCGATAAGTAACATTTATTATCGTATGGCCAAGGCCTACGACTATGACAAAGTCTATGACCGCGAATTGCAGCTGACAAACGAATGGCTCGAGTTTCTTCATGATAAAGTGGGTAAGGTTGAGAAGGCAGAGGTGCGTGAATGTTACAATTCCTGTTATCTGGCTCGGACAGCAGCCTTTATCGGGCTCGA
The DNA here is from genome assembly GCA_902763615.1 of uncultured Prevotellaceae bacterium. Taxonomy (GTDB): domain Bacteria; phylum Bacteroidota; class Bacteroidia; order Bacteroidales; family Bacteroidaceae; genus Prevotella. The sequence goes on along the minus strand of CACWSX010000017.1, from coordinate 35,458 downwards.
AAGGCTAGAGGATGCCAAGCATGCCCTCGACACAGCAGAACACCATGCTCACCTGATTAAAACGACATTGAGTCTGCACCATTGCTATAAGATGCAAGCCCGCTACTATCTGGCCAAAGGTGATGCGGTTATGGCCTTGCATTATACCGATAGCGTCAGACAGACAACCAAAGAGAGAGATGATCACATCGAGGAAGTGCGCGCGCAGGCATTAATGATGTTGGGACAGGGGAAAGAGGCAGCACAGATCTATCAGCGGTTGTATCATGAGAAGGACTCCGTTTTTGGTCGTGATGCCCGTCTGCATCTTGATGAACTGAATGCGTTATTCCAGATAGATGAACTTAAGACAGAACAGCAGCGAACAAAGTTCTTATATACCCTTCTGACTGCATCGTCTATCGTACTTGCACTTTTGCTGTTGCTATTCTATGGTTGGCGTAGTGCTATCAGACAGAAGAAGGTGAATGAGAAGTTGCGCATTGCCAATGAACAGGCCAATGTGTCGTCGAAGATGAAAAGTGAATTTATTCGCAATATCACACACGAGATACGAACACCGCTGAATATCGTCTCTGGTTTTACACAGATATTGACCAAACCGGATTTAGACCTGCAAGATGAAGAACTGAGCGATTTGAAGGAACGGGTTATAGAGAATACGGATCGTATCACCAATCTGGTAGACCGTATGCTCATCTTGAGCGATGCCAGCAGTGAGGCGCTTATTGAGCGTCACGATCAGACGAATGTGGTAGACATTGTGTCACAAGCCATCGATCATTCCAAGATAGCACTTCATACCTGTCCGGGTCACAGCACCTTCGGCCGCGTGCAGCCACAGCAGCCCAATAGTATCGATTCGACTGTCGTCTTCGAAGTGGATCAAATCCAGATGATACATCTGCGTACCAATAAGCTATATGCTATCCGTGCTCTCTCACAACTGTTGGAAAATGCAGTGAAGTTTACACGTGAAGGAAGCATCACCTTAAGTATGGCATATACGGACACCAAGGTCTGCTTTACTGTCGAAGATACAGGTATCGGCATTCCTGCAGACCAGACTGAGCATATATTCGAAGAATTTGTACAGTTGGATACATTTGCTGATGGCACAGGAATTGGTCTGACCGTTGCACGTTCCATCGCCCAAAGAATGGGGGGCAATCTGTGGTTGGATACGAGTTACACAAAGGGTTCACGCTTTGTTCTTGAATTACTTAGGACATAGAAAAGGTAAATAGATATGAAAAGAAGATGTACGCAAGAGATGATGAGATGGAAAATGGTTTTACTTTTTTTCTTCTTTATCTTTTTACCGTTATCTGCTCAATATGAGAAGTTGGGCGGTGTGTATTACGCATACCCAATGACAGAGACAGCATTGGCAATAGCTCCTGAGGGCTATGAGCCATTTTATATCTCGCACTATGGCAGGCACGGCTCTCGCTGGTTGCCTAATGATAAACGATATACATGGGTCAATGGGCAATTTGAGGATAAGAACCGCTTGACGAAGTTAGGCAAGAGCGTGCGCAAACGTTTGGAGAAGATTTGGAAGAATGCGAAAGGCAATGGTGGATTGCTGACGCCACTTGGAGGTCGACAGCATCGTCAGATTGCTGGAAGGATGTATCAGAACTTCCCTCAGCTCTTTACGGCTGAAGCTCATCTGACGGCTCATTCGAGTACCGTCAATCGCTGCAAGTCTAGTATGGAAAACTTTGTGGCAGAACTGAAAACTCAGAATCCATCGCTACAAATTAATCCCATTACCCGCGCGGAAGATATGGCTTGGATAGCCTATACTTCGCAGGAGCAGAGAGATTTTGAACATTCACTGAGATGGCCGTTGACAATCTCAACAGACAGATTTATCAATTCATTATTCACTGATGCCAGCCATTTGTCGAAGCCTGATAGGGAGAAGTTGCTTTCTGAGTTGCATACCATCGCTTCGGATATGCAGGATGTAGAGCTCAATGTATCACTCTACGACATTTTCACAGATGAAGAACAAATGGCAGTCTACGAACTGAACAACAGACGGATGACCCTCCAGAATGGCGATGAAATCGAGAATAATGGTATAGCCGCTCGTTGTGCCATTTCTCTTTGGAATCGTATTGAGGCCGATGCCGATGCTGCTATCACTAGAGAAGGTGTGGGTGCTGATCTACGCTTCGGACATGATACGAATCTATATCGCCTGCTGACACTCATGGGTGTTGATACGAAGGATATGCCGATGGATGTTCTTCTACCAATGGCAGCGAATTTGCAGATGATATTCTATAGAAATGCACAGGGTAAGGTTCTTGTGCAATTTCTGCACAATGAGCAGCCTGCCCACATGAAGGATCTCAGTTGTCTGATGGAGGGCTTCTACGATTGGGAGCTTGTGAAGCAGCATGTAGCAGACCGTATGCACTATTATGAACATCTGCGTCAGCTTTGTGCCTTGAATACGATGGTGGGAACAGCTCCAGCCAATACCAAGACGGCAGGTCTCTTCGGCAAAGGCTCAGAGGAACACGGTCAGACATTGCCAGCCGTACTGGCTCCGAATGGACAGAACTTCTGGACGCCTCAGACCCGTGATACAGAGAAGAAGTGTCTGGCACCATATTATTATACAGACTCGTTGTTTCAGGGTATCCGCAATAGTCATTGGATTGTTGGTGGATGCACACAGGATTATGGATCGTTTACGCTGGCAGCTCTTACTGGACAGTTGCGTCTGAGACCTGAGGAACGAGCGACGCTTTTCACTCACGCTGATGAAATCTCTCATCCCCACTATTATGCTGTTCGTCTGCCTCACGAACATCTGAAAATAGAACTGACGGGCAGCAGTCATACAGCTATTTTCCGCATCACACCAGAGCAGGATGGACCTGTTCATATCGTACTTAATCATAATAGTGATGAAAGGCTACGGGTAGGCGCGTCAGCGGGAATGGGTGAGGGCTTTCTGAAGTTAGACAATCAGGAAAAGACCATTTACGGCTATAATCCTGTGCATCGTATCTATCAGGGATGGGGTGAGCCGGCAGGTTTCTGCGGACATTATCTGTTGCAAGCCTACGATGAAATCGCGGATTTTGGCATTGATAGTCTCTGTGCCTGGTTCACTTTCAACGGCAAGGCCCATGAGCCGATTATTCTGAAAGCTGCCACTTCATTTACGACGAAAGAGGGCGCTGTCAATAATTTTGCCGCTGAGGCTGAGGCGCACGATTTTGATAGTATGATGGAGAATCTGGCCCGTCAATGGACAGCCCGTTTGCATACCATTGATGTAGAGGATCAGGATACGGCCCGCGTGAATCAGTTTTATGGCGCCCTCTATCGCTGTTCCTTCCTGCCTCGAGAGATGAGCGATGTGGACGGTAACTATCCGAAGTTTGCTGATGGCACACCCCTGACTCCTGACTCCAGTTTCCTGCCTCCTCATAAATTCTACGGCGATTTCTCGATGTGGGACACCTATCGTGCCGTCCACCCATTGTATAACCTCATTGCGCCTCAGCAGTCAGCAGATATGATGCAATCGTTGGTCACAATGTATGAACAAGGCGGTTGGTTGCCCATCTTTCCTTGTTGGAACAGCTATACAGCAGCCATGATTGGCGACCATTGTTCTGTAGCCCTCGCCGATGCTTATGTGAAGGGAATCCGCAATTTCAACGTGGGAAAGGCCTATGAGGCTATGCGGAAGAATGCTTTCGAGACACCGGCTTCTTATGAGGAATATAAGAATGGTATGGGCCGCAGGGCTCTGGCGAGCTATCTGAAATATGGTTATATCCCTTTGGAGGATAGCGTAAAGGAGGCTTACCATCAGGAAGAGCAGACTTCACGTACCCTCGAGTATGCCTTCGATGATTTCGCAGTTGCCCAATTGGCTAAAGCATTAGGCAAGGAACAGGATTTCAACGAGCTGATGCGTCGTTCAGAGAACTGGCGTAATGTCATCAATCCCCAGACAGGTTATTGTGACGGACGACATCAAACAGTGTTTGAGGGGAATACAGATTATGTTCATCGCAAGCCTTGGATTACGGAGGGAGCTGCTTGTCATTATACCTGGTATGTGCCTCAGAATGTTGAAGGACTGGTGGAGGCCTTGGGAGGCCCTCAGAAGTTCGAGGCGAAGCTCGACTCCATGTTTACTGAGGGGCGCTATTGGCACGGCAACGAACCTTGTCATCAGATAGCCTATTTGTACGATTTCATCGGGAAAAGAGAAAAGACCATCGACCGTGTGGCCCATATTCTTGATACAGAGTATAATGACACCCCTGGCGGACTCTCTGGCAACGATGATGCTGGTCAGATGTCGGCTTGGTATATCTTCTCTTCGATAGGTTTCTATCCCGTCTGTCCGGCCACCGACCGCTATATGCTCTCTGCGCCTCGATTCCAGAGGATTACCCTTCATCCAGACGGAGGCCGACCGTTTGTCATTACCCCGAGTTCCTTCCCTCAGGATCGCCACTTTATGACCCACTCTGAAATCATCGGCCATTAGACGAACTACATGAAGTTGGATTCTATTTGAGAAAAAGAAAAAAATAATTTTGTATTTTTCGTTTTTTTTTTCTACTTTTGCAGACGTAATTGACATAATACCTTACAGATGAGACAAATAAAGAACTCTTTTTCCAATACCTCCCGCATATTGTTGTGTGTGGTAATGATTGCGATGCTGTCGGTTTCTTGCTCTGAGAAGAGGCCCCAGCACATCATTGGCGTCTCGCAATGCTCCGAAGACATCTGGCGTCACTGGCAGAACTCAGAGATGCAGATGGAAACCAATTTCCACGAAGGAGTGGAACTGCGCTTTGCCTCGGCCTACGACAACTCAGAGCGGCAGTCGCAACAGATCGACAGTCTTGTCGAAAGTGGCATCGACCTGCTGATTGTGGCTCCCAACCAACTCTCGTCTGTATCTCCAGCCATCGACCGTGCTTACGACAAAGGCATCCCAGTTATTGTGTTTGAGCGTAAGACCGATTCACAGAAATACACAGCCTTTGTCAGTGCCGACAACTATGAGATGGGCCGTCAGATGGGTGAGTATGTGGTGTCGCGTCTCAATGGAAAGGGCAGGGTGATGGAGATTTTAGGACTGAAGGGCTCTTCGCCGGCCGATGAGCGGCATGATGGTTTCACTGATGCACTGAAGGATTCGGGTGTGGAGGTGGTGGCAACGATACAAGGCGACTGGACGGAGCCTACGGCCTACGAGGCGGTGAAAGCCTATAAGGGAGACCTCCAAGGCATCGATCTCGTATTCGGTCACAACGACCGGTCTGCTATGGGTGCTCGCAAGGCCTTTTCAGAGCGTGGGGTGCAGTTGCCGCTCTTCTGTGGCATCGACGGACTGCCTGGTGAGAACGGTGGTATTAGGCAGGTACAAGACTCGCTGCTCGAAGCCTCTTATATTTATCCTACGCGTGGCGATCAGCTCCTGCAGATAGCATTGGATATTCTCGATGGAAAGCCTTATGAGAAAGAGACCATGCTCACGTCGGCTCTGGTGACACATGAGAATGCCAAGGTGCTGTTGCTCGAGAGCGACGAGGTGATGCGACAAGCCCAGAATCTGGAGAAACTTCAGGAGCAGGCCAGCGGCTATCTGCAGCAACTCGCCACGCAGCGCACGATAACGCTCCTGGCGCTGGTTCTGATAGCCTTGTTATTACTGGTCTTGGTGCTCTTCACCCTATACCATCGTGGCAAGGTCTCGGCTCAGCACGAACGTGTGGTCAATAACCTGTGGAACCTGGAGATTCCCGTTGAGCAGGAACAGGAAACTGAATTAGAGGCGCCCACTGCGGAGCCTGAAGAACAAGATAAAGAATCTGGAGAATCTTCTGATGATGTTCAGGAACCCCTCTTTATCGTGCATTTTAAGAAAGTGGTTGAGGCTCGTTTGTCCGACAGCGATCTGAGTGTCGACGATCTGGCATCAGCGATGAATCTCAGTCGCGTACAACTCTATCGTAAGGTAAAGGCCATCTCTGGTTCATCGCCTGTAGAACTGCTTCGTACAGCTCGTCTCAATCGCGGTTACCAGCTTCTGCTCACATCGGGCAAGAATGTGTCCGAGGTGGCTTACGAAGTAGGTTTCACTGCACCCAGCTACTTCACCAAGTGCTTTAAGGACGAATTCGGCGTCAGTCCTTCTGATTTGCAAGCGAAATAAAGTGTTAGTATTAATCGTTCATTCTGTAGCAGAATTGTTTCAAATAGTCAGTTTTGCTGCAGAATGAACGATTTTTGCATGTTGATGAAACATATTTTATCAGCGATATGGTGAAATCTACCTACCTTTGCACCAGAATAAATGCTTCATACAGTTTGTAGAGAATTAGTTAGTTAATTGTTAATAGTTAGGTTAGTTATTAAGTTAGAAAGATTGCTTTCAGGAAAAAGGCGCAGCTCGTGAGAGTCGCGCCTTCTTTCGTTTGACGGTTTTTTTTACAAGGCCTTCCAACACTTTTTCCAAGGCCTACAAAAAAGTGTTACGAGGCCTTCCTGCAAGAAATGGATGGCCATCCCGGTTCTACTTGCAAAAATCGTTCATTTCTAGCAAAAATGTTGCATTGAAACAAATCTTGCACGGGATGAACGATATTTTCAATGCTATGAAACAATTGATGACTACTTTTGCAACAGATTTTAATTCACAAAAGTACTAATCAATTTAAAGATCAACAATGAAACAACTGAAAAAACTTTTTCTGAGTTTGATGGCTCTTCTAACGAGTACTATAATGTACGCGCAGACAGAGATCAGTGGAACGGTGATCGATCCTACTGGCGAGACGGTTATCGGAGCCACAGTCATGGAGAAGGGAACCTCGAACGGTACGATTACCGATTTCGACGGTAACTTTACCTTGAAAGTTGAAGCAGGCAAGACTCTGGTGATCTCCTTCATCGGTTATCTGACTCAGGAGGTGCCTGCGCAAAACGGCATGAAAGTGACGATGCAGGATGATGCACTGATGGTTGAGGAAGTGGTGGTGACGGGTTATACCACCCAGCGTAAGTCTGACTTAACGGGTGCCGTATCTGTGGTATCTCCTTCCGATCTGGCCAAGCAGAATGAGAACAACCCCATCAAGGCCATGCAGGGTCGTGTGCCTGGCATGAACATCTCTGCCGACGGTTCTCCCTCAGGTAGTGCGACAGTCCGCATTCGTGGTGTCGGTACGCTGAACAACAACGACCCGCTCTACATCATCGACGGTGTACCCACGAAGGCAGGTATGCACGAGCTCAATGGAAACGATATCGAGAGCATCCAGGTATTGAAGGATGCCGCATCTGCTAGTATCTATGGTTCGCGTGCTGCTAATGGTGTGATTATCATTACCACCAAACGAGGCAAGGAGGGCAAGGTAAGAATCGACTTCGATGCCAGTCTGGCCGTTCAGACCTACGCCCACAAGATGGAAGTACTCAATGCCAAGGAGTTCGGTCAGGTGATGTGGCAAGGTTATGTGAACGACGGCCTTGACCCCAATTCCAACGGTCTGGGATATCGTTACGACTGGACATACAACGCCCAGGGTCAGCCAATGCTCAACGGTATCACCATGAACAAGTATCTCGATGCTGCCGGTACAACGCCCGCTGCTGATACTGACTGGTTTGATAAGACCACCCGCACGGGATTGATACAGCAATATAATGTCTCGTTGAGCAACGGCTCGGAGCGTGGCACCTCGTTCTTCTCGCTAGGCTATTATAAGAATAAAGGTATCATCGAGCAGAGCGACTTTGAACGTTTTTCTGCCCGTATGAATGCAGACTATAAACTCGTCAGGATCAACGATAGAGACCTGCTGACGGTGGGTGAGCATTTCACGCTTAACCGTACTAACGAAGTGCAGGCCCCTGGCGGATTCCTGCAGAATGTGCTGCAGTTCAACCCTTCGCTGCCCGTCTATACCACGGATGGGAAGTATGCCGGACCTGTAGGCGGCTATCCCGATCGTGAGAATCCTGTGGCCCGTCTCGACCGCAACAGCGACAACCGTTACAGTTACTGGCGCACTTTCGGCGATGTGTTTCTGAACATCAACCCACTGAAGGATCTCAACATCAAGACTACCTTCGGTATCGACTATGCCCAGAAGCAGCAGCGCATCTTCACCTATCCTATTACGGAAGGAACAGTGGCCAATGCCACCAATGCCGTAGAGGCCAAGCAGGAGCATTGGACCAAGTGGATGTGGAACGCCGTTGCCACCTATGCCTTCGAGAAGGGCCTGCATCGTGCTGATGCGATGGCAGGTATTGAGCTGAACCGTGAAGACGATACCAACTTCAGCGGAAAGAAATTCGACTACGCCGTGCTCACCCCCGACTATATGTGGCCAAATGCCGGTGTTGGCGAGGCTGAGGCTTACGGCTCTGGCGAAGGCTACACTCTGATATCTTATTTCGGCAAGGTGAACTACAATTTTGCCGACCGCTATCTGTTGAGTCTGACGATGCGTTACGATGGTAGTAGCCGCTTTGGTAAGAACAATCGCTATGGTATTTTCCCCTCCGTCAGTTTCGGATGGCGTATCAACGAGGAGAAATTCCTGAAGGATGTGTCTTGGCTCGACAACCTGAAGTTGCGTGCATCGTGGGGACAGACCGGTAACCAGGAAATTTCGAATATCGCCCGCTATACCCTCTATGAGAGCAACTACGGTGAGGCTAACTTCGGTGGTCAGAGCTATGGTACCAGTTATGACATCGCAGGCACCAACGGCGGTCAGACCCTGCCTTCAGGATTCAAGCGCAACCAGTTGGGCAACGACGACCTGAAGTGGGAGACCACCACTCAGACCAATATCGGTCTTGACTTCGGTATGTTCCGCAATGCACTCTACGGTTCGCTGGAGTGGTACTTCAAGAAGACAAAGGATATTCTGGTGTATATGCCCGGCATCGGTGTGATGGGTGAGGGTAGTGGCCAGTGGATCAATGCCGGTGAGGTAGAGAACAAGGGTATCGAGCTGAATGTAGGTTATCGCGGGCATATCGGCGATTTCCAGTACGACCTCTCGGGCAACCTTGGTACCTATCGTAACAAGGTGACCAAACTGCCTGAGACCATCGCTGCCAACGGTACTTTCGGTGGTAATGGCGTAGAGAGCGTGGTAGGTCATCCGATGTACTCACAGGTGGGTTATGTCTACGACGGTATCTTCAAGAGTCAGGACGAGATCGACAACCATGCTGTGCAGAACGGCGCCGGTCTGGGTCGCATCCGCTGGAAGGATCTGAATAACGACGGCGTGATCAACGAGGCTGACCAGGAGTGGATCTATGATCCTACCCCCGACTTCACATGGGGTCTGAACATCTACCTGCAGTACAAGAACTTCGACTTCACGATGTTCTGGCAGGGTGTGCAGGGGGTCGATGTAATCAGCGACCTGAAGAAGGAGACCGACCTTTGGAGTGGTCTGAACATCTCGAATCTGAATAAGGGTCGCCGGCTGCTTGACGCCTGGACACCCAGCAACAACGGATCGAACATTCCCGCCATCAGTACGATGGACAACAACAACGAGAAGCGTGTCAGCACCTATTTCGTAGAAAACGGCTCATTTGCCAAGTTGCGCACTATTCAGTTTGGTTACAACATCCCCAAGACTATCTGCGAAAAACTTTATGCCGAGCGCCTGCGTCTGTATCTCTCAGCCCAGAACTTACTGACCATCAAGAGCAAGAACTTCACAGGTGTGGATCCGGAGAATGCCAACTATGGCTATCCTATTCCTCTTAACATCACCTTCGGACTTAATGTTTCGTTTTAAAGGTAAAAAAGGGTAAAAAGATAAAATAGTAAAAAGGTAAATAATATGAAAACTAAGATATATCAAATTTTAATTGCTGCCTGTGCTGTTTGCGTTTTGACAAGCTGTTCAGACTTTTTGGATGAGCATGTCCCACAGGGTACGCTGAGCGATGAGCAGGTAAAGACACCTGAGAACGCAGAGGCCATGGTGGTATCGGCCTACGCAATCTTTACCACTGCCGAAGATATCAACTCTTCTTTCTCTATGTGGAACTTCGACGTGCGCAGCGACGATGCCTACAAAGGCGGTAGCGGAACCAGCGACGGTGACGTGTTTCATCAACTGGAGGTGCAGCAGGGCGTGCTCACCACCAACTGGAATATCAACGATATGTGGGTTCGTCTCTACAACAGTCTTTCGCGTGTTAACAGTGCCATTGCCCTGCTCAATGAAACCGGCGACGACTATGCCATGAAGCAGCAGCGCCAGGCAGAGATGAAATTCCTGCGTGCCTATGGTCACTTTCTGCTGAAGCGACTCTATAAGAACATCCCCTTTGTGGTCAATGAGAATCTGACCTACGACGAGTATAATGAACTCTCAAACCGTGCGTACAGCAACGACGAGGGTTGGCAATTGATTATCGACGACCTGATGGAGGCCTATAACACCCTGCCACAGACACAGGAAGACAAGGGTCGCCCCACCAAGGCTGCTGCCGCCGCATTCCTGGCAAAGGTCTATCTTTATAAGGCCTATCATCAGGACGATGCCAACAGCAATCAGGTGACGAGCATCAATCAGGCCGATCTCGAGAAGGTGATTGAGTTCACCAATCCCTCGCTCTATGCCGGCTATGGCCTGGAAGAGGATCTGCACAACAATTTCCGTCCCGAGGAGCAGTATGAGAATGGTAAGGAGAGTCTTTGGGCTATCCAGTACTCGCGTAACGACGGTTCTACCTACGGCAACCTGAACTGGAGCTACGGCCTGATTCCGCCGAACATCCCCGGTGCTACGGATGGAGGCTGCGATTTCTACAAACCTTCGCAAAACTTGGTGAATGCCTACCGTACCGGAGCCGATGGTCTGCCTCTGCTGGACACCTTCAACCAGAAGGACTACGACATGGCAAGCGACAATGCCGACCCTCGTCTGTTCTTGACCGTTGGCATGCCCGGACTGCCCTATATGTTCAATAAGAACTATATGATGGAGGAAACCAGCATCTGGAGTCGCAGCAACGGACTCTATGGCTATCATGTATCGCTGAAGCAGAACGTAGACCCCGCACTGATCGACAATTATCTGATTAAGGGCAGCTACTGGGCCAGTCCGATGAACCGCATCGTGTTCCGCTATGCAGACGTGCTCTTGGAGCGTGCTGAGGCATATGCCCAATTGGGACAGACTGACCAAGCCATCGCTCTGGTGAACCAGATCCGCACCCGTGCAGCCGGCAGTACCCAGATGATCGGTAACTATCAGAATACCTATGGCGTGAAGATGTACGTGACTAATTATAAGGGTAGTTACTCTAAGGACGATGCCATCAAGATTGTGAAAATGGAGCGCCGTCTGGAACTCGGTATGGAGTGTGAGCGATTCTTCGACCTCGTACGCTGGGGCGATGCCGCCACCGTGCTCAACAAGTACTATTCCGAGGAGATCGACAACTGCGGTATCTATCGTGAGGCTCATTTCACAGCCAATAAGGACGAGTATCTGCCGATTCCATTCAGTCAGATCTCAGCCTCAAACGGCCATTATACTCAGAACATTGGTAATTGGTAAAAAAACGAAAGGAATTATGAAAACTAAGATATTTAACATCATAAGTGCGCTCTGTCTCATCTGCACATTTGCAGCCTGCTCCGACGATCATGTCAGCGACCTGCAGCTGAGTGGAGATTGTATGGTTGAGAAGGTTGCACTCGACAACTATGAAGGTACTATCGACCTTAAGTCGCGCAGTATTATCGTCCGTCTGCCAGAGGTTTACTCAACATCTGCCATGCAGGTGACGGCTCTCAGCATCTCCAGCGGTGCTACCTGTAACATCAAGCAGGGCGAGACCCTCAATATGGATGCCGCCAAGGTGCTGCATGTCACTAATGGTGATGTGGTAATGGACTGGACGCTGAGCGTGCTCCACGATGAGGCCCGCATCTCGCAGTTTGTCATCAACGACATCTATCAGGGTGCTATTGACCAGCAGGCAAAGACTATTACCGTCTATGTGCCAGGTTCTGTCGACATTACCAGTCTGGTACCTACCATTACCTTCAGTGCCAATGCTTCGGTGACACCAGGTTCGGGTGTTCCTCAGGATTTCTCGCAGCCTGTGACCTATAAGGTGACCAACAATTCTGCCGAGAGCATCTACACCGTCACTGTGATTGCCATCGAGAAGCCATCTGCCCTCTTTGTAGGTTCAGCACCCTCGATGAATGACCTCGATGCTGAGGCCAAGACGGCCTGCCAGTGGATGCTGGGCAATATCCCCAATTCGCTCTATGCTTCGTTTGCCGACCTGCGTGCCGGAACCATCGACCTATCGCAGTGTAAGGCCATCTGGTGGCACTATCATGTGGATGGCGGTGTCGATGGTCACGATGTCTTCATGGCCAAGGCTACCGATGCCCTCGACACGAAGAACGAACTGCGCTCATTCTATGAGAACGGCGGTGCGCTCCTGCTTACCCGCTATGCCACCAACCTGCCATCGTTCATCGGTGTGACAGGTGATGACGAGTGGACCACACCCAACAACTGTTGGGGACAGAATGAGGATGCAGCCGAACTTTGCGGCGGGCCTTGGAGCTTCCGCATCTTCGAGGGACAGAACGATCATCCGCTCTGGCAGAACCTGGTGGCAGGCGACAACCCGCAGGAGGTGTATTGCACCGATGCCGGTTATCACATCACCAACTCCACGGCTCAGTATCATATTGGTACCGATTGGGGCGGCTATGACGACCACAATGCCTGGGAGGCTCGTACCGGAGGTAAAATCCTCGGTGTCGGCGGCGATGGAGCCGTAGTGGCCTGGGAGTATCCTGCCAATGCCGGCAAGGGCGGTATCATTTGCATCGGCTCGGGTTGCTACGACTGGTACTCTTACACCTACGAGGGTGGCTATGTGGAGAACTTCCATAAGAATATTGCGATTATCACTCAGAATGCATTCAATCACTTAATGAAGTAAAAACGTTATGAAAAAGACTATGATATGTTCCTCATTCGCACTCATGCTGTCAGCACTCTCGCTGACAGCGTGCAGCGACGACGATTTCGGTCCTGATGCCCCGAAGGACTGGGCCGGCACCACCACATTCTTCAACTCCACCGACGAGGCCGGATTCCAGACCTATTACAATCCCGCCATCGGACGTTGTGGCGACCCGATGCCCTTCTACGACCAGAAAGCTGGCGACTTCAAGGTGCTCTATCTGCAGGAGTACGAGAACAATGCCACCTACACCTTCCACCCTTTCTGGGCTGTTGCTACCAAGGATGGCGCCAGTTACGAGTCGCTGGGTGAACTCCTGCCCACGGGCACCTCTCAGTATGAGGCCGATGCCGCATTGGGCACAGGCTGTGCAGTCTACAACGAAAAGGATGGTCTCTACTATATCTATTACACAGGCCACACCTCGACCGAAGTGGTGATGCGTGCTACGTCGCCCGACTTCAAGACATGGACCAAGGACCGCATCTGGATGCTGAAGGGCGAGGACTACGGCTATGCCGCCAGCGATTTCCGCGACCCGCAGATCTTCGTGGCCGACGACGGTTTGTGGCACATGGTCATTGCCTCCAAACTGAAGTTTGCTGAGTTCAAGTCGGCTGACCTGAAGACATGGGAGCATGTCGGCCAATTCCCGATGATCTGGGATCGAATGTGTGAATGTCCCGACATCTTCAAAATGGGTGACTATTGGTATCTCGTCTACAGTGAGGGCTATCGCGCTTCCTGGAGCCGTAAAGTGAAATATATGATGGCGCCTACCTTCGAAGCCCTAAAAGCTTGTTTCAACGATCCAGGTGCCAACTGGCCGAAGGATGGTCATGAGGGCGTGCTCGACAGTCGTGCCTTCTATGCCGGCAAGACGGCCTCCAACGGCACCGACCGTTATATCTGGGGCTGGTGTCCTTATCGCACAGGCGCTACCATCCACGACAAGAACATCAACGTCGGTGCTGGTGGCGAGCCCAACTGGTCGGGTGCACTGGTCTGCCATAAGATCATCCAGCATGCCGACGGTACGCTGACACTTGGCGCTGTGCCTGCGATGGCTGCTAAGTACAGCAAGACAGCCGATGCCAGCGTGGTGGCCAGCAATGGCTATAATGGCGGTACGCTTAGTGGCGACGATGCCTACGTGCTCTACAGTCGCCTAGGCACCTGCAACCATATTTCATTCACCGTGAAGACCTCTAACAACTGGGACAAGTTCGGCATCTCGTTCGTGCGCAGCACTGATCCCGAATTTTACTACACGCTGGTGGTCAATCCCGAAAATGAGAACAGCCGCAAGATTAACTTTGAGCAGGAGGGCTATCGCCTGCAGAAAGACAATGAAGGCAAAGAAGTAAAGGTCTATGGCAAGGGCTTCATCGAGGGCATCGACGGCTATTGGTTCGCACGTCCCGCCGATAACACCTACCACATCGACATCTACACTGATAACTCGGTTGTCGTGACCTACATCAACGATGTATGTGCCTACACCCAGCGCATCTATGGCATACAGAAAAACTGCTGGAGCATCAACAATTATGGAGGCTCCATTACTGTTAGTGATGTGAAAGTCAGTCAACAATAAGCAGTTTCGGCATTGAAAGAAAAATCGTTCATTGCTCAGAAAAATGTTGCAATGAACGATTTTTCTTAGTAAATGAAACATAAATTATAGTGTGAGAGCCTCATTTGCTGTAACTTTGCAGCAAATTCAAAAATAATCAAATGAATAACAAGATGAAAAGAACGGTATTTTTATTGTTGGCAGCGATGCTGACGACGGCTTTGATTAAGGCTCAGGTGACACCGATGGTGTTGGGCGACAGTCACGCCATGCTGAAGATGGAACAAAATAAGAAGTATGTGCTCCTGCCCGTGCAGGAATCAGAGGACATTGCTTCGATTGCAGTATTGAACAACCAAAACGACATGGTGCAGCGATTGAATGTGAAGCTGGCCGTTGATCGCGTGGACTATTATGTGCCTTACGAGTTGAAGGGTGCCTGTCTGCTTGATATTGAATTTCGTGGAGACAGACGTCAGAAGGGTGCTGTGGGCGAGTTCGTCTGCTGGAAGGATATAAAGTTCTCCAACACCTTCGACACCACCAACCGTGAGCGCTTCCGTCCAGCCTATCATCATACGCCTCTCTACGGATGGATGAACGATCCTAACGGCATGTTTTATAAAGATGGCGTGTGGCACCTCTACTATCAGTATAACCCCTATGGTTCACAGTGGGAGAATATGCACTGGGGTCACTCAACCTCACGCGACTTGATTCATTGGGAGCATCAGCCAATGGCTTTGGAGCCGGACTGGCTGGGTAGTATCTTCAGTGGTTCGTGTGTAACAAATGGTGACGAGATCGTTGCCCTTTATACTTCTGCAGGCCATCATCAGACACAGTCGATGGCTGTATCGAAGGACGGTGGACGCACGTTCCAGAAATACGATGGCAATCCAGTGCTGACGACCAGTGATGTGGCTGACTTCCGCGATCCAAGACCATTCTGGAACGAGGATATCCGCGCTTGGAACCTTATCCTGGCAGCAGGTCAGGAGATGCGCATCTATTCCTCGAAGGATTTGAAAGCGTGGAAGTACGAGAGTTCTTTTGGCAAGGAGTACGGCAATCATGGTGGTGTATGGGAGTGCCCAGACCTGTTTAAGATAGACAACAAGTGGGTGTTGATCTGTAACATCAATCCTGGTGGTCCTTTTGGTGGAAGTGCTACCCAGTACTTTGTGGGCGACTTTGATGGCAAGAAGTTCACCTGTGAGTCGATGCCGAAGGTGACGAAGTGGCTCGACTACGGCAAGGACCACTATGCTACGGTCTCTTTCTATAATGCCCCAGAGAACCGTCATGTGGTGCTGGCGTGGATGTCGAACTGGCAGTATGCCAACCAAGTGCCAACCAAGCAGTATCGCTCGGGCAACTCCATTCCTCGTGACTTGGGCCTGTTCACCTGTGGTGAGGAGACTTACGTGAGTGTGGTGCCCTCAAAAGAGATGTTGGCTGTTCGTGGTGCTAAGATCAAGAAACCGACTGAAGCCTGCGAGATCATCGTTGATGTGAAGAATCAGGCCGAAATCGTACTGTCGAATGCGAAAGGCGAGCAGGTGGTGATGATCTATGACGGTCAGAAACAGACTTTCAGCATGGATCGCATGAAGAGCGGTGATGTCAGTTTCAGTGATGCCTTCCCATGCGTGACGGAGGCTCCTACCTATGGACAGATTAAGCAATTGCGCCTATTCATCGATCGCTGTTCTATCGAGGTGTTCGATACAGATGGTAAGATGGCAATGACCAACCTCGTCTTCCCCTCTGAGCCGTATAATATACTCAAAGTTAAGGGTGGCAAAGCCGCTATCTATGAAATTAAATAACGAATAAAATCAATATGAAACAGACAAAACTTGCCCTCATCCCTGTGATGTTCTGCTTCTTCGCCATGGGTTTTGTTGACCTGGTGGGCATTGCATCTAATTATGTGAAGGAAGACCTTGCGCTGAATGATTCGACAGCCAACATCTTTCCGTCACTCGTATTCTTCTGGTTCCTGATCTTCAGTGTGCCGACAGGTATGCTGATGAACAAGATCGGGCGTAAGAACACTGTTCTCCTCTCGTTGGTGGTAACTATCGTCTCGCTGCTGCTGCCGCTCTTCGGTGAGAATTTTGGCATTATGCTCTGTGCCTTCTCGCTGTTAGGCATCGGCAACGCCCTGATGCAGACATCACTCAACCCGCTGGTTTCTACCGTGATGGGTGGCGGCAACCTTGCCTCTACACTCACCTTCGGACAGTTTATCAAGGCCATCGCCTCATTCTTGGCACCATATCTTGCCATGTGGGGTGCTACGCAGGTGATTCCCACATTCGGCTACGACTGGCGCGTGCTCTTTGCCATCTATTTCGTGGTGGGTATTCTCGCTGCCGCCCTGTTGTCTGTCACACCTATTGAAGAGGAGAAGATTGAGGGTAAACCATCTACTTTCGCAGAGTGCCTGAAACTCTTGGGAACGCCCATCGTGTTGTTGTCATTCTTGGGCATCATGTGCCATGTAGGCATTGATGTGGGTACGAACACCACAGCTCCGAAGATCCTGATGGAGCGTCTGGGCATGACGCTTAATGACGCAGCCTTTGCCACAAGTCTCTACTTCATCTTCCGTACTATCGGTTGTCTGACAGGCTCATTCTTTCTCCGTGTGATGAACAACCGTAGTTTCTTTATTATCAGTGTCGTGATGATGGCTCTCTCGATGTGCGGCCTCTTCATTGGCACCGAGAAGTGGATGCTCTATACGGCTATCGCCCTCGTAGGCTACGGCAACTCGAATATCTTCTCCATCTGTTTTGCCCAGGCTCTGACAGCTATGCCGCAGAAACAGAACGAGGTGAGCGGTCTGATGATTATGGGTCTCTTTGGCGGCACCATCTTCCCATTGCTGATGGGCTTTATGAGCGACGCAATGGGACAGGCAGGAGCCGTTATCATCATGGCCATCGGTGTTGTCTATCTGTTTACTTATATCAAACAACTTAAAACCCAAAATTAAAATGAAAAGATATATCGTCGGCCTCGGAGAGGCTTTATGGGATGTACTTCCCGAAGGAAAGAAACTGGGCGGAGCCCCTGCAAACTTTGCTTATCACGCAGGCCAGTTCGGTCTGGATACCATTGCCATCAGTGCCTTAGGTGAGGATGATCTGGCAGAAGAAACCATCGAGGCGCTGAAAGAGCACAATCTGAACTACCTGATGCCTCGGGTGCCTTATCCTACAGGCACGGTGCAGGTGACACTGGCCGAGGGTGGAATCCCTACGTATGAAATCAAGGAAGGTGTGGCTTGGGACAATATCCCTTATACCGATGAAATGGCCGAAATTGCCAAGAATGCCCGTGCCGTCTGTTTCGGTTCTCTGGCTCAGCGCAATGGTGTTTCCCGTGAGAACATTCGCAAATTCCTAGCTGAAACGCCAGCCGATTGCCTGAAGATCTGTGATATCAACCTGCGCCAGCAGTTCTATTCGAAGGAAATACTCGAAGACTCCTTCAAGCTTTGCAACATCCTAAAGATTAATGACGAGGAACTGGTGGTCGTGAATCGTATGTTTGGCTATGATGGATTAGACATGCGTCAGACCTGTGAAAAGATGGTTCAGGACTATGGACTGAAGATGCTGGTACTGACTTGTGGCACTAACGGTTCGTATGTCTTTACTGACGATGGCCTGACTTCATTCCAGGATACACCGAAGGTGGAAGTGGCTGATACAGTCGGGGCTGGCGACTCTTTCACAGGTAGTTTCTGTGCCTGCATCCTGAACGGGAAACCTGTACAGGAGGCTCACAAGACTGCTGTTGCCGTCAGTGCTTTTGTCTGCACACAGAATGGTGCTATGCCCATCGTACCTAATGAATTGAAGAAATAATCACTGGAAAATCAGTGTGGTTAGTTTCTCTGTGGCGAACAGTTCGTTCGCCACTTTTTGTATGTCTTCGGCTGTGACTTTGTCGATGCTGTCGTAAAGGTGGGTGATGTCTTTTTCCCAGCCATAATGAAGGAAACTCTTTCCAAAATCGAGGGCAAACTGTTCGCGGTTGTCGCAGGCGATGGCAATCTGACCTTTCAGTTGACGCTTGGCATTGTGTAATTGAGTGGCACTGAGTTTTTTTTGCATCACCTTGTCGAGTTCGCGGCGTACCAGGTGCAGGCATTTCTTTACGTCGTGAGGATCGCAGCCGAAGTAGACACTCCAGATGCCTGTGTCGCTGTAACTCACCATCGTGCTTTCTACAGTGTAGACCAGTCCGTTGCGCTCGCGTAGTGAGAGGTTCAGACGGGCATTCATGCCAGGCCCTCCTAAGATATTATTAAGAAGGTAAAGAGGTATGCGAAGTGGATGATGAATATCGTAGGCCCGTGTGCCAAGCATGACGTGGGCTTGGTGCGTTCCGAGGGAACGGGTGATGGTTCTTTCCGTCTGGGGCTTGGGAATTATCGGATGATTCAGAATTTTCGGATGATTCGGAATGCCTGAATGATCCAGTGATTTGCATAGATGCTTGAAGTCCACATCACCATAAGCAAAGAAAATGGCATTATCAGGACGATAGTATCGATGTACGAAACGTAGGGCGTCCTCTGTCGTATAAGTGCGCAATTGCTCAGCTTTGCCAAGGATGTTGTGTCCTAAGGGATGGCCCTCAAAGAGGATATTTTCGAATTCGTCGTAGATGAGTTCCGCTGGCGAATCGTTATAACTCTCAATTTCATCGCAGATGACTTCTACTTCCTTATCAATCTCCTGCTGTGGATATTGACTGTGGAAGACGATATCCGTCAGTACGTTCACAGCTTGAGTAAAGTGTTCTTTCGAGATGGCAGCATAGAAAGTGGTGTCCTCCTTGTTGGTGAAGGCGTTAAGTTCACCGCCCAAGCCTTCCAAGGCGTTGATAATCTGAAGGGCATTGCGCTTCTCGGTACCCTTGAAAGTCATGTGCTCGCAGAAATGAGCCATACCCTCTTCACCTGGACTTTCATCACGCGTTCCTGCAGCTATCTGGTAGCCACAGTAGACTACCCGCGAAGCAGATGGCAGATGGATGATCCGCAGGCCGTTAGGGAGAGTATGAGTGTTGTATTTTGCCATTTTGCCCGCAAAGGTACTAATTTTTTCTTATTCTTAATTCTTTATTCTTATTTTATTTGTATCTTTGCACCATCAATTTATATAAATTATGCGAAAAGTAATAGGAATTGGCGAGACAGTTCTCGATATCATCTTTAAAAATGACCAGCCAATTGGTGCTGTGCCTGGCGGGTCGGTATTCAATGGCATCATCTCATTAGGCCGTTCGGGCGTTCCGGCCTCGTTTATCAGTGAGACTGGTAATGACCGTGTGGGTGAGCGCATTATCTCTTTCTCGCGTGAGAATGGGGTAAATGCTGACAATATAGCCGTCTATCCAGAATCGAAGTCACCAGTGTCTCTGGCGTTTCTTGATGAGAAGAACGATGCAGAATACATATTCTATAAGGATCATCCACACGACCAGTTGGATTTTGTCTATCCAGACATCGAGCCCGATGACATTGTGATGTTCGGCTCCTACTATGCTGTCAATCCCGTGATTCGTCCACAGATGGCGGCTTTCCTCGATCATGCCAAAAACCGGGGGGCTATCATCTATTACGACGTCAATTTCCGTTCCTCGCACAAGCATGAGGTGATGAAACTCACGCCAAATATCCTGGAGAATCTGGAGTATGCTGACATTGTGCGTGGTTCATCTGAAGATTTTGATATCTTGTATAAAAAGACGGATGCTGACGCCATCTATCGTTCACAGATAGCTTTCTATACTAAGAACTTTATCTTGACTCAGGGCAGTGATCCTGTCGAATTGAGAGCTGTAGGTGATATCAAGAAGCAGTATGAGGTCGAGAAGATGGAAACGGTGAGCACTATCGGTGCTGGTGATAATTTCAACGCGGGTTTCGTCTATGGTCTGATAAAATACAACATCACGAAGGAAATGATTCTTAACGGATTCAAAGAAGAGCAGTGGGACAAGTTGATTGCCTGTGCCCAGAAGTTCTCTGCTAATGTCTGCAAGAGCATTGACAACAGCGTGGATAAGGCTTTTGGCCAACAGATGGCGCAAGAGTTGACGGGAATATAGTTTACAGTTTATAGATTACAGTTAACAGATATGATTAGCGATACTATTAAGTACATCGGTGTTGACGATCTTGACATTGATCTGTTTGAGAGTCAGTATGTGGTGCCTGAGGGCATGAGTTATAATTCCTATCTCATTGACGATGAGAAGATTGCGGTGTTGGATACAGCCGACCATCGCAAGGGCGAAGCGTGGAAGGCGAACCTGAAGGCCGCACTTAACGGTCGTCAGCCAGACTATCTGGTGGCTCACCACATGGAGCCCGATCACTCGGCACTGATTGCCTGGATGCTGGAGACATATCCAGGATTACAACTGGTGTGTAGCGCCCAGGCTGCTAAAATGCTGTCCAACTTCTTTGAAGGCTTCGACTTCGAGGGGCGTGTGATGACTGTTAAGGAGGGTGATACACTCTCACTGGGCCGTCATGAGCTGAAGTTTATCGGGGCAGCGATGATACACTGGCCGGAGGTCATCATGAGCTACGACAACTTGGATAAGGTGCTCTTCTCTGCCGATGGATTCGGCAAATTTGGTGCTTTAGTTAATGAGACTGACGACTGGGCTTGCGAGGCTCGCCGTTACTATTTTAATATCTGTGGTAAGTATGGCTCGCAGGTACAGAGTGTCTTGAAGAAAGCAGCTGCCCTCGACATTCAGACCATCTGTCCGCTGCATGGTCCCGTGCTCAAGGGCGAATTACTGGCTGCAGCCGTTAAGCTCTATGATACTTGGAGCAAGTACGAGCCCGAGAGTGAGGGTGTACTCATTGCTTACGCCAGCATCCATGGTGGAACGGCTGCCGTTGCCGAACGTCTGGGTGAGATACTTCGCGAGAAGGGCGCGCCCAAAGTTGTAGTAAGCGATTTGAGTCGCGACGATATGGCCGAGGTCATCGAGGATGCCTTCCGCTATCCTACCGTTGTGGTAGCCGCATCGAGCTATGATGCAGGTGTGTTCCCTGTAATGCACGACTTCCTCTATCACCTGCAGATCAAGAACTATCAGAAGCGCCGCTTTGGTATCATCGAGAACGGTAGCTGGGCACCTACGGCAGGCAAGGTGATGCGGTCGATGATAGAGGCCTTGAAGGATTGTGAGATTGTAGATCCGATGGTCACCATCCGCTCTCGGATGAAGGTTGCCGATGAGGCACAGTTAAAGCAATTGGCTGACAGTTTGCTGAAATAAGAAAAGCCCCGTTTCATCGGGGCTTTTTCTCTTTCTTCTTTTTCCGAGGCTTGCGCATTGCCCAGCCTTCCTCTGAGAAGTCGGGTTCCGGGCCTCGCAGGTCACGGGGCGCCTTATTCATTAGGCTGCGCCTGTCGTCTTTCTTCTTACCGGCCTTTGACTTCTGCTTAGATTGGCTGTCACGTGCAGGCTTGGGGTCGTCGGCATCATTACAACGGACGGTGTGTCCCTTATAGCGAATGCCCGTCAACTGAATCATCACTTTCTTGGCATCCTTCTCTGGCACTTCGAAGTAGGAAATCGTGTCGAGCAAGTCGATATGACCAACTTCCTGACGCCCTCCCACAAAACGGTTTAGTGTCTGCATCAGTTCACCAGGATAGAAGCCATCGCGCTTACCCAGATTGATAAAGAGTCGTCTGTAGCCCTTCTGTGCCTTGTTCTGCAGTTTCTGCTTGTCTGTCTGAGGTTTCTTTTCCTTGGCCATGTCTACCTTCTCAATCTCAGGCGCCTCCGCATAGTA
Source organism: uncultured Prevotellaceae bacterium (assembly GCA_902763615.1). GTDB lineage: Bacteria > Bacteroidota > Bacteroidia > Bacteroidales > Bacteroidaceae > Prevotella. The sequence continues at coordinate 12,977 of CACWSX010000017.1, read as the reverse complement.
AGCCAGGAACTTACCAAACTCCAGCGATACAATCTTCTTAATGATTTCCTCCTTGTCGATATACTCGAAATAGCGGCTGATGTCCTGCATGAAGGGGGCAATCTCCTCATCATCGACATCGGTCTTTACAATCTGGTCCATTACCTTATAGAGCTGTTTCTTACAGATCTCCTCAGCCGACGGAATCTCCGCCTGCACAAAGGCCTTACCAATCTCTTTTTCGATATTGCGGATCTTGAACTTCTCTTTACTATGTACAATCGAAATCGAAGTGCCCTTCTTTCCTGCACGACCCGTACGACCTGAGCGGTGGGTATAATTCTCGATATCATCGGGCAATCCGAAGTTAATCACATGTGTCAGATCATCTACATCAAGACCGCGAGCAGCAACATCCGTTGCCACCAACAACTGCGTCAGATGCTGGCGGAATTTCTGCATCGTCAGATCACGTTGAGGCTGCGAGAGGTCGCCATGCAGCGACTCTGCATTATAACCATCGCGAATCAACTTATCCGCAATCTCTTGCGTCTCAACCTTCGTGCGACAGAAGATGATAGCAAAGATTTTGGGGTAATAGTCTACGATACGTTTCAGTGCAAAATATTTGTCCTTCGCACTCACCAGATAGTAGATGTGGTTCACGTTCTCTGCGCCTTCATTACGGCTGCCCACCACAATCTCCTTGTAATCGTGCAGGTATTTCTTCGCAATGCGCTCTACCTCACGACTCATCGTGGCTGAGAACATCAGCGTGCTGTGCTCTGCCGACAATGACTCAAACACTTCGTTGATGCTATCCGAGAAACCCATATTCAGCATTTCATCGGCCTCATCGAGCACGATGGTCTGCACCTGTTCCAGACGGGCATAGCCACGATGCATCAGATCGACGAGTCGGCCTGGGGTAGCTACAATGATGTTAACACCCTTTTTCAAGGCGCGCATCTGGGGTTCGATAGACGCACCGCCATAGACGGCTTCTACATGTACGCCATCCATATACTTCGCAAAGTCGCGGATGTCGTCTGTAATCTGCAGGCACAACTCTCGTGTCGGACTCAGCACCAAGGCCTGTGTCTCTCTGCTGGTTGTGTCAATCCTTTCCAGCAACGGGATACCAAATGCCGCTGTTTTACCCGTTCCCGTCTGGGCAAGGGCTATAACATCCTTCCCTTCTGGAGATATCAGATAGGGAATAACCTCTTCTTGTACAGGCATCGGCTGCACAAATCCCAATTCCTCAATGGCCTTACGGATTGCTCCACTCACGCCTAATTCTTCAAATGTCTTCATCTTGGGTGCAAAGATACAAAAAAAAATTCGTATCTTTGCAGCAGATATGAAGATATGTGTATTTTGTTCTGCTAATCAGCAGATTGACCCAGCGTTCTTTACGATGACTGAAGAACTTGGAAAGTGGGCTGCAGAGAATAGCCATACCATCGTGTATGGCGGTGTAAATCAAGGACTGATGGAATGTATTGCCAAGTCTACGAAAGCGGCTGGTGGTCATACTATTGGCATTGTGCCCATGATTGTGGAGCAGTCCGGACGCATCAGCGATTATGTCGATGTGGATATCCCCTGCGATAATCTCAGTGACAGAAAGCAGCTGATGATGGATCAAAGCGATGTCTTTATCGCTCTGCCTGGTGGCATCGGCACCATCGACGAGATTTTTACCGTAGCCTCGTCAGCCACCATCGGCTATCATCATAAGAAAGTCATCCTCTATAATATGAAGGGATTCTGGGATTCGCTCATTGCCCTGCTCGATGACCTGCAGAGCAAAGGCATGATTCGTGGCGACTGGCAGCAATACATAAAAACGGCCGATTCCATCGAAGAAATCAGCCGTTTACTTCAGTCTATGTAAGTATCTTACTTGGCACCGATTTCCTTAATCAATCTGTCGGCTTTGCCCCATTTCTCCATCATATAGAGCACATAGCGGATATCAACACCAATGCAGCGAGCCAGCTGAGAGTCGAAGAAGATATCTGAACTCAGACTATCCCAGTTGCCGTCGAAGGCGAGACCAATAAGTTCACCCTTACCATTGAACATCGGGGAGCCAGAGTTACCGCCAGTGATGTCATTGTTCGACAGGAAGCAGAGATGCAGCTTGCCAGTGGTCTTGTCGGTATACTTTCCGAAGTCCTTGGCAGAAAGCAGCTCTTTCATGATAGGCTCAGCCTCATAATCCACAACACCCTTTTCGCCCTGTTCCATCTTCTTGACGATGCTGCTGGCCTCAGTGTAGTAGCCTGAGGGCTGTCCAGCCAACAGATATTCGCCCACTTGGCCATAGCTCAGGCGCATGGTGAAGTTGGCATCGCTGTAGTTAGGCATATCTTCCTCCATACGCAGTTTGGCTGCACAGAGATAACGCTCCAGATTGTCGATGCTGTCATTGGTAGACATCAGGTCTGCACGGATCTCTGCCAGAGTGGAAATCAGACTTTCGCCATACGACACGCCCGGATCCTTGTGATAGTTCTTCTTATTGACGTAGATCTTCTTGTTGTTCTTCATCAACTGCGATTTCTTGAAGAGGTGATCTACAAATAGCTGATAGTCACCCTTGAAGTCGTGGTCGATGATATTGTAGAAATCAGGTTGGTATTTCACTTCCACCTGCTCGCGGTAGTTCTTCATCAGTGCTGCCAGCACCTCACGGTCGAGGTTCAGATCCCATGTGTCGCTGTTGTCCTTGAAGTCAATGTACTGCTTCTTGGGCTTGTCCTTGTCGCCTTTCACTTGGATACCACGTGTCACTCTCAGGGCGCGGTTGGTCATCTCGTCGTTGCGTCCGAAGGTCTCGCTGAAATACATCATCGCCCGCATGGCATTGAAGCGCTTCTTATAGAAAGTCTCGAGCTTGTTGAAGTCGAGCTTGTCCTTCAGGAAGCCTGTAGAGTCCTGCCACTGACGGATCTTGGCCTCATAGGCTGCCTTCTGCTGGATGAGCCCGATACTGTCGATACATTTGTTCATACCGATGGAGTTCTTCCAGTAGTTGGAACTCTGGGCATACTTCGAGTCGTACTTGATGCGTACGGCCTCGTCAGCCCGCATGTGACGGATCATGATGTCCTGCTTGATCTCACGGGTCTGGTAGCGAGGCTTGTTCTGGGCATCGCGACGCTCCAGAATACCATAGCTCGACAGATAGCGGCTGGTGCTGCCTGGATAGCCAAGCGTCATCGAGAACGAACCAGGCTGATAGCCTTGCAGCGAAACCTGTGCCCACTTCTTCGGATGCATGGGAACGTTGTCTTTCGAATACTTTGCAGGAGCGCCCGTCTTTGGGTCGACATAGATGCGGAAGACAGAGAAATCACAAGTCTGGCGTGGCCACATCCAGTTGTCTGTCTCGCCACCGAACTTACCCATCGATTTGGGCAGGGCAAACACCAGGCGCACATCATTATAGTCGCGATAGGTGGTCAGATAGAATCTGTTGCCCTCGTAGAAAGGTTTGAGTTCCACGCGCAGGGTGGAATCCTTGGCACTGATCTGTTTCTGGAAGACACGTTCCAGCGAGTCGACGAGTTGTTCGCCAGTGCCTTTCTCTGCGCGCTTTTCGTAGCCGAGGGAGTCGAGCAGACTGGTGACATCCTTCTGTTCGATCATGAAACTAACGAAGAGGTCCTTGTTTGGCAATTCTTCTTCGTAGGAGTTGGATACGAAACCATTGAGCATATAGTCGTGCTCCACAGTAGAGTGCGAACGGATGGCCTCAAAGCCGCAATGGTGATTGGTAAATACCAGACCATCGGGAGAGACAACCACGCCTGAGCAATAGCCTCCGAAATTGACCACGCAGTTCTTGACGGCCTGATCGCCTTCGTAGAGAGCGCCGTATGGCAGTTCATAATTTTCCATTTTCATTGTCTCATAGACGGCGTTTGGCAGGTTGTACAGCGTCCACATGCCTTCATCTGCCTTAGCAGTGAATAGCGAACAGTGAACAGCGACTAGTAAAAGCAGTAATTTCTTCATATTCTTATTCTTATTTTTTGAATTTCTTTCCAATGATTGGGAGACTGCTCAAAGGGAGGTCCTTGTAGATGATATAACTGACATAGCAGCAGATGCAAAGGATGTTGAACGCTAGCGTCAGGATAGGGCTGAAGCCGTAAGTATCAGGTACATAATACATCGCCATCGTCAACAGTACAGCTATTATGACATAGATGGTAATGCTTTTCAGCGGATAGTTAAGCGGATAGTATTTCTGTCCTACAAAGTAGGATACCACCATTGCCACACCGTAGCCAGCCACACCTCCCCAGGCACAGGCCATATAGCCGTACTTTGGCACAAATATGATGTTCACAGCCAATAGCACGGCGCATCCGATGCCAGAGAACCAGGCACCCCAGATGGTCTTGTCGATGATTTTGTACCAGAACGACAGGTTGAAGTAGATGCCCATCATGATTTCAGCTGCCATCACAATAGGTATGACTTTCAGACCCACCCAATAGTCTGGTTTTCTGACGATGTATTTCACGATCAGGTATTCCGAATCATCATGGACGTTAAGACATCCCATTACTATCAGGAATGCCAACAGCGTAAAGATGATGAAGTACTTCATGGCTTGTTCGTACATCTCGTGCTGACCTTTTTCCTTCACTCCTGAGAACACAATCGGTTCGTAGGCAAAACGGAAGGCTTGGGTGATCATCGCCATAATCATCGCAATCTTCGAGCAGGCTCCGTAGATACCGAGTTGTTTCAGCATTTCCTCATGACTGCCCTCGTAGATATAAGGGAAGAGTATTTTATCGGCTGTCTGGTTCAGGATGCCAGCGATGCCCAGTACGAGGATGGGCCATGAATAGCTGAGCATCGTACGCAGGAGCTTCGTGTCAATTGTCCAGCGGAAACCTGTATATTCCGTAATGAGACATACAGCGAGCATCGCTGTGCAGACGAGATTGATATAGAAGGCGTAGCCTACATCCTTACCGTCCATCCAATAGAAGTAGATGAGGTTGAGCAGGATGCTCACCATGATGTTCAGCAATTTCAGTGATGCAAACTTGATGGCTTTCTTCTGCTGTCGCAAGTGGGCGAAGGGGATGCATAGGAAGGCATCGATGGCTACTGTCAGAGCCATCACCCATACCCACTCCGGATGATCGCCATAGCCCATCAGGCTGCTGATGGGTTTGATGAAGAGAATGACCAATGCTGCAAAGACTGCACAGACAGTACCCACACTGATCAATGTGGTGGAATAGACCACCTGCGAGTCTGTATGCGTTTTGTTGGTGAAGCGGAAATAAGTGGTCTCCATGCCAAAGGTGAGAATCACCAGGATCAGAGCCACGTAGGCATACATATTGGTAATGACGCCATAGCCGCCTGATGCAGCTGAGAGTTGGGCAGTATAGAGTGGTACAAGCAGGTAATTTAAAAACCTGCCAATAATACTCGAGAGACCATAAATGGCCGTATCTTTTGCTATTGTCTGAAGTTTGCCCATATCTGTTTATCCAAAGAACATATATGCGATTGCGATGGCTGCGATGATGCCTGCCAGATCTGCCAAAAGTCCGCAGGTCACAGCATGACGCGTCTTCACGATACCTACGCTGCCAAAGTAAACGGCGAGGATATAGAAGGTGGTATCCGTGGATCCTTGGAAGATACAGCTCAGGCGTCCGATAAACGAATCAGCGCCATAGGTGGTCATTGCATCCACCATCATGCCTCGTGCACCACTTCCGCTCAGCGGTTTCATGAGGGCTGTGGGCAGGGCGCCTACGAAATCGCTGTTGCCACCGCAGGCTTCAACTGTGTATTGGATACCATCGATGAGCATATCCATCGCTCCAGAGGCACGAAAAACACCGATTCCAACGAGGATTGCCACCAGATAGGGAATGATGCGGACGGCTGTTGTAAAACCGTCTTTTGCGCCCTCGATGAAGGCATCATATACATTTACCTTCTTTCTGATGCCAGCCAGGATAAAGGCAATGATGATTGTCATCAGCAGGATATTGGCTGTCGAAGTGCTCACCTTGTTCATCAGCACGGAGTCCAACTGTCCGAAGCCCCAGATGATGGCTGCCACCACGAGGGCTGCACCACCCAGAGTGAGCAGGATGGTACGGTTCAGCAGGTTGATCTTCTGATAGAGGCTCGTGATGATGACACCAGCCAAAGTCGAGAAGAATGTGGCCAGCAGGATGGGTATGAAGATATCCGTAGGCTGGGCAGCTCCCATCTGAGCGCGATACACCATAATAGAAATAGGTATCAGCGTCAGACCGCTCGTATTCAGCACCAGGAACATGATCATCGGGTTCGTGGCCGTATCTTTCTTGGGGTTCAGCTCCTGCATCTGCTCCATCGCTTTCAGGCCAAGGGGCGTAGCTGCGTTGTCGAGGCCCAGCATATTGGCTGCGATGTTCATAAAGATGGAGCCCGTGACGGGGTGACCTTTGGGGATATCAGGAAACAGTTTTGTGAACAGCGGACTCAGTATCTTGGCCAGAATATTCACCACACCGCCCTTCTCGCCAATCTTCATGATGCCAAGCCAGAGGGCGAGCACACCTGTCAGACCTAAGGAAATCTCAAAGGCCGTTTTCGACGAGGAGAACGTCGAGTCCATCATTGCAGGGAACACCTCGAAGTCTCCGAAAAACACCAGTTTCACCAGCGCAATCACAAAGGCGATGATGAAAAATGCGATCCAAATCCAATTCAATACCATATCAGGGGCAAAGGTACACATTTTTTTCGAATTACACAATAAGAACCGATGCGAAAGTGTACGTGCCTACGCAATTTTTGCGGGAAGGCTTCCTGGCAATTGTTGGAAAGCCAAGGATAAAGTGTTGGAAGGCCTTCTAAAAAATGGGGGTATATTTGGTATGCCCCAAATACTACGAGAGTATTCTACAATACTCCATAAGTATTCTGCAATACTCCAAGAGTATTTTCCAATAAGTGCTACTTATTACGCATTAAATCGCACGATAGCCACATAATCCGCAAACACAAAGAGCGCCTGCTCGCGCAGGCGCCCTTCAACTAAGTTATTATCTAAGTATCTGATGATTCTATTACCACCACTTGATCTGGCTTCTAAATGTAGCATCAGCCTGAACCCAATCCACGAAGAGAGGATAATTGCCTTTCATGCTTTGACGCTCATTAACCCACTGGAAATTGATATCTACACCAATCTTTGAAGCAGGTTCGCCTTGTACAGCTGTCAACTCAACCCAGGTACCGTTCTTCTTTACATAAACGGGTATATCTTTAGCGTTACTATAGGCCGTATTGAGAGTAAGGAATTTATCTTCCTTGCTTGCAGAATTTAATCCTTTCAGCTGAGCATTAGTGTTCACCATGACATTTACAGCAACGCCGAAGAGGTTGTGTACCTCGTTTGAAAGATAATTCTGATTGTTGTCAGGATTTTCAACGCCAATAATCAGAGGCAGTGTACCACCAGCAGCCTTCAGTCTGATCTTAGTTTCATTTGCTTTCAAGCAAACATCAAATACAACATCATTGAAGTCGAAGTCTGTGTCAAGATCCTGACCGTAAGTAAGGTCTTCAGCAATCACGCGGATAGAATAAACGTCATCAGATGGTGGGGGAGGAGTCTGAGACGTTTTGGCTTCGGTCAAACATACGATCCAGTCGCTATAGTAGCCGTCTGCGCAACCACCGACCTTCACCCACTTCTTATTAGCACCACCAGTTACAGGCAGATAGCCTTGTGCCAGCAGGTTGTCAATGAAACCATCTTCTTGCACTTGAGCATCAGAAATATCTAACGGTGTGCCACAATACATGTTCTGTTCAGCGACGAGCATGTTATATTTCTGGCCTTTCCACTCAAACATGACATATTCATCGGCATACCATTGCCAATTACCATTCTCATCTGGACGGCTAACTCCTTTTGCATAAATTTCAGGACCTACCATCTGCTCGAAGTCGAAGCCCATGAACGAACGGTTCCAGCCATCATCCAGACAATCAGCCTCAGAACCAAGAGCCTTCATAATTGTCTTATAACTAACCAGTCCTGTGTACTCAGTGCGGCGTACAGAGCCGTTGCTGTTATAGTATCCGAAAGACTTTGTAGTTGATTCTTTCATGTACATAATCTTATCGCTGTGGAACGGGCCGTCATTGGCATTGCCACCATTATCCAATACTGTACCATTCGTACTGCAATCACCATGGTTGAAATTGTTAATGTGATCAACGAAAGATCCATCAATGGCAGCAAGGTGATCCATATGATCAGAGGCATAGAGGTAGGTGCTACCATTTGCTGCCAAGTAAGCTTCAGGAGAGTAGCCATCTCTTGGAGATGTGTGTCCCTTATATACCTGCTGCATAAAATAGTTTGTCCAATGGGGATCCTCATAACCTAAATTTCTCGTAATCTGGAAATACTTTGTCACTACATCTTTCTGCTCCTTAGTCAAGGGAGGTGGAACCAACAAGCCACCATAAGCCTTGTTGGGGTCTGCCCATTCATTTGCATTGGCATTCTCTGAACGCGTTAAACTGCGAGTTGTTGTTCCAAAACCCCAGTCCTGATCTGCTGCAGGCTGGCCAAATTGAGCAACAAATGCTTTTTTGTAGTTCTCAACGATTTCGTTAGCCTTCATCTGGTCAATCTCTTCCTGACTCAGGTTGTCAAAGTCATGAGAACAACTTGTGAATCCAAAGCACATAGAAAGTGCAGCGATTCCTGTCATCAAATACTTCTTCATAAATTTAAAAAGTTTAAAAGTTATAGATGTTACAATAATTTGTCGTATCTTCATCCCTTTTTGGGAACTGCGATGCAAAGGTAGATAAAATATGTGGAATAACAGGCATATTTTATGCTAATAATTGTTAATTGGCTGATAATTGTTGGTTTTGGTCGATAAAATAAAAACTGTCGTGGGCCCTCACGGGTTGGCGACAGGTTTGATTTTAATTTTATAATCCAAATTAAATTTTATGTGCGAGCGATCCGACTCTCACGAGCGAGACGCCCTTAATTAACATATTTAAAACTTTTAAATTAAGTAATGGTTGCAAAGCGAGGACTCGAACCTCTCATCATTGCCCACCGTCCGGGCGGCTTGCGTGAACGAAATCAGGGAGGGCTTTACGCTCCCCAGGCTTAAGGCTACTCGCCCAACATTACTAAGAACGAAGCCCTTTCCTGATAATGTTTTCTTTTTAAACTGTCGCGGGCCCTCACGAGTTGGCGACAGATTAGATTTTAATTTTATAATCCAAATTAAATTTTATGTGTGAGCAATCCGACTCTCACGAGCGAGAAGCCCTAAATTAACATATTTATTACTTTTAAATTAAGTAATAGTCGCAAAGCGAGGATTCGAACCTCTCATCATTGCCCACCGGCTGGGCGGCTTGCGTGTTTATTCTATCGTCCCTTCGATTTCAAGCGTGTAGGGTTCTTTTCTCGCGTTTGTATAGACATCGAGGGTGCGCCAGAATTCTCCTTGCTCGTTGGTTGCGTCAAAATAAATGCGGATGTATGACGAATCGCCCTTGGCAAGCAACGTCTGCTCGAATTTTGCGGTAAGGCAGTCGCAGGAAGGGTCGACGGTGTAGATCACGAGCTTCTTGTCGCCAGCATTCTTATAGACAAAGTCGAAGGAGTCACGGGGGGTGTCCTTGTTCAGCGCGAGGTGGCAGATCGTGTCATTGAAGACTATCGACGGCTCCGACGGACTCTTGGCCGCGCAAGAGAAGAGAAGGCCGAGATGAATGCCACACATGACGGGAAGAAGGCATCTGGTATGACTCATGAATTATTCAAATCTTGAATCTGTGGAAAATATCGAGAAGGTGCAGGTACGCACCTTCTCGATTAAATGATCTAATTCCGAAGAATTACTCAGCAGGCTGAATAACTGTAGGAGTACCTGCAAAGGTACCTTCACCTTCAACCTTGTAACAAGTAATCCAAGCAAGCAGGTTAGCACCACTAGCAGGATCAATAGTGAATGTACAGCCCTTACCGTTGCTGATTGTTCCATTTACAATCATGCTCTTGTCGGTATTACCCGATTCACGGTTACCGAATTCAGCAGAAGCTCCAGTACCAGCAGCATCCTTCTTGATGAGAGAGAAGTTCGTACACTCGATCTTAATAGCATCATTTGCAGAAGCATCAAACGTAGCGTCTGTGACTGTGATGTCGCCATTAACCTTAAGTCCATTTACAATCTTCTTTCCTCCGACATATGTCAGTGTTGCTTTGTTGTCAATAGCAAGATTGCCAGTGACAGTAATCTTATCTGATGCCGTAAGAGTTGTATTTTCTGAAGCAGTCATATTACCATTTACAGTCAATTGACGCTGGCTAGTACCAATTTTCGGATAATTGATTGTAAGCGGCTTAGAACCTTTCACAACTGTAAGGTTGCCAATATTAATATTCTTACCATCACTATTAGGAGTATTCGGATCATTGAATGTGGTGGCATTAGAAGGATTATTAACTTCAATATCAATATACTTGTCCACACCCTTATGCTTATGCTGGCATGCTTTAGCAAGGTCATAGGTAGCAGCACCAGCATCAACCATTTCGATGACGTTACATGCAGTCCACTGTGTGTATGCATCGTCAAGCGCTTTCTGCTTGTCAACACGGCAACGGTATTCACCATTCTGGTTCATGAACTGAACGGCAGTACCGACAACAGCGTCCACATTGTGGATGAACTTACCAGTTTCATAGTTGGTCATGGTCTGACCATCAGTCCAGACAGAGGTGCCGTTTGCGTTCTTCATGTAGAACTGACCTTTCTTCGCTACCTCGATTGTACCGTAGTTATCAACGGTGCTACCCAGGAAGCTGAGATTACCTGTGGCACTGACATTGACCTTTCCGTCTTTAGCAATCTCGATGTCACCCTTATGCTCTACAGCCCAATCTACCTTTACAGTACCACCAATAACATTGACCTTCTTGTCATCAGCAATTACAATGTTAGCAGCACCTGTAGTACCCTGGTAAGTTACCATTGGGTTATACTTTGTAAAATCAGTTTCATTTAAAACTTTTGCTTCAGTCTTCTCCAATGTAACGTTATTAAGCGTTATAACGTCTTTAGGATCTGTGCTTGTGCTATTAACGACAAGACGACCGCCGTCTACTCCTGGGGTGCAGCAATCCTTACCCAGAACGCGGATATCTGACTTCATTTCCTTAAGAGCCTCAATAGTGAGAGTCACGCCCTGAGGAACGATGATGGCACCACCATCAATAGTGATATATTTGCCTTTAGGATAAGTTGTTTTATCAATGCTGAAGTTGCTGCCAAGTTTGACATCGCCGATTACAGTAATCTTCTGAGGATTGCTTTCGCTTGCGGCTGCATTAGCAGCTACAAGTGCTGCCTGGAGAGATGTCTGGTCAACAACAACATAGTCAGACGTGATGTCGGCTTCCTTAACGGTGATATTTATAACCTGACCATTACCAGCCTCGAATTCAGTAGCAGGCAATTTTACGCGATACCAAAAACTTTCACCAGACTTAGTTGCGTGTACAAGAGCTACAAGGTCGTCAACAGTTGTCGGGAGAACGGTGATATATGCACTTACCTTAGTAGAAGCTTTCACATTCAATTTAGGTAAGGTAAGACCCGTGAAGTTGACGGTGATAGTCTTAGTACCCTCTGGTTCACCAGTATAGAGCTCTTGTCCCTTCTTGCCTGCAGCAATCTTGTCTGCGCCAAGGTTAGCCTGCTTGTAAAGCTTCTCTGATTCGCTATAGAGAATAACCTTGTCAATTTCGCTATCATTGTATGCATCTGCAGCAGTAGCAGTAAATACGTTCAAGCGAACAAGTGTAGAGAGGTTAAACAGGCCAAAGTTGGCTGCATTCATTCCACCCTCAATGTCAACAGGGGCAGAATAACGGAATGTAGCCTTACCAAGCTCCGGTGCTTCATAAGGTTTAGTAGGAAGAGTAGAAATATTCCAATCAAACGAAGTTACAGCTTTTGCAGGGATAGTGCCTTTCTCCTGGAACTTCGGATCGTATGGGTAGTAAACGATATACTTGCCACCGAAGATAGTCTTGTTATCAGTCTTGTAGACACCTGAATTGTAGTTCAGTTCCCACGAAGTCTTATCAATTGGAGCAGAGGGAAGAGTAAAACCGTCGGTTGCTGGGTTAGCCTCTTTACCTGCAGTACCACTAGTCGGCTTGATTTCGTTATACGCAACACCATTATACAAGTTAAATGGATCACAGTTGTCTACCTCAGCCTCTGTTTCTCCTTTTTTCAGCCAGCCGAAGTGGGAGAACTGATAGTTAGTGTAGACCTCTGCTCCGGTAGTCTCTCCCAGCCAGCAAAGACCGACATTCTCATAATTCTCACCCTCAACGAGTTCGTCCAACATCTTAGTACCATCCGGTGCAGTAGTATAGGTGGGAAGGAACTTGTTGACTAATGCCTTAGTCTCGGGATCCTGCTCCCAGTGTGTACGGGTCATAGCGCCCTCTTCGCCAACACCGGCAAGCACAAAGTTAGGACTCAGCTCAATCATGCGGGAATCCTCAGGAGCCTGCTTTGCGCTGAAATCGTTCAGATCATCGCTGGTACAGCCAACAATAGCTGTTGCAGCAAGTGCCATAAAAATTTTGTTAAGTTTCATAAGACAATAAATTTTTGTTAATAAAATAATTGTTTCTTTTCATAAGAATTAGTCGAAGAAGCCCGGATCAATATTCTCAGCGGGAATGTCCTCACTACCGCCTCCGGTAGGACTACCAGCCAACAACTGAGCCTCAACATCGAACTCCACCACCTCAGCAGCAGGAGTCTCATAGAATTTCAAATCTTTCTTGTCCATAATTTTTTAAAATTTAAAATGTTAATAAAAGAAGTTATTTAAAATTGTACATAATTCAACCCTTCGGCCAACTGCTCCCCTGCTGG
>CACWSX010000016.1 GCA_902763615.1 uncultured Prevotellaceae bacterium | reverse complement strand
TCGTGGTCCATGCTGCAGACATTCCCACAACGGGCAAGGAGAAGGCGTTGAAGACGGATGCCGTGGACTCTGAGAAGATAGCCTGGGCTCTGAAACGTGCCGCTCTTTGCATTCCAAGTGCAGATAGGTTTCCTTCTCTGGCTTGCCGAATATTCCCGCCCAATAGCCGCCACAGCCCTCGCCTTGGTGATGTCCTTTGGTATGATGAGTATAATCAATAATGTGCAGGACATCGTGCGGATGCGTAGAAAGAATGTGTTTAAAGCCGGCGCAAAAACGCTCTTGCCGTCTAATGGCAGAATAACTTAATTACTAAAATATTATAAATTAACTTTATTTTCTCTGTTTAATTTGCAAGATATTGAAAATTATATTATCTTTGCAAACAAAAAACAGAACGATATGTGGACAGAACTAAGTGACCCTGCTATCTTGCAGAAGATGGGACGCAGAATACGTGACTATCGCATGAGAATGGAAATGACTCAAAGCGAACTGGCTGAAAAGTCGGGCGTAAGCATGGGAACAATAGTAAGAGTAGAACAAGGCAATCCTATATCTACCTTATTGTTTATAAGCATCTTAAGAACTATAGGGCTGCTTGAAAATCTAGATGTTCTGCTTCCTGAACTCAGCATCAGTCCGCTACAAATGCGAAAGATACAAGGTAAAAAGGTACAGAGAATACGACATAAAAAGGAAGATTAAACGACGATGGAAGATCTAATAGTTGATATAAATCTTTGGGGGCAAATGGTAGGTTCGATAGCATGGGATAATGCTATGGGTATGGCCGTGTTTGAATATGACAATGGCTTTAGACGTATTGGTATCGAACCAGCTCCACTCACAATGCCATTATCTTTGGGAAATCGCCCTTTCTCCTTTCCTGCAAATAGAACCGACTGCTTTAAAGGATTACCTGGATTAATAGCCGATGCGCTGCCCGATAAATTTGGTAATCAGATTATTACAGAGTGGTTTACTCGTCAGGGATTGCATATAGGCGAGATAACTCCATTGGAGCGATTGTGCTATGTAGGGCAACGAGCTATGGGAGCTTTGGAGTTTGAGCCAAGTAAGGCTTCTGACGTTCTGAACGAGTCGACCGAGATTTATATCGATGAGTTAACGCGATTGGCCGAGGACATATTTACAAAGAGGGAAGCCTTTCAGGAACGCATGTTCCAGCAAGACAAGACGATACTCGATATTCTACGTGTTGGAACATCGGCTGGTGGTGCTAAACCCAAAGCTATTATAGCCTACAATGAACAGACAAACGAAGTGCGCTCAGGACAGGTGAAGGCTCCTGATGGTTTTGGTTATTGGCTGTTAAAGTTTGATGGTGTAACATATTCTGAACATGGTTCAATAATGGAAAATCCAAAGGGTATTGGGAATGTAGAATATGCTTATTACCAAATGGCTCGGGCTTGCGGCATAAATATGACCGAATGCAGATTGCTGACCGAAGGTGATAATCATCATTTTATGACTCGCCGCTTTGATCGTACCAACGATGGCGAAAAGATTCACATGCAGACGGTTGCAGGTTTGGCCCATTTTGACAGAGACCAACGCCATTCGTACGAGGAGATTTTCGGTATTATTCGCAAGATGAGTCTTAATATGGATGCCACGCTGCAACTGTATCGCAGAATGGTGTTTAATGTTGTGGCTAGAAATAACGACGACCACACTAAGAATTTCTCGTTTTTGATGGACCACCAAGGCAAATGGGAGTTAGCTCCAGCCTATGACCTGTGCTACTCATATAAACCAGGCGGCAGATGGGTTGGACAACATCAGTTATCGCTTAATGGTAAACAAGACGATTTTACGCGTCAGGACCTGCTTACTGTTGGTGAAAAGATGGGAATCCGTCGTAGTGCCGAGATTGTAGACGAGGTGATCGATGCCGTCAGCCATTGGCGCACAATCGCTCAAGACTGCGGCGTAAAAGATAGTCACATCACAGAGATAGAAAAAAATCTCCTACTTTTGGCATAATGGTACATCTTTACTCTAAACAGTATTAAACTCTGAAACTATTTTCGGATTTTTACTTTCCACATTCGCTTTTATGCTTTTTTATACTTTGCTGAAGGCTATCGGCGGACAGTACTGAGA
The DNA here is from genome assembly GCA_902763615.1 of uncultured Prevotellaceae bacterium. Lineage (GTDB taxonomy): Bacteria > Bacteroidota > Bacteroidia > Bacteroidales > Bacteroidaceae > Prevotella. Next base: position 55,264 of record CACWSX010000016.1, on the reverse strand, counting down.
CCGTGGCCACTGTTGACACCCAGTCCGCCTTCTCCACGAAAGCGGCATCCGAAGACTTCCCTATTAAAATCATTGTCCGCAAAAAAGGCAGCATCTCTTTCGTGGTTGATGAGCATATCACACCCATAGACGCCTTTTTCGACAATCTGTATACAGGCAAGGGCATTGCCGAGTATTGGCTTTCGGAAGAACAGATTCCCATAGATGTACAGCATATTATTGCAACCAGCTTCTCCAAAGAGAACAACCTCAAGTCCATGGGCAAGGATGCTTTCTACAGGAGCATCGTCGAGGCATATGCCAATCATTTGTCTGTGACGCTCTCGCCCGATATGATATGGCTCGTCATCAGTCAGGGCTTCGCAAGATATGTGAATGCCCACACCGAAGAACTACGCCCTAAATTGGTAAGGCTCGTCCGCATATCACAGGACGAAAAAGACATGTTGAATCAACTCAAGAAAGACAACGAAAACGGGTGGATTCACCTGCGCGTTCAGGAAGTGCCCAGCATGCTGTCACAGCTGGGGCACATCAAGTCGTTGCATCTTGTGTTTACTGGGATAGTCGCGCTGCCGGAATGGATGGACAAAATGACGATCGACAGACTTACTATCGAGGGGAATATGACCGATGCAGAGAAAGCCGCCATCAAGAAACGCTTCCCGAATGTCAGACTGCTGGATAGAGGACCAAACATCTAAATAAGTAATAAAACTAGATTAGAATCCTCCTCCGCCCCCGCCTAATGCGCGACAGGAAGATGAGTGTGATTCCGCAGTAGTATAGAATTACAGAAAACAAATGCCCCTCCTGACCCTTCTGCCCCCTAAAAGGGAACTGCCCATTTGATGTAAGGGGGCAGAAGGGGCATAAAGAACACATAAAACCTGAGTATAACAACTATACGCGAAAAGAACTTTATCTTGTCAGACAAGAGCCACTTATTCTTAAATAAGAGCCAAGTATTCAACAATAAGTGGCATTTATTTGAGGAAATAATAAATTGTTTTAGGGATTTCCCGAAATAGTATAGGGAAATACTTTTGGGATGACTATAAAAACTACGTACTTTTGTGTAGCATTTTCCCCATTTCGGTGTATTAATGATGTAAAAGCAAACAGATGGACAGAGAGCGCTTCATATCCCGGGCACCAGAACTGCGGCGTATAGCCGTAGGTGCAGCATTGGCTCTCGTGGATAGCGATGAGGCTGAGGATGTAGCGCAGGAAGCTATGATCAAGATGTGGGAGAACGTGCAAAGACTGGATGAGGCGCGACTGGCGGCTTATGTTGTAGTGACGGCACAGAATATGGCCAAGAACCGGCTGAGACAGAAACGACGACATCCGCTCATGCGATTGCTCGACAAGTTCGACCACAAAAGCGACGATACTCCGCTGCGCCAATTAGAGACATCAGAATCGGACAAGGCCTTCACAATTGCCATGAACCGTTTGCCTTCCAACTGGCAACGCGTGATGCAGATGAGGAATGTTGAAAACATGAGTTTTGCGGAGATAGCAGCTGTGCTTGGTACATCGGAATCATCGGTGAGGGGCCTGCTCTCAAAAGCAAGAACAAGAATGGTAGAATTGATAAATCAGCAGATAAGATGACAGACAAAAAACAAATACAAGAATGGCTTAACCGCTTTATGGCCGGAACTGCGACAGAAATGGAGGAACAGCAACTGGCCGACTACTTCTGCTCGGCTACGGATGTGCCTGAGGAATGGTTGCCATATGCCATCATGTTCCGAGGATTCCGGCAGCAGACTCTTGGTAAAGGCACTGCTAAGACGGTGACGATGAGGCGATGGATAGCTGCGGCAGCTGCTGTGGTCCTGCTGATTGTTAGTGGAACAATGGTCTGGCAGCAACAGATGAGCCAGAGTGAAGATGAGTGTGTGGCCTATATCTATGGCGAGCGTATTACCGACCGTGATATCGTCATCTGCGAAATGCAGAAAACGATGACCGTTGTAACCTACGATGGTAGCGATGTTGTGGAGGAACAACTGAAAGGTATGTTTGGAATCGAATAAAACGGAAACAGATATGAAACGACTCTTATTAAGTTTATCATTTGTCTTATGTCATTTGACATTCAGCGTAGCACAAACGGGGCTTCGTATCAATGACTTGTTTGAGGGACGCATCATCCCGCGGGAACGAATGGTTGAGACCCGTGTGAGGGGAAGGACGCTGGCAAAGTATCAATTGACCTTCTACCGCAGTCTTCGATTCTCGGCCAGCACTGAGGAAGTGGCGCGCTTACGTCGGATTATCGACGAGGATGGTCGTGGACATCACGCTACGGGGACAGAGGTAGGCCAGTCATATACGATACATATTCAGTTGAGTCCGCAAGGAGGCAAGAACCGGTTTCTGTGCTATCAGGATGTATTCGAAGGTAAGAAAAAACCTTGTGAGGTGATGGTCATCTACATGGAGGGGACTATCAGTGACATCAATAAATTAGAAGAGATAATCAATAAGAAATAAATACAAAGTATTATGAAAAGACTTATGACCATTGCGCTGCTCGCCGTTGCAACAACTGCCAGCGCACAAGAGAACGATACCGTAGTTATTCACAACCCTAAGAAAGTGACCATCGTGACCAGCGATTCGTTGCAGAAAATTCTCGTTACGGGCAAGGAAGGTGACGATAAGTTCACTTATCAGAACACCATCCAACTGGTGGATTCCAACTATGTAAGTACCACCCACATCGGCCGCGACCGTTGGGAACTCATTCCCAGTGTGAAAGTTGGCAAGAAGAGAGATGACGGCCGGGGACGTGGTTCCAGCAATTCATTGTCGGCTCACTTCGGACTCGGCTTCACTGCTCCTACCAACGCCGATGCACGTATTGACTTCTCGACCTTCAAGTCGTGGGAAATATTTGCCACTCTGATACAGTGGGATCACCATTTCGACTATCGGGAGCATAATACCGTTTCGCTGGGCCTCGGTATCGACTGGAAGAACTATCGTATGACAGGCGATATGCATTTCACCAAAGCGCCAGACGGTAATGTCGTTATAGAAAAGTATCCTTTGCAGGTGTCGCCAGATTTCTCGCGCATCAAGGTATTCTCCGTCACGGCCAATCTATCCTATACTTATAGCTTCGACGAAGATTTCTGGATAGGTTTTGGGCCTGTGGTGAACTTCAATACTTACGCCAGTATCAAGACAGAATATTCGATGTATGGCGATGATATTAAAAAGGTGGATAAGGATATCCGCCAGCGGCCTATCACTATCGACTGGATGCTGCGCCTGGGCGTCGGTGGCGTTCCGTTCTACGTGAAGTATTCCAACGATGACGTGCTGAAGGATGGCGGCATCAGATTCCGTTCACTCTCCTTCGGACTGTATATGTAAGAATGCGCAAAACTCTGAAACTATTTTCAGATTTTCGCCCTCGATAGCCATTTTTTTGTTTTTTTATGTTTTGCTGAGGACTATTTTGCCCGCTTCGATGTAACTTTGTAGCTCAAAACATTAGAATACAAAACGAAACGAACATGAACAAGCAAACCATCATCACCATTCTCCTCGCCTTTGTTACTATGGCGGGGCAGGCACAGACAAAGACAGCAACAATCACGGGTTATTCGCCTGCATTGGTAGTCATAGTAACTATGGCTGGAGCGTCGTCCATGAGTATGCCGACCTACAGCCGAAGTGAAATTTTCCCGTATCATTCGTTGGTACGGGATTTTATTTTGGGGGCAGGCTTCATTTCATCAGCCATTTTTTTCCATTAGCGATCACCACCCCTCTTGCCGGCGGCGCTATTGATTTTTGTTTTGAATATTTCTCCCTAAACATTTGAAAGATTCAGGTAAAAATCGTATCTTTGCAGCCAAAAGCATTTATCAACAAGAAATAATCAACAACCAATTAGAAATGATGAGACGTATTTTGATGATCCTATTGGCCGTAGGGCTGAGCACAATTGGGATGACAGCGCAGAAGAGCGCGATGGAAGTGGTTAACGCGATGTCGCCAGGCTGGAATCTTGGCAATACCTTCGAGGCCTCATCGGGTCAGGGGGCCCTGTTCAACAACAAGGCCGGTCTCAATGCAGAAACCAGCTGGCAAGGGACGAAAACCACACCCGAACTGATTGAATTTGTGAAGGCGCAGGGATTCAGGTCTGTGCGCATCCCTTGTGCGTGGGTGCTGGGACATATCAGCGACGCCACCCAATACACGATCGACAAGGACTGGATGGCCCGAGTGAGGGAAGTGGTGGACTATTGCATCAAGGCCGACCTCTATGTGGTGCTCAACGACCATTGGGACGGTGGCTGGCTCGAGGAGCACATCGCTGATACGGATCAGGCTAAGGTGGCGAAGAACAAAGAGGTGCTGAAGGCCGTCTGGACGCAGATAGCAGAGGCGTTCAAAGACTACGACCAACGACTGATCTTCGCGGGACTTAACGAGCCCAATACGGAGGACAGCCCCAAAGCAACGACCATCGACAACCTGCTGGCCTACGAACAGGTGTTTATTGATGCCGTCCGTGCTGTAGGAGGAAAGAACAATGACCGCGTGCTCGTGGTACAGGGGCCTTCGACCAATATCGACAAGACGGTGAAGTATGCCTCGAGATTCTTTCAACTGAATGATCCCGCAAAGAATCTGCTGGCCATCGAGGTGCACTATTACAACCCCTGGCAGTTCTGGGGCATGGAGAAGGATGAGTCATGGGGAAAGGTTTTCTACTACTGGGGCAAGAACAACCATCTAAGCGGTTCTCAGCATAATGCCACCTGGGGCGAGGAGGACACGATGAGAGAGCAGATGATGGCAATGAAAACCAATTTCGTGGATAAGGGTATGCCTGTGGTGATTGGTGAGTTCGGAGCCAACTGGCGCAACCTTTCAGCACTGAAGAGCGAGAATCAGGCGAAACACGACGCCAGCATCCGATTTCACTATTACGAACTGCACCGTTTGTGTAAGGAACTGGGGGGTATGGTGCCGATGACGTGGGACATCAATTATACGAACCAGGGGGGCGTGAAGGGTGTGATGACGCTCATCGACCGCAAGAACCTCAAGATCTATTGTAAACCGGCGATGGAAGGCATCATCGAAGCCTATGGCAAATCTTCGGGCGTCAGTAGAGTCAAAATTGCGAATCCCGAAAGCAAGGGCGTGTATAATCTCCGCGGTCAACAGATGGCTGACGACCTGTCGGCATCGCTGCCCTCAGGCATCTATATCTATCAGAATGAGAAACTCACTATCAAATAGAAGAATACACCTATGACGATGAAACGAATAGCTATCATCATCATGATGGTATCTGCCTGCATCACTATGAGGGCGCAGACGAGGTATGCACCTTTCAGGCCGCTGCCCAACGAGAACCAATTGCGGTGGCAGGACATGGAGATGTATGCCTTCATCCATTATTCGCTGAACACGTATACCGATAAGGAATGGGGTTTCGGCAACGAGGACCTGAAGTTGTTTAATCCCTCGGACCTCGACTGCCGCCAGTGGGCGCGTGTTTGCAAGCAGGCCGGCATGAAGGGCATCATTTTCACAGCCAAACACCATTGCGGTTTTTGCATGTGGCCGAGTGCCTATACGGAATACTCGGTAAAGAATACACCGTGGAAGAACGGCAAGGGCGATGTAGTGCGCGAGCTGGCTGATGCCTGCCGCGAGGAGGGGCTGAAGTTTGCCGTCTATCTCTCGCCCTGGGATCGTAACCACAAAGACTATGGTCGTCCGGAATACGTCACCTACTTCCGCAACCAACTGCGCGAGCTGCTCACCAACTACGGAGAGATTTTCGAAGTGTGGTTCGATGGGGCTAACGGTGGCGACGGCTGGTATGGCGGTGCGAACGAGACACGCAAGATAGACGGAAAAACCTACTACGGGTGGGCTGAAACATTCCGTATGATTCGTGAACTGCAGCCCAAGGCTGTCATCTGGAACGATGGCGGCGACCGCGGTGACCTACGTTGGGTTGGTACAGAGGCCGGCAATGTGGGTGAGACCAACTGGAGTCTGATGCCTTCGAAGGGCGAAACGCCCTGGCACATGCTGCACTATGGAGTGGAAGATGGCGATGTGTGGTGTCCGGGAGAGACCAATACGAGCATCCGTCCAGGCTGGTTCTACCATGAGACAGAGAATGAACACGTGAAAAGTCTGTCGAAACTGATGGACACCTATTATAAATCAGTGGGACGGAACTCTACGCTGCTGCTCAATTTCCCCATCGCGCCCAATGGTCGTATCCATCCTAACGACAGTCTGCGCGGCATCGCCTTTAAGAAGATGATTGATGAGGTATTTAAGACGAACCTTGTTGAAAAAGCAAAGATACAAACTAAGGCATCTGAAACCATCATAGATTTCGGCAAGCCTACCGTCTTTAACCGTTTCCTCGCTGAAGAAGATATCGCTCTGGGACAGCGGGTAAAGAAATTCACGCTAGAGGCTTTGGTCGACGGGAAATGGCAGTCGCTGAAAGATGCATTGGTGGAGAACGGAGACGGGCTCACCACCATCGGTCACCGTCGCATCATCTGTTTTCCAACGATTAAGGCCACAAAACTGCGCTTCACCATCACAGATGCCAAGGCCGAACCTATCATCAAGAAGATGGGCGTGTATCTGGCTCCTGAACTCAACGCTGACATTCCCAATAGCGGCGAGAAGAAATCCTCTGGCCTGCACATCTTCTTCAGCAGTCCTACGCAGATGATGATCGACTGGGACAAGGAGCAGACCATCACCTCGTTCCGCTATCTGCCACCACATAATACGAAAGATGGTACTATCACCCATTACACCCTATGGGCCTCTTCCGACTGGAGCAAATGGACCAAACTGGCCTCCGGCGAATTCTCGAATATCGTGAATAATCCCATCTGGCAAACCATCAAGTTCCCCGCTACCAAGGCCCGCATCCTCAAGTTCGATGCCGAAAGGTTAGCAGCAGGTGAAAGGATGGCGTTCGGAGATATTGAAGTTGTAACAGAATTGAATGCTCAGGGATTTAAGAATCCTGTACTGCCGGGGTTTCACGCCGATCCCAGTGTTTGCCGAGTGGGTGACGACTTTTATTTGGTGAACAGCACATTCCAGTATTTCCCTGGCGTACCCGTGTTCCACTCAAAAGACTTAGTGAATTGGGAACAGATAGGTAACTGTCTGACCCGTCCGTCGCAGATTGACCTGAAAGAGACTGACGGCAATAGTGGCATCTATGCACCCACCATCCGCTATAACAACGGTCGGTTCTACATGGTGACGACAGTCTTTCCTTCGCGCCGCCACTTCTATGTTTGGACCGATCATCCCGACGGCGAGTGGTCAGAGCCCATTGTAATTGACTTTGCCATCGGCAGTTGCGACCCCACGCTCTATTTTGAAGATGGGAAATGCTATTTCCTTTGGAAGGAAGGCGACATCAAGATCTGTGAGATTGATGTGGAAACAGGTAAGCAATTGGGAGAGATTCATCATTTGGGGACAGGCCTTGGCGGACGCTATCCAGAAGGTCCGCACATCTATAAAAAAGACGGTTACTACTATCTGCTATTAGCTGAGGGCGGTACAGAGCATGGGCATCATGTGAACATTCTGCGAAGCAAGAGTCTGTTCGGCCCCTACGAGCCAAACCCTGACAATCCCATCCTGTCGCACTTCAACATGAAAATGCAGAACAGTCCGATTCAAGGCTTGGGCCATGCCGACCTCGTTCAGGCAACCGATTCCACATGGTGGATGATCTGCCTGGGCTACCGCACCAGCGGATATCTGCAGCATGTGATGGGACGCGAGACCATGCTGGCACCTGTAACGTGGGAGAAAGGTGGATGGCCGGTGGTAAACGGCGACGGTACACTACAAACGGACATGAAATGTCGGACGCTACCGTTAGTGCCCATGGCAAAAGACCCCATCAAGGAAGAATTCGATTACATCAAGCGCAATGTTCCCAAAGACAGTTATCATTCGTTGGGATTGCCAATGGGATGGATGAGTCTATGCAATCCCGACTACACAAAATACTCTCTTTCAGAGCGCAGAGGCTGGCTTCGTCTCCGCCCCAGCACGACCGACCTCAGCACGACGGCTAATCCTACGTTCGTTGCCCGCCGACAGACGGAACTGAACTTCTCAGCCACTGCCTTGCTTGATCTGTCCCATTTGACGGAAGGCATGCAAGCAGGCATCACAGCCTATGCCGCACCATTGAACCACTATGATGTGGTGGCAGAGAAACGGAACGGCACCATTTACATCAAGTCGAATGTCCGATTAGGTCAGACCAGCCACAGCGAAAAGGATTTCCCCCTCAACGGTACCCGTGCCTACCTTCGCATCACTTCCGACAAGGATTATTACTATCTACAAGCATCTTCCGACGGCACTAACTTCATAGAACTGGCCAAGATGGAATACCGTTTTCTCAGCACCGAGACCATCGGCGGCTTCACTGGTGTCATGCTCGGCCTCTTTGCGCAGAGCAACAGCAAGACAAATGGCTATGTAGATATCGATTGGTTTGAATATAAGTAATGATTGGAAGAATATGAAAAGAAATCTGGCTTTCGTATTAGTTATATGCTCGACCTTGATTGCCAGAGCACAAGTGAACGACTGGGAGAACCCCTCAGTATTAAGCATCAACAAACTGCCGTATCACGCTACCCTGCAACTGCCATCGAAAGAGAAGGCGTGCAAGGAAATTGTGAGTCTGGATGGACAATGGTTCTTCCATTGGTCGAAAGACCCTGAGAGCCGCCCGGCAGATTTCTATCGCGAGGATTACGACGTGAGCAGTTGGGGGAAGATAGACGTTCCTGGCAACTGGCAGACGCAAGGCTACGGCACGCCGATTTATATCAACATCAATTACCCGTTTGTGAAGGATCGTCCACGCGTGACAACAGAGCCGCCCAAGGACTGGACAGCCTACGAGAACCGCAACCCCGTGGGAGAGTATGTGACATTCGTCGATGTCACCAAGGATATGCTTTCGAAGAATCTCATTTTGCATTTCGGCGGTGTGCATTCGGCAATGTATCTCTGGATCAACGGCCAAAAGGTGGGCTACAGCCAGAACTCGATGTCGCCGGCGGAGTTTGACGTGACGAAGTATTTGCGTGAGGGTAAAAACAAACTCGCCGTCGAGGTGTACCGCTGGAGCGACGGCAGTTATCTGGAGGATCAGGACATGTGGCGGTTGTCGGGCATCTTCCGCAGTGTGCAGTTGTGGGTGAGGCCACTGGTGCATATCTGTGACTATCAGGTGACGGCAACGCCCAATGCCGACTACTCGGAATTCACTGTCGATGCCAAGATATCCATCTGCAACACCGGCAAGAAAAAGGCTAAGGACCTGTTGGTTCAGTTGCAGATGGCAACCCCCGAGCTTTATGGCGTCAGTGTCAATCCAAATCATTGGAATGTAACTAACCACCGTATTCCGAAATTGTCTGCCGGCGATACCATCACTGTGGACCTCAGTTTCCATTATGCTTCCCGCCCGCGCCTATGGTCGGCTGAGAAGCCCTGGCTCTATCCCTTTACCTTGGAACTATGCGGCATGAAGGATAGTAAGAACAATGAGAAATTCGAATACCACTTCGGGGTGAAGAAAGTGGAAGTTGCCGGCGAGGTATTCAAGATAAACGGCAAGAACGTGAAGTTGCGCGGCGTGAACCGTCACGACCACCATCCCAAGACGGGCCGCTACGTGGATGATGCCACCTATGAACAGGACATCCGACTGATGAAGCAGGCCAACATCAATTTCCTGCGCACCTCACACTATCCCGACCGCGAATACCTCTACGAACTCTGCGACAAGTGGGGCATCTATGTGATGGACGAAGCCAACCACGAAACGCACGGCTACGGCTATGCCAACCGCGTGATGGGCGAAGACCTGACGTTCCAGAAGGCCCATGTCGACAGGGCGGAGTCGCTGGTGAAGCGTGATTTCAACCACCCGAGCATCATCCTCTGGAGCTTAGGCAACGAGGGCGGCGTAGGGCCGAACATCGAGGCCATGTATAATAAGGTTCGCGAACTGGATACTACTCGCCCACCCTTCTACGACAGCGACCGTCGCTATAGTTGTATCTGGGACGACAGTTATCTCTATCCCGATGACCTGCGTCGTGAGGCTCAGAAAGTCAGCGACAAGCCCTTTATGATGCGCGAGTATTCCCACGCCATGGGTAATTCCTGTGGCAATCTGCAGGAGTACTGGGATGTGATCTATGCAGACTCCAGCATCGTTGGTGCCGCCATCTGGGACTGGGTGGATCAGGGTTTGCAGCGTGACGGCTATTTCGCCTACGGCGGTGATTTCAGTGACAAGCCGAACGACGGTGAGTTCTGTATCAACGGCCTCATCGCCCCTGACCGCAAGCCGCATCCGCATTACTACGAAGTGCAGTATGTGTATCAGCCCCTGAGGTTCGTACGCAAGGATAACGGCCGTATCGACATTATCAACCGCGATTGTTTCACCGACCCTCATGAGTACGACATCACTTATGACACCCTGCGCTATGACGGCGAGGTACTTCTGAACGTAGCCGCCCACCTGAAAGAAGACAAGCCTTGGGCCAGGAAAGGCTTTGTTGTAGCCCGCGAGCAGTTTGTGCTGAAGGCTTATGATTTCGCAGTGAATCACGGGGACAGGCACTCTGCAATTCGGTCGCAAAGCTCCCTGCTCGCAGAAGAGCCAGTCCCCGTGATTCACGAGCCTGTCCCCATGATTCACATCGACGGCAACAAACTTACCTCATGGATTGTCGACGGCAAGGAGATGTTGGAAGCTCCGCTGGAGCCCTACTTCTGGAAACCCGAGAACGACAACCAGCATGCAGCCCACTTCGCCGAACGTGTCGCCATGTGGAAAGAGGTAAAAGACGTCAAGGTGAAATACACCGTCATCAACGACCGCAGCATCCGCGTTGATGTAGACTACCAACCTACGGCCACCGACCGCCCCGTAATGCCGAAATTCGGTATGCGGATGCGTCTGCCTAAAGAGTTCACGCAGATTAAGTATTACGGTCGTGGTCCTTGGGAAAACTATCCCGACCGCAAACGCTCTGCTTTCTTAGATGTCTATGAGATGCCCCTCAATGAATATGAGACCGAATATATCCATCCGCAGGACAATGGCAACCGCTGTGACATCCGATGGTTCGAGATAGCCTCAGCCCAGCAGAAACTGCACATCGAAGGCCTCCAGCCCCTTTGCATCCGTGCCTGGGACTATGGCGAAGAGGATCTGGTTGGCGCCAAGCATCCCAACGAAATACACCGTGGACGCTTCGTCAATCTGAACATCGACTTAAACATCCACGGCGTTGGCGGTGCAGATACCTGGGGCAAGCGTACCCTACCCCAGTACACCATCGACGGCAACCAGCCGCACCACTATTCGTTCTTCCTCAGTTTCTGAACATACTTCACGGGCTCGCCATCGCTGGCTTTCAGCACACTGGCAAACTCCTGAGGTGACACTTCCACAGGTCCACGCATGAACTCGGGGATGTTATAACATTTCATGAACTGGCGGTGATAATCGGGATCGGCCTGTGGCAGTTCAAAGGGCTTGCTACCCTTACCGTTGGCATCGACATGCGCGAAGAACGGACGGGTATAGCTGCCATCATCGCGGCGACTACTGAATACCACCCACCGGCCATTGCTCGACCAGGCATGATAACTCTCCGTCTCAGGAGAATTGATCTCGTCCATAGTGCGGACCTCACCGCTGGCGAGATCCAGCAAATAGAGGTCGGCCTCGCGATGCCAGATGTGGAAGACACCATAATGCCCCATGGTGAACATGAGGAAACGTCCGTCGGGCGACACACGCGGAAGAGTGGCGCTCATATTGAGGCTGTCAGCCTGAAACACCAATTCACGTGGTCCGAACTGATAGGTATCGGGATTGAATGACTTTTTATAAATATTGTATTTCACCTCCCTATAGTTACGGACCACCTCAACTTCATGGCTGGTTGTATCGCGGAACTCGAAATGGGCACTGCAGTAATAGATCGTCTTACCATCAGGGGCCCAGACGGGGAACACCTCAAACTCGTTTTCCTGATTCTCGATATTGGTCACTTCGTTCTTGGCCACATCATAGGCTATCAGGTCGCTCACGGCATCAAACACCTCAATTTTATTAAGGTTACGCGTATGGAAACTCTGGCTGGTCTTGTTCGTGGAATAGACAATCAGCGGGAGCCACGGGTGCCAGGCAGGGTAGACACCAGCAGAAAGGATGGAGTCGTTGCGCATGTTAATCTTACTCAACTTGCCATCATAGGCAATGACGGTACCACCATGGAACTGACGGGCATGAAACTGCATACGCTGGGGGTTATACATCTGGTAGTTGTGACAGTTGACACACTGACCCGTCGTTTCCTTGCCACAAAGCATATTATTCACCATCACCTTTTCATCGTAATTCTCCAAGCAGCGCTGGTTCAAGGTCAGTTCCTCATAAGCCACATAGCTGGGTGAGATGAGTCGATAGCTGATATAAGGATCGATGCTATCGGCTGAAACGGTGATATGGAAAGGCTTGTATCGCCACCATTCCTCACCGAGCCGGATATACACTTCGACATTGACATCCTTCTTATTACCGACTGCCTTGTTGACCAATTCACGCCAGTCATCCATCTCGGGCTGTACAGCCCTACCGCCACACACCAGTTCATGATCACCAACTGTAAAACGAGCCACCACCTCATCGCAGGAATCATTCATCTCGAAGGTCAGCGGGGCGATATTAACCGGTATTGTCACGTCAGTATAGTCGGGATAGATGGAAGGCGCCTTTTTGATGTCAGTAAACTGAGTGGGCACCGAGGGGGATTGACAAGCCGAGGAGAGAAGGAGTAAGGAGAGAAGGAGTAAGTAGGATACTCCTGCTATAAAGGTTCTTACCCGATTCTTATTGTTTATCTTGGTAATCATAATCTTCAATCTTCAATTAATACAAATACAGGTCGTGAACAAAGAAATAATTGTAATAGTAGGTATGGCCAAAGCGTTCGTAGAAGATGGGACGCATCACGTCTTCACTTTCACTCGTAGCATTATTGGCCAGATCCATAAATGCATCATAGTTACGTTTTACCTGATCGTCGAATGGCATATTGCTGATATCGACCTGGTGCTCCAGACTGCCATACAAATAGGCCGCCTCCTGGAAATGAACAGGCATGTGTGCACCCTTAAGACTGTTGGCATAGTCGAAGAACCGAGGCCAGAAGAGTTCAATATCCTTTTTCCATAATGCTGCTATGAGCGACAGTTCCTTAAAGAGAATGTCGTCGTCATGTGTATTCAGGAATCTATCTATGATGAACTTCTCGGCCATCATCTGATCGGTTCCCAGATAATCGCCATTTTTCATCAGCCGACAGATGGGTGAAAACTCCGCATTGTCCTTCAACAGGTTGTAATGACCAATGAAACGCTCGTATTTCTCGGCCCATGCCCTATGATAACGGGTATGCTTGAGCAGCGAGGCATATTTACGGGCCTCCTGCGTCTCACCGTTCACGAGGGCACAACGCATGAGATATTTCAAATACTCAGCACGGAAACCGAACTCGACCCCCTGTTCCAGACACCAACGGTGACAATAGTTAGCCAGGCCATAGTTATAATACATACTATACCCCACGACCTGCATCATACGCACGGGGACAGGCTCGTTGCAAGGTTTGGATCCATCAGGATAGTGATACATCTCATCGCCCTGACGTCCTAATCGGAAGAGTGCCAGATTACGCATCATCACGATGGCTCGCGTAGGCTCCTCACCGTCGGAGACCGCCTCTCGCAGCACGCCCTCCCAATCGAGGTTCTCCATGCACTGCTGCATGCGGAATTCCTTGTGGAAATTAGGATCCTTAAACCAGAAGCGATGAACACTATAGCCAGCTGCAATCACAATGGCAACATGGATCAGGAGCCAACGGACGGGCAACTCTTTCAATTTACCGCTTTTCGCATTCTGCTTTTTCGCATTTGCTTTCTTGGGGGAACTCTCTTGCGTTCTCTTTTTCTCCCACATTCCAAACATCAATGCCAGGAAAATCAAAGAGGCGACTAAAATATAATAAGGTATATAGAAGCCTGGTAACTCCTTATCTACCCAATACATGGGTAAGCCTGTCCACCAGATGTTATGAATGCCTGTCTGACAGAATACATAATTATAACAGAACAAGGGCCAGAATACGATGGACAAAACAGCTACCAGCGAGACTATCACACGCGCCGTCGGCGCCTGTTTCTCCAATCTCCAAACGAGCACGCCCATCAGCAATGCCGCCAAAAGGCCATAAAAGCCGATGAGCGGATAGAGTACGCCCGTACATATAAATATATAGAGGGGACGCAAATAATATTTAGCCGGCAACAATCTAAACAGCCACACAGCGGCTACAGCCAACGTGGTACCGATTGCAGCAACAAAGAAATGGCCTCGTAACTTCAGATAATAGACCCAATAGCCCAGATCCACATTCATAATGACAATGGCTGCGAGTGGAATCAGCAACACGGCCGTCCACCTGACGGGAATACGGAACGTACGCCATATCACCAGTAGAAGCGCCGCCCACCAAAGGGTGAGGAAGGTAACGCCTAATGCCGGATGATAGAAAAACTCCGTAAAATAACACCCCAACCACGTGAGCAGCCAGCCTGATGTGACCATCTGCTGCTTCAGGAACAGCGGCGTATCGAGGAAAAGATTCATCTCCTGCACCTTCCATAAGAACGCTTGCTCATAAACGAGCAGACAACAGGCGGTTGCCAGCAAAGCCAACACGACCAGAGCAGGACTTAATAGTTTCAGTTTATCATTCATTTCCTTGTTAATTGCAATATCGGTTGCAAAGATACAAAAAAGTGGCGAACCGAAGTCCGCCACTTTCGTTTTTTTTTCGAAAAAATTACTTCACAATAACTTTCTCAGTTTTAACAGAGCCATCGCTCATCACCTTCTTCACGATGTTGAGACCCTTCTGAGCCTTCATTACGCGACGACCATTGAGGTCGAAGAGCTCGATAGCACGTACCTTAGCGGCAGGAGTACCCTCGAGGGTCTCGATGCCAGCTGCAGCGGCCTCAGTATAAAGAGCGCTGTAGTCAACATTTGCAGGAGCTGTCATCAGGACATTAACATACTCTAAGAATGCCTGAGACTGACCACCCCATGCGAAACCAACAGTAAGAACACCATCGGTCACTACGATATTCTGAATACCATCACTTGGGATGCTCTTGCTGCTCATGTCAAGATAAGCGGCGTAGTTGACGTTCTTGTCAAGTTCTGCACCTTCCTCAACAGCAGGTGTCTCAGAAGTCTTCACGTAAGCATAAGTACCATCGGATGTGTCTGAGTTATCCCAACCGTTATACTTAATAGTGTAGATACCTGCGGGCAGGTCGGTGATGGTCTGCTCAACAGCGGCAACAGCGTGCCAGCCCGGATGCAAAGCACAGTCCTCTACATAAGCAGTCTTGTTGCTGTGAGAAACATTACCATTCCAACTGCTCCATGCAGCAGGATTACCTGAAACGTTAGTCCAACCCTCAACCACAGTTGTGTATTCACGAGCATAGAGATTCGGGTTCTTCAAGAATGCAGACATATCGATAGCAGCTGCTACTGTCTCAGGATTCTCAGGATCAGAGTTATCAATCTTCTGGAAGATATTCTCACCATCCTTCAGTTTACCATAGAGGTCAGCCTTGATATACTTCTTCACCTCTTCAGCAAGTTCGTCATTGTCGTCGAGAGCATTCAGAGCCTGAGCAACAGGATAAGAATCCTCAGCACGGCCCAAAGCCTTCAGAGTCTGAGCACCCATGTACAGACGCTCTACCAGAGCTGCAACACCTCTCGTCTCGCGCTTCAGGTTACCATCAGCCTCACTATTGCTTGCATTGTGTACAGTGAACAGATTTGCAGTCGTTGTAGCGATTTCGCTCAGCTCAGCAACAGCAGCAGTCAGAGCAGCATCGTCCTTCAGTACGTCGAACTCATACTTTCTCTCCCACTGTGGTTCTGCGCCTTCCTCAGCAACGTTCTCCTGCCAAGACCTACCATTGTACTTGGCAACAACAGCTACCAATTCTGCATAAAGCGGCAGATTCTTGAACTTCGTATCCTTATTCTGATCAACGGTAGCACTTCCGGTCTTAATAGCATTATCGTAGTTGTTGCAGAGAGCGACGTGGTCGATCAAGGCAGCACTGCTCTTGGTAAGCAGTTCAACAGCACCATTGCACTCAGAAGGAGAGGTATAGCTATCCTTCTCAGCCTCAACCTTAGTAATAGCATTGTCCAAAGCTGTCTGTGCAGCACCATCATAACGCTCACCATTGTTATTAGCCTGAGTCTTCTTAGCTTTCTCCAGAGCCTCGTTGACAGCGATTGTCTCAACAACACCGAAAGCCTTAGGAATATAGCCAAACTTCACGTTGGCAATCATCATCTCACGCATTCCATCATCACCGGCCTCAGTACCATCTGCATTGGTACAAACCACGAAGCGCAGTTCATACTTACCAGTAGTAGCAGGTGTAAACTCAATATTACCAACCGTAGAATTCTTTACAGCATCATACTTTCCATTGACATCAGGATTACAGGTCACAACCTGTGCGAACTCCTCAGCACCGTCTGCTGTAAGGAACTGAATCTTCATAAACTCACCACTTGACTTCCAGCGTGCTGCATTGAACGTAAGCGTGTATGTCTTACCAGCTTCAAGATTCAGAGCATGCTCATCGTCACTCAGACCGTAGCTCACATAGTTGCGACGGAAATAGAGTGCACTAGTGAAATCACCGCCCTCAGCAAATCCGCCATTTCCAGCAAACATACGAGCGTTGCTACCATAAGAATTGCCAGGAGTACGTGCCTCCATACCATCAGCATAAACTATGAAGCCTTCAGGAATACCACCATTTGCGCATTCGCTGAAATATTTGGCAGGAATCAAATCAATAGCCACATCGTTAGGATCGGGAGCACCCACGCTGAATACATATGTGGTGTCGGTATAGATTGACTCATCCAGCATCTCCTCCGGATAAATCTTTGTGATATTGATAGTGTGCAAACCATCAGCTAAATCGGCACCATCGTATTTCAGAGTAACCTCCTCTACCATACCTTCAGCGGGGCTAACGGTCAGGGCCTTCTTATCGAGTGTGGCAACAATCTTAGAAGCATCAGCCTTCTTATCAAACTTCACATAGAAATCCTTCAGATTGTTCTTGATGTTAAATGAACCCTGTTCGGGTTTTGCAGCAACGACTGCGGGAGCCAACATGGTGTAAGGATATACGTCATCTGGCATACCATTCAGGAGATCGTCGTTATACTCGGCTATCTCGTCTACATTAGGAACTGCCTGACCTGCGCTAGGACCACCTGCATATTTCAACTGCATGTCGCCCGCAACATTGTTATAAATAACGCGAACCTCACCATCAGGAACCTCGTCCAAGAAGATAAAGAAACGACCATCTTCGAAGCCTTCAACTGAGGTAATACTGATTTCCTCACCGTTGACCAGAACCTTGGCATTTTCCTTCGGGAACTGGACGCGTTTCTTACCAGCAGCCTTACAAAGCTCAGCGAGGTTGGTCTCGAAACCGAAATCGATCAAGAGGGCGTCATCCTTATACTCAGCAACTGTACCATACTTATATATCTCAAACTTGATGTTGTCGAAATAATACTGAGTGGATTCTGCATTCTTATTCAAATCGAAGGCAATGCTCTGGAAACTCTTGCTGACAAGACTCTCGCTGATAGTACCCTTTGCGGTAATCGTTGTCCACTCGGGAGTAATCGTAATTCCATTAAAATCAGAAGAGATGTCGCCACCACCACCTTGATAAGAACGTGGTTCTGCATGGGCACCTACATCAATTGAGGACTCAGGATTAGCAAGCGCATCCATTGAGAAGCGCCACTCAGTACCTGCCGGCAGTATTTCAGGAAGAACAACGAACAACTGGGTAGACCAGCTCTGAGGTGCATTAGCCATTGTCTTAATGGAAAGGCCCTTAGAGTTACCCTTACCAACGCCTTCCTCAACCTTGGCATCTGGATCAGAATTAATAGTATAGGTTACATTGCCATCACCATTATCAGCACGGAGTGCAAGGGCAAACGAGCTAAAATCATCACCTTCAAAATCGCCATTGGTCAGGATGTCGACCCAACCAACCTGCTTCTCCTTACCCTTGCGGGTTACAACCATACTTTCGACACTTACGGTCTGTCCATAAGCAGCGCTCTTAATAGCATGCAGATGAACGAAACCTTTATCGTTATAAATCTTCTTCAAGTCGACCGTGTAAACATTGCCTTCCTTAGTGAAATACTTGTCTGACCAGCCTGAAGTCGTGTTCTGAATCAAATGAGCTTCAGCCTCGTTGGAACTTGGCTGGCCATTAGGAGCATCACGATTCAGCATAATACGTGGTGTGCCTTCTGTACCTTCGGTAACCGTCACGATCAGTTTGTCGTAACCAGCCAAATCTGCAAAAGCATTCACACTACCGTCTCCGTAAGGCTGACCGGATTCCACACCAACTTCCCATGCGGGAGTAGCGCTTGCCGTCTTGGGAGCGTTCTCGTCCCAGGGATCGGCATCGTCATGTGCCCAGAAAGGAATATCCTGCAAGGATATAACCTCATCTGCACTTACATTCATTGCCCCCAGCAGCATCATAGCTACCAGCGCAAGAAACATTTGGTAAGTTTTTCTCATGTTGTTAAAGTTTTAATGAAAGTTAATAAAAAAATAGAAATTTCTGGCTGCAAAGGTAAATAATAACGCACATACATGTTTTTTCAATTGTTTCATTTGCTTTCATTTTTGTGCGTATGTTACAAAAATCCCGCTTTTGTCGAGAAAAAGCGGGATTTGTGAAACAAAATGAGACAAATAAAAAACTACGTCTCACGTTCGGCATACTCCGAGGGAGCAACACCGAAATGTTTGCGGAAGATGGTGGAGAAGTGAGCCAGATTAGAGAATCCTACCGTATAAGCCACCTGTGTCACATTGATTTTCTGCTCTTTCAGCAACCTTGCAGCCTGTTCCAAGCGGATGTTACGGATAAACTCACTGGTAGAGATACCCGTCAGTTCCTTCATCTTACGATGCAACTGCACACGGCTAATACCAACCTCTTGCGTCAGGCGCTCCACATTGAAGTCGCTATCGGAGATATTCTTGTTGATACACTTCATGATACGTTCCATGAGCACCTCGTCATTGCCTTTAACCTCTGGCTGGTCCACTTTTTCAGCCTGTGCCTGCTGGGCACCGGAATATTTACCTTTCAGACGGAGACGGCTCTGCACCAGATTCTCAATGACCATGTGCAGTTCCTCCATATCGAAGGGCTTTGCCAAGAATGAGTCCGCGCCACGCTCCAAACCCTCCAGACGATTGGCCACATCAGCCTTAGAGGTAAGCATGATGACTGGTATGTGAGAGATATTGATATTGGTCTTGATCATCCTGAGCATGGTAAAACCATCCATCTCAGGCATCATCACATCGCTCACCACCACATCATATTCATTGGTCAGCAGTTCTTTCAGGCCTTCCTTTCCATTCAGGCAGATGCCAAACTGGTAGTATCGTCCCAATTCTGCAGATACATAACGAGCCATTTCCATATCGTCATCTACAATGAGTACACGATATTTCGAAGAAGACGTTTTAGCACGACTCAACTGAACGATTCCTTTCTGGTCATCCAACTCTTCTGGTTTGAGATGAGCCTTGCCCAACGGCAGACGGACCGTGAATATTGACCCTTGATTGTCGGTACGGTTCTGAGCCTCGATGGTTCCGTGGTGCATGGCAACAATCATCTTACACAGATTCAAGCCAATACCGGTTCCGTTGACATGCATGCGACGGGAGTTGCTACCCTGGTAGAAACGGTCGAAGATATGTTTCATGCTGTCTTCGTCGATGCCCACACCATTATCTGAGACTGCGAGCTCAAGATTACCGTCTCCTTCTCCACCCTGATCAGTGATGCGTTTCAGGCTTACAGTAACTTCACCTCCATCATTACTATACTTAAAGGCATTGGAAAGCAGATTGGAAATCACCTTGTCAAACTGTGTCCTGTCAATCCAAGCCTCCAGACGTTCCAGCCCCTCATGGTCGAATGTGAAACGTATGTCACGCTCCTTCGCCGGGAAATCAAACATTCTACAGACACCTTCCGTAAAAGCCACTATGTCTGTTTGCTGACAATGCAGTTGCATCTGCTGCTTGTCAATCTTACGTACATCGAGAATCTGATTGACGAGATTCAGAATTCGCTGTGCATTATGCTCGATGGTATCAACAGCAGGATTACCCATTCCCGACTGGTCGTCGCCTACCCGTAGCCTTTCATTCCTGATTTTCTTCAAGGCTGAAAGGATAATGGTCAGCGGAGAACGAATATCGTGAGTGGCATTAATCAGGAATTTCATCTTCTCTTCATCCATCTGCCGGTTCGCCCTACGGCGATATGCATAGATAAAGAACCCTACAAGAGATGATAGTGCGATGAAATAGAGAATATATGCCCATGTGGTACGATACCATGGAGGTGTCACTTCGATGGTGATCGTCTTAATGTTCGAACAAAGGTCGCCAACACGCGCCCGCACTTGAATAGGATAGGAACCTGGTTGCAGATGACTCAATAGAATAACATTAATGCCCTGAGGATTACGCACCCATGCGCCGTTTCCGACACAGTACTCATAGACAATACCTCGTGGGTTGTCGAAATCGAGCAACGAGAATTCCAAAGTCAGTTCCGTTTCCATATAAGAAACTTGGAAATGGTCGGTGGAAACAACTGGCCGAGACTCACGACCAGCGATAGTAAATCCTGTCAACTGCACATCTGCCAGATCAGTTCGGCCACTCTTCACATCCTTAGGACGGAATGTGGTCAGGCCATCATTGGTGGCAAAACAAATGAGATCATCATCGGTATGGAGTCCCACGCAGTTGATATATTCCTTCGTTATCAGCCCATTGCCACTCACATGACCAACGTACTCATTCTTCTTGACATCATACTGCCAAAGGCCCATTGGCGTAGAACACCAGATATCGCCATTGTCAGCCTCGACAATATAACCTATCACCTTGTCGCTCATGGCCTCCACAGGTTGAGGTTCTCCATCCCCTTTCTTGTAGACGTACAGTCCTTCGTCAGTTCCAATGAGAATTTCCCCTCGACTTGTAGCGCAGAGAGAATTACACTTGATATGCGTCAGCTGCTGCAGCCACCCTTGTGACATAAAACTATCAGTCTTGGGGTCGTAGCATGACAAGCCATCAGAGGTGGCCAGCCAGATATGCCCTTGATGATCGGGCATCATAGCTAACACCCAATCATTACAGATATGCCCACGCAGAGAATCCCGATCAGCCGACCGGAAATTTCGCAATTGCCCTGTCTGCGGATTATAGGAGCAAAAGCCTTTCGAATAAGTAGAAAAATAGATATTACCTGAATCGTCGCTGGTTATATCGTTAAACTTGTCACATTCAAAAGCCACTTGTTTCTGACTGCGGCCGGTAATAGGATCATAAGAATAGAGGGCGTTGTCGGTACCCACCCAATAACGCTTTTGTCTATCACGGAAGATGAACTCCGGATTTTGAGGGCAAGCTGGTTTAGCCACGATACGTCCCTGACGGTTGAAACCATAGATACCATTACCTTGTACGGTCACCCAAAGCATACCACCATCTCCTTCGCATATCGACGATACTGTCGAACCCAGATCCATGCCCTGAGCACTAAAACTCATTGTTCTGAACTGCGGAGGAGTATGGCTCAATAAGACCAAGCCCTTGGAATAACAGGCAATCCAGAGGTTACCATTGCGATCCTCATTAATATCCCATACCTTGGTTGTATTCAAGTCGATTCCCCAGGCGACGCACTCAACACGCTCTAATTTCTGGTTGTTTTTGGGCAGACGAAAGAGACCATCCCCGCGCGTACCTATATATATATCCCCCTCATGATCACGGAAAGCACTGGCCAAAATGACATTGCCTTCAAGGGCAGACATATCTATTGACGCAGGTTTCAGGGCGCCTTTATCGTAAACAGAAATACCATGCAGGCTGACCACCAACATCTCATCATCTCGCTCAATAAACGTCAGTACATTACCATGAGGCGACTTCATTTCAACGATTTTGCCATCCGTTTCCCGCATGGTCACGACATCGCCATAGCCGCTTTTCCAGAAACGCCCTTGGCTGTCACATATAAATTGGTTGAAAAAGCGATTCTCGCCAGGTGTCGTAAAATTGTCTTCAGCATAAACCAGCTGCTCTTCCTTCATTTTGAACAAACCGTAGCCAGCTGTAGCAACATACATCTCTCCAGATTCAAGTTGAGTAATGTACGTTACACGGGGCGAAACATTTCCTTGGAAAGGATAATGCACGAAATGACCTGTTGTGTAGTCATAGCGATCCAGGCCTTTAGCCGTACCCACCCATAATCGACCATCTTTATCACAAAACATACTTGAGATATCATTGTTTCCAAGTGATGTCTGATCATTCTGACGATGGAGATAAGGCGTAAATCGATAACCGTCGAAACGGTTCAGTCCATATTCGGTACCGACCCAGATATAGCCATAATGATCCTGACAGACTTTATTGACAAGTCCGCTGGTAAATCGCTCTGAGAAATAGAAATGTCCCATCTGTGCTTGTACCTGTGATAGTACAGCAAACACGCCTATGAGAAAAAAAGCAATCCGTTTCATCAGTTTATATGGTAAAACCTTGTAATATTCCTAAAATAGTTTTGCGGCTACAAAGTTACAAAAAAAAGTAAAACAGGCCAAATTTGTAGGCAAATATTTTATATTTGCAATAAAAAAAGACTGCCGATATTCACATAGGGGCAGCCATGAAACTTAGTTTTACCATAACTAATGCTAATATACTACTTATGAAGTTTACTATCGTCTTTCCATTTTCGGATGCAAAATTAGTTCATTTTCACGAAACAAGCTATCACGTATGTTTCTCTTTCTTTGTTATTTGTATTTCTCTAAAAAGTTGTCTGCATGGCTATTTGCGACACAAAAGCCAAAAGAAATGAAACAAAATGGAAATCCACTTTTACAAACAGAAAAGCCTCGGAAATAAAAAGAAACACACCTCTTATAAATAATAAGTAACTTTGCACCCAAAATTTGATAATATTAACAAACTCAATTTAACGTATGAAAACCAGAAAAGATTTTTGGATTGCACTACTGGTTGGTGGATTCGTCCTTTCGTCTTGTCAAAAGTACGATTTGGACGAGAAGGCGCCCGAAGGTTGGGGTAACAGCATTTACAGCTGGCTCGACGAACAAGGCAACTACACCAATACAGTTCGTATGATCAACGACCTGAACTATCAGGAAGTGCTGGGCAAGACTGGATCGAAGACGCTATTTGTAGCTGACGATGCTGCCTACGAACGGTTCTACAACAACAACCCGTGGGGCGCCAAACGCTATGAAGATCTCTCCATTGCCCAAAAGAAGATGTTGCTGTTTGGAAACATGATTGACAACTCCATTCAGTTAAGCAGTCTGTCAACCATTCAGGGTAAACCGTTGAAAGAAGGACAGGCCATGCGCCGCTTCTCAGCTCTGAGCGAATACGACACGATACCCGTGTTGAAGACTCAGGACATGCCCGACAACAAGTATTGGAGACGCCACCGTGAAAGCGGGAAAGACATGGTATGTATGGAAGATGGTTCTGCCGTGCCGATGCTGCTTTTCCTGGAGGCTCAATTGTCAAACAACCGTATTACCAACGATGATTACAACTTCCTGTTCAATCACACGACCAACCGTCAGGCTGGTGATGCCAGTGTCAATGGTATCGATGTGGTGGAAGATAATATCCGTTGCGCCAATGGTTTCATCCATCGAACCGGCGAGGTGGTTACGCCATTGACAAACATGGCAGAACTGATAGCCCAGAAGCCTCAGATAAGCCTGTTCAACAGTCTGTTGGAACGTTTCTGTGCCCCCTACCCCGACAGTAAGGACCTGGCCAAGACGAACCATTACAATTATCTCTACAATGCCAACATAGACACGCTCTATACCAAACGATTCTTTAACGAAAAGAGAGGGGTAGAAGTTGCCGTGACCCCTGACGGAGCCAGCGTTCCTGCCCAACTGATGTTCGACCCGGAATGGAACTCCTACTACTCCACCAGCAACAAGGATGCCAGTGAGGGCAATGCCGCTGAACAGCGTGACATGGCTGTGATGATGGTACCCACCGATGCAGCCATGAAAGAATACTGGAATACTACCGGTAAGCCACTGAGCGAGAACTATGCTTCGTGGAATGATGTACCCGACGATGTGATTATCAAGCTGCTGAACGTCAACATGCTGCCATCGTTTACATCTTCAGTACCCTCAAAATTCGAAGCCATCCTAAATGACGCCAACGACCCGATGGGTGTGAACGTTGCTGATATCGACTCTGTATGGATGACTTGTAACGGAGCGGTGTATCTGACGAATAAGGTATACTCACCGACAGCCTATGTCAGTGTATCTTTCCCCGCACTGATCAACCGCAACATGAAGATTATCGACTGGGCCATTACGCAGTGCAAATATAATGTTTACCTTAATGCCCTGGGTTCAGACTATAGTTTCTTTATCCCCACCAACGACGCACTGATCGAGTATATCGATCCGTGTTCCTACGGCAAACAGAACCTCCAGTTGCTCAGTTTCCGTTGGGATGAGACAAAGAAAGTCGATGAGAGAGTTTATGCCGTTCTTTACAACTATGATGAAGCAACAGGCACACGCGATTCCGTTGGTATTGTCAACAACTATTATCGTATTACGAAGTGTCTGCAGGATATCCTCGACACCCACATTGTGATTGGTAGGGTATGGGATGGCAAGAACACCTATTTCCGTACGAAGAATGGTACGGGCATCCGCGTTACCAACCCTTCTGACGAAAGCAATATGTTAGTTGAGGGTAGTTTCCAGATGAATGAAGGACATCCTTTGCGCGTAACACGCGTTTACGACCAGCGTAAGGAAGTTGCCGGAGGTAATGGTAAGAGCTATGTGCTGGAAGGCCAGCCCATCATGGGTACCCGTCTGACGGTTTACGACCAACTGGCTGCCCACCCCAAGTATTTCGGCAAGTTCCTAGAGCTGCTGGAAGGCAGTGGCCTGTTGGAAAAGATTCACAATTTGGGCACTGGTAACGAAAATGACAACAAAGCCTGTGGCGGCACAAACATATCGGTATTCAACACCTACCACTACACCATCTACGTTCCCAGCAATGAAGCTATTGAGCAATTGCAGAAGGAAGGCAAGTTGCCATCATGGGAGCAGGTGGACCTCGATCATCAGGCAGGAGATGAAGACAAAGCTCTCAGCGACTCGCTGAATATTGTCAATTTCCTGAAGTATCACATCCAGGATAATGCTCTTTATATTGGTGCTCAGAATGAGTCTGGTGACTTCGAGACCTCGTTAATCAACAAGAAGACCCGCCGCTTCTATATGGTAAAGTCTCAGCTGAAAGATGACGAGATTGAAGTTTTGGATGCCGTAGATCAGAAGAACATGAGAGATGGAGTTGCCACAACAAAACATACCGTCTCGAAAAAGTCTTATATCGACGATAACGGCATTCAGAGAGATCTCTACAATATTCAGGCTCGCGAGTATTTATATAATAATAGAGATGCCACGACAGCAACAGAGTTGTATACCACCTCTTCGGCTGTAATACATCTGATTGACAAACCATTATCATATTCTACTGATGATTAAAAGATCAATAATTATGAAACGACTGACATTAATAATAATATCATTAGTTTGTTTGATTGCCGCAAAAGCCCAGCAGGCTGGCGATATCATCAGTGGTACCATCACTGATGAGATGGGACCTGTGATGATGGCAAACGTCGTGGAAATCGATGCGTCCAACCGTATCGTGGCGTCAACAACCACAGACATGAACGGTAATTTCTCGTTCAAACTGAAGAATCCCAAGGATAAATTGCGTGTTACATTTGTAGGTTACAAGACAGTAACACTCCCCTTCAACAAGACCAAGTTCAACGTAAAGATGCAGGATGCCACTCAGATCAAAGAAGTGACCGTCGTTGCAAAGAAGCGTGCTGGCGGTTCAGGTCTGAACATACCTATCGATGAAATCTCTACAGCTCAACAGAGCATCAGCATGAAGGAGTTTGAAGGTCTGGCTTTCACCACCGTTGACGAGGCCCTTCAAGGACGTATCGCAGGTCTCGACATCGTGGGCAATTCCGGTAACCTGGGTTCTGGTACCTCCATGCGTCTGCGTGGTGTGTCGACCATCAACGGCTCCAGCGAACCACTGATTGTTGTCGACGGTAATGTCTGGCAGACCGGCGGTCAGCAGATTGACGGTGACATGAACGAGGAAAAGTTTGCGCAATTACTGAACATCAACCCTGAGGACATTGAGAGCATCTCTGTGTTGAAGGATGCCGCCGCAACGGCTATCTGGGGTTCGCAAGGCTCTAACGGTGTCATTGAGATCAAGACCAAGCGTGGTACCCGTGGTAAGACACGTGTCAGCTATTCGTTCCGTCTGACCGGAACCTATCAGCCCAAGGGTTATGAGATGCTGAACGGTGACGAGTACACCATGATGATGAAGGAAGAGTACTTCAATCCCGAGATGAGCGATGTGTCGAGTAACATCCCCGAGTTGAACTACGATCCTACGTTCTCTGAATATCAGATGTATAACAATAACACCGATTGGCTCAAGGAAGTCAAGAAAACCGGTTGGCGCCAGAACCACTATCTGGCTCTGAGCGGTGGTGGTGAGAAGGCTCATTTCCGCGTAGGTGCCGGTTACGACCGTGAGACAGGTTCTATCATCGAGCAGCAGCTCGACCGTTTCAGTTCACGTGTCAATCTGGACTACTTCGTCAGCGACCGAATCAAAATTGAGACCAACATTGCACTGACATATACGAAGAACAAGAAAAATAACGGTGACCTGTTAAGTATTGCCTATGTGCGTATGCCGAACCTCTCTATCTATGAGCAGGACCGCAATGGTAACGACCTCGACGAATACTATTCCATGCTCCCGACGGTAAGCAGCCAGTTGCAAGACCAACTGAACAACAAGAACCCCATCGCCTTGGCTTACCTGGCTAAGAATAATGAAACCAGTTATAACATTGAGCCTGAATTCAAGCTACGCTATAACCTCCTGTCGACAGAAGAAGAGAAGACACACCTAAACTATGAGGGAAAGGTCGTCTTCAACATCTTTAACAATTATGTTGATCAGTATATGCCTTCATCGTTAAGCACACGTCCGTGGAACTATGTCGGCACGACACAGAATCCCGGCCGTGAAGCCAACAGCACTACGTCGAACTCGTCGAAGAGCTTCGCCGTGACCACCACTCACACGCTGACCTTCACGCCGGCATTCCGCAATAAGGACCACCAGCTGACGATGATGCTCCGCGGACAGTTGACCAGCGGTCATAACAGTAGCCAAAGCACGTCATCCTGGGGTCTGCCCTCTGGAAACATCCAGAATCCTGCAGCACAAGGACTCATCAAGAGTATGGATACTAACAGCGGTGAATGGCGCAGCATCTATTTCACCTATTCAGCCCACTATGCTTATAAAGGTCGCTATATGGCCGACTTCTCAGTCCGTCGCGACGGTAGCACACAGTTTGGTGGCGACCAGCGCTGGGGTAATTTCCCTGCCCTTTCTTTACGTTGGAACATCCACAAAGAGCCTTGGTTCCAGAAGGCACTTCCTTGGGTGTCAATGCTGTCTATCCGTCCAGGTTGGGGTGTCGTAGGTCGCCAACCCGGCCAGGAGTACCTCTACTTCAGTACATACTCCAGCGGTAATGCCTATATGAATCAGGGTAGTGTCCACCCAGACAATATCCAGCTGAAGAACCTGAAGTGGGAGCAGAAGAAAACCTTTAACCTCGGCCTTGACTTCGGCTTCTGGGACGACCGTATCAATGGTAACATCGAGTTCTACTGGCAGTTCACCAGCGACCTGCTGATGAAAAACTACGGCATTCCCTCTTCATCAGGTTATCCCAACCTGCGCTGGCAAAATGCTGGAGACATGAAGAATATCGGTTGGGAATTCAACCTGAATGGTAGCCGTATCATCAAGGTTGGCAAGTTCTCAGCAGACTTCAATATCACCTTCGCCAACAACAAGAACCAGATCACATCAATGGACGAGACCTGTCTGTCGAACTTGAATTCGGAGTTCAACCGCGATAATGGCAGTTACCTGACCCGTGTCGAACTGAACCGCGCCTTAGGTAGTATCTACGGTTTCCGTTACCAGGGTGTCTATCAATACTCACACTATTCCGAAACGGAAATCAAGGGTGTCAGCGGTCCCGATGCTCCTGTAGCTCGCGACAAGGATGGTAAGGTCATTCTCGACGAGCATGGTCTGACAACACCTATGATGTTCTGCGCAGGCTCCGTCAATTATGAGTTTAAAGGTGGTGACGCCAAATACGAGGATATCAACCACGATGGACAGATCAACGAGCTCGATATCGTCTACCTCGGTTCTTCACTGCCTAAGTTCACCGGCGGTTTCGGCTTCAAGCTGAATTTCGGCCGTCTGTCGTGGAACAACCAGTTCAACTTCCGTTATGGCAACAAGATTATCAACAAAGCACGTATGGATGTTGAAAACATGTACTCAAACAACAACCAGAGCCGTGCTGTTAACTGGCGCTGGCGTGTAGAGGGCGACATCACCGAGATGCCACGTGCCCTCCGCCAGACCGGTTACAACTTCTTAGGTTCTGACCGTTTTGTGGAAGATGGTTCTTTCATCCGTCTGAACTACTCACAGATCAGTTACTCTGTCGATCCGAAGATTATCAAGAAATGGGGCCTCTCACTACTGAAACTCTATGTATCGGCCAACAACCTGTTTGTTTTGACCAAATACAGTGGTGCTGACCCGGAAGTGGGCTACGGCTCTATGGGTATCGTGACCGATGGTGCCAAAACACCGCGTTCAAAATCGTTCACCGGTGGTGTGACTATCCAGTTCTAGTTGAAAGTTGAAAATTGAAAATTGAAAAGTATGAAAACAATCAATATATATAATAAGGTGAAGGCAAGAGTATCCTACTTACTCCTTCTCTCCTTCTCTCCTTTACTCCTTTCCAGCTGTAGCGATTTTCTCGACATTCTGCCCATGAACTCGACAGTGCTGGAGAATTATTGGAAGGAGAAAGCAGATGTGACCGGTGCTGTCAACGGCTGTTACGAAGCCCTGGCAAGCGAAGACGTGGTCACTCGTATGGGCGTCTGGGGTGAGTTGCGCTCTGATAACATTGTGGCTGGTACAAACGTTCCCAATCACCTCAATGAGATGTTGAGAGAGAATCTGCTGCCAACCAACGATATGTGTAAATGGTCATCTCTATACAATGTCATCAACCGTTGTAATATCGTTTGTCATTATGCACCGGAGGTGGAGCAGATTGACCCGAACTACACCTATAATGAGATGAAGGCGACGATTGCTGAGATGAAAGCCATCCGCGCGCTCTGCTATTTCTACCTGATCCGCACGTTCCGCGATGTGCCCTACACCACGGAACCGAGTATCGCCGACGATCAGAATTATGTCATCCCTGCCACCAAATTCGATGTAGTGGTCGACTCTCTGATTGTAGATTTGGAGAGTGTGAAGGATGATGCCCAGCGTCGTTTCGATCTGGAAAAGGTGCAAGGCAAGAGCATTTACGTACCTGCCGTCAACAACAGCCGCATCACCCGCTGGGCCATCTACGCTCTGTTGGCTGACCTCTATCTCTGGAAGGGCGACTGGAATAACGTAATCAAGTACTGCGACATGGTCATCGACTATAAGAAACAGGTCTATGAAGAGCTATTGCAGATAGACCAAATCAACGATATTGAGTTGTACGACGGCATCCCCATGATTATGGAAGCAAACGTCAAAGGAACGAAAGACGTGGGTAACGCTTATACCTCCATCTTCGGCAATGGCAATTCATTTGAAAGCATCTTCGAGATCTACTACAATGGCTATACCGGACAGGAGAACAACTGGATTAGCAATAACTACGGCAACAACAGCAACAGCATCGGCCGTCTGAGAGCAGCCGATTTCCTGATGGATGGCTTTACGTCGAACAATAACCAAGTATGGCTCTCACAGAATGACTGCCGTGCCTACGAAGCCATGGAGACCAGCGGAAACAGCCTATCCATTACGAAGTACGTCCGCGAGAGTGCCAGTTTCAGTCTCCAGAGACTGGGTATAGTCAATGTCAATGGAAACCGCCGCTCCAGTAATAATGCCAACTGGATTATCTACCGTCTGAGCGATGTGATGCTTATGAAGGCAGAAGCCCTCATCCAGCGCAGCGAGAACGACTGGCCCGAGGCATTCCAGCTGATTAACAATGTCTACAAGCGTGCCAACAACATCTCGTCTGAGACGACAACTGGCAGTCTGGTATTTGAGACCTATAATACTTCAAAGGAGAAGATGGAAGACCTGTTGTTCGAAGAGCGCCACCGCGAGTTCCTGTTCGAAGGTAAACGTTGGTTCGACCTGGTACGTCTGGCACGTCGCGATGGTAAGACGGAACGACTGACTTCATCCGTTATCCGTAAGCACCGTCAGGATCAGAATGTGATTAGAATCAAACTGACTGACCCCAATTACATTTACTTCCCGTATGCCAAAGCAGAACTGAAGGCTAATCCTCTGCTGATTCAGAACCCGGCCTTCAGCAATACCGAGGAAGGTGTGCTTAAGTAATTGAAAATTGAAAATTGAAAATTGAAAATTATGATTACAAAGATAAACAATAAAAACTGGATGAGATGTTTCATGGTAGGAGTATCACTTCTTCTCTCCTTCTCTCCTTTGCTCTTGACATCGTGTGTCGATAACGACGACGATGTGCCCATGAGCAGATATTCAGCTGAGAAGATGACCGCAGCCGAGTTCCTCTCCGACAATCAGGAGCGCGTCAGTTCGTTCATCAGTATTCTTCAGCGCTCGGGCTATTACGCCATGCTCTCAACGTATGGTAACTATACAGTGTTCGCCCCCAACAATGAAGCCATTGACAAGTACATGGCCAACAACAACTATAAAAGCATCGAGGATATTCCCGAGGCCGTCTGCGACACGCTGTCACGTACACATATCATCAAAACCAAGGCATGGTTCACGACAGAGATTTCCGAAGGCTCTCTGGGCATGAACATGGCAGAGACATTTATCACGCTCTCTATCAATACCGATGCTGAGAACAACAATGCCGTGGTACACTTTGCCAACAAGGTGGCGCGCATGGTGGAGTACGACGACTCGGTATCGAATGGCGTGGTACATATTGTCAATAATATCATCCCACGTACCAGTGACAAACTGCCCGATGTCATTGCCGCTGACTCTACAGCAACCATCTTCACGCAAGCTTTGTTCCTCACTGGCATGGCCGACTCGCTGATGGCCTACATCGACAACAATTATCCAGAATGGGGAGCCGACAAGGCTTCGCAGGACTCTGCCTATACTTGGAATCTCTCATTGAAATGTAAG
Source organism: uncultured Prevotellaceae bacterium (assembly GCA_902763615.1). GTDB lineage: Bacteria > Bacteroidota > Bacteroidia > Bacteroidales > Bacteroidaceae > Prevotella. The sequence goes on along the minus strand of CACWSX010000016.1, from coordinate 23,441 downwards.
GCAGAAGGTGCCGACCCAATCCAGTGGGTTCAGAAACGCTACTTCAAATTTACCGCTTTCGTTGAGCCTGATTCTGTCTACAAGAAACACGGCATCAACAATATTGACGAACTGATTGCACATGCCAAGAAAGTTTACGATGCTGTTTACCCAACTGACGCCGGTAAATATGATAATGATTTCAGAAACCGCAAGAATCCGCTGAACCGGTTCATCAGCTATCACCTCATCGACCGTATTTTGCCATACGATGAAGTCATCATGAGAAAAGATTGTCTGAAGCACTGGGATCAGGACTTATGTGACCCCGAGGAATTCTATGAGACCATGAGTCCAGGTACCATCATGCGCTTCTGCTATCCGAACGAGAAACTCTATATCAACCGCAAGGGCCTGAAGGGCAATGCTGAGATAGAGGGTATACGTGTACTGAAACCCAGTGAGTCTGGTCTGTCCATACAGGACTGCCCTAATGGAATCTATCATTATATCGATGATATTCTTGAATATTCTACAGAAGTACGCGATGAAGTACTGAACTGCCGTATCCGCTTTGATTCTACGGTATTGAGTCCAGACTTCTTTAACAGCGATCGTCCTCTATATGACGAGAATCACCTCAGAGGCTATCGTCTCGACTATATCAAGAACTGGAAGGTGATGGGTGAAAAGGCTGTTATCGGTCTGCATGGTGAAGGTCCCTGGTGGCAGCACTATAAGAGCAATGGTATCACTGTCAGTGGTATCTTCGACCTGACTATCAAACTGCCGCCCGTACCATCAGGAACATACGAAATCCGTACCGGTTACACGGCTAATGCTGAACGTGGAGTAGTTCAGTTCTACCTGAACAACGTACCCTGTGGCATTCCCGCCGACCTGCGTATCATGGGTAATGACCCCAGCATTGGTTGGGTGGCTGACGTGACAGCAGAAACCGCTGAAGCCAGAAATGCCAACAAAGCCATTGACAAGGCCATGCATAACCGCGGTTACATGAAAGGAATGGACTGCTACTGGCAAGGTGCTGCAAAAGAGAATGCGCTCCGCAATCTGGTCAACAACCTCCGCTACGTCTTGACCACACAGTATCTTGACGAAAACGAGACTTATTATCTGCGTTGCCGCCAGGTATTGAAAGACCCGACCTGCTATTGGAGTTTCGACTATCTCGAACTTTGCCCGAAGAGTGTATATGGTAGTCCTGAAGGCGAAGACACGCACTAATTAAGAGTTTTTTGTTTAGAGTATATAATTTAGAGTTATGAATACAAAAAGTATAAAACAATTCCTCTTGGCAGGTTGTGTCTGCTGTTGTGCTACAACAGTTTTCACCGCCTGTTCAGACTGGAACGATCATTATGAGGGCACAGCAGATGCTGCCGAGGGTGCCACGCTCTGGGAGCAACTCAAGGCCAACCCTCAATTGAGTGATTTCTGTGACGTGCTGGAACAAACCAAGGTTTACCGCATGCACAAGAAGACGCCCGTGAGCTATGCAGACCTCCTCAGCAGTGGTCAATCATTCACGGTGATGGCGCCTGTGAACGGTACGTTCAACAAGGATTCACTGTTGCGACTGGTGCAGACCGTGGCTGGTGATTCTGCTGTAGAGAAGAGTTTCGTTCAGAACCACATCACCCGTTCACTCGTTTCGTCAACACCTGAGACCACCAAGATGCTGATGCTCAACATGAAGCGCATGACGATGGCCAACGGCACAGTCGACAACATTCCAGTGACAGTGGCAAATACGAAATCAAGCAATGGCGTGCTCCATGTCATGCAGCATGCCCTGCCCTACAATTACAATATCCTTGAAATGTTAAGCGACAATCCTCAGTTAGAGAATATCGGTGCTAACATTCGCAGCTTCAATGAGGATATCTTCGATCCTGCAGCGTCAGTATCCAACGGCGTTGTGGATGGTGTTCCCGTCTATGTCGACTCGGTGGTCTATGAGCGTAACCGCTTATTAGAAAACATCGGCCTTCTGGATGCTGAAGACTCCACATATCTGGTTGTAGTTCCCACGACAGAAGGATGGAACGAGGTCTACAATGAGACATCAAAATACTTCGTATATGACAAAGGCATTGATAAGCGCGACTCTCTACAACAGCACTATACTATGCGTGCCTTATTGGAAGATGGTGTCTTCAACATGACCGATCAGAAGTCTGTCAACGACTCACTGATATCCGTGCCATACCTCCGTACCAACCAATCATTCGAGAAGGGGAAGAAAGTGTACCATGTCTTCCAAAAGCCTTTCGAAGAAGGTGGCATTCTCTATGGCGCCCAGAAGCTGCAGTGCAGCAACGGTTCGATTTATACCACCCCGAAGTGGTCATTCAAGCCAACAGATACCTTCTTCAAGGAATTACGGACAGAGGGAGAAAGTACGTGGATGATCACTCAGGAAAGAGACTGCTCCTACAATACACGCCGCCAGATTGCCGACAGCATCTCATCAGACTCCTACCTGCAGATTATTCCAAAATCAGGAACCTCCAACTGGGAACTGACTTTCCGCATCAGCAACACATTATCTGGCGATTATGACATCTGTGCTGTGATACTGCCCCAGTCAGTGGCTGGTCTGAGCACTGACAGACCCTGCAAATTCAAGGCGACTATCAATTATGTGGATGAGGACAACAACCCACAGTCATTCAACTGCGACAACACCCAGTTCCAAAGTGATCCCGCTCGCGTAGACACCGTCGTTTTAGCAGAAGCCTTCCACTTCCCCACCTGTAACTATGATCAGAATGAAGTGAAGGTCACACTAAAGCTTCAGTGCTCTATCCTGGCTCGTGAGACCTCTCGTTTCTCGCGTGAGATGTACCTTGACTGCATTTATCTGAGACCCCGAACCTCAAAATCTGAAGAACAATGAAGAAATATATCTTTTCCACTATTCTGCTGCTCGTATCGCTGACGATGGCAGCACAGGAGAACAGTAAGACTGTAACGGGACAGGTTGTCGATGCAGCTACCAAACAACCACTGGTAGGTGTCATTGTGGCCGCCTATGATAACGACAAGTACTCGGCCATGACCGACGAAGAAGGACGCTATACGCTCAAAGTGCCCGACTATGTCAGCTCGGTGCAGATGCGTATCGATGGCTATAATTTCCTGCAGTGTGCCATTGCCGACGGCGTGGCCAACGGTCAGCTCTACAATGAAGCCTTCACAGAGGTCTACAAAAGACAGACCAATGCGATTCAGAGCTCTGAGGCTAACCGTTTTGCCAACACCTCGGAAATCAGTGTCGACCCCTTCATTGCCCAACAGCTGGGCGCTGATGTCCGTTCAGTCTCACGTAGCGGCAATATCGGTTTAGGCAACATCCTCACGATGGCAGGTATCAACTCGCTGAACAGCAATGCCCAGCCGCTGGTGATTGTCGACGATGTCATCATGGACATGGAGTACAACCGCACGACACTGCATGACGGTTATTTCACCAATATGCTGGCCAACCTGAATGTCAACGACATCGAAAGCATACAAGTGCTGAAGAACGGTACGGCCATCTATGGTGCCAAGGGTGCCAACGGCGTACTGCTCATCAAGACCAAACGTAACAAGAGCATGGCCACCAAGATCGATGTGACCATCAACGGCCGCTTTGAACTCATTCCACGTCTGCCAAAGATGATGGGTGCCGAAGACTACCGTCTCTACGCCTCAGAGCTACTGGCCAACAAGACACTTTCGTTAAGCCAGATGAAATTCCTGAACAACGACCCCACCTATTTCTATTACAACCAGTATCACAATAATACTGACTGGACAGACGAGGTCTACAAAAATGCATTCTCACAGAACTACGGTATCAATGTGCAGGGTGGTGACGACATCGCCTCATACAATCTCTCCGTAGGCTATTCATTAGCCAATAGCACACTCAAGAAGAACGACTACTCGCGTTTCAACATGCGTTTGAATTCCGACATCAATATTGCCAAAGGATTCGACGTACGCTTCGACGCTTCTTACAGTGACGTTGACCGTTCACTGTTTGACGATGGCGCACCCACAACGGTGCTGTCCGGCGTGATGACCTCACCAAGCTTTATCGCACTGGCCAAGTCACCGTTCCTCTCTCCCTATGCTTACGACAATGCCGGCAACCCCAGTCATTATCTGGCAGAGGCTGACGACTACCTGGAGGGTATGTTCCAAGGAAGAGGTCGTCTAGCTAACCCGGCAAGTATCTTGGAATATGGCGATGGTAAGAACCGTAACTCACTGGGCAACCGCCTGATTGTGTTTGCCATCACACCAAAATATGAGTTCAACAAGCACCTGACAGTGAGCGAGCACTTCGCCCTCACCCTCGTCAACACCAATGAGAACTACTATCTCCCCATTCAGGGTACACCGACGTTTGTCGTCGACGGACTCGACGAAAGTGCTACGCTCAACAACCTGGTCATGAGCCAGGCATCCAGCCTTACCGCCATTCAGAGCGATACCCGTCTGGCTTGGAAGAACCAGTTCGGTGCCCATCAGGTAGGTGTCATGGGTGGCGTCCGCTACCTGAACTCAGCCTATAAGCTGACATCACAAAGCGGTTACAACACGCCTAACGACAAGGCACCCAAGATGAATTCCTCACTGAGTTTCAAGGATACTGACGGCGCCAACGACAAGACATCAGAGTTCATCTGGTATGCCTTGGGCAACTATAACTATGCACAGCGTTATTACGTCAATGCCGGAATCTCAGCCCACGCCTCTTCCCGTTTCGGTAAGGATGCGGATGGTCTGAAGATGGCAGGTGTCGTCTGGGGGCTCTTCCCCAGCGTCGAAGCCGCCTGGGTTATCAGCAATGAGAGCTGGTTTGCAGGCATCAAGCCCATCAACTACCTGCGTCTGAACGTCGGTTTCGATGTGACAGGTAACGACGATATCGACTACACAGCATCGCGCAGTTATTTCGTTTCCAGCCGCATGCTGAATAGCAGTGCGACGGGTATTGCCATCGGCAACATTGGCAACACCGAACTGAAGTGGGAATCCACATCACGCCTCACAGCGGGCATTGAGGGTAACTTCTTCGACAACCGCTTGAACCTGCGTTTCAACTACTTCAAGAGCTGGACCAGCAACCTGCTCTCCCTGCAGCAGCTGGCATGGACCAGCGGTCTTGAGGCTAACTGGAGCAACGAAGGCAAATTGGAGAACAGTGGCTTCGATGCGCATGCCGTTGTCAAGGTAATCAACCTGAAAGATTTCCGTTGGGAAGTAGGTGCCTCTGTAGGTCATTACAAGAACAAGGTGACTGCCTTACCCGACAACAACCGCAGCTTTGAGACCAATCTTTATGGGGCAACCATACAGACCAAGGTCGACCAGCCTGTAGGCGTGTTCTATGGATACAAGACCAACGGTGTCTACAGCACTTCTGCTGAAGCCGCAGCGAATGGCAAATATCTTGTCAAGGAGAATGGTGATAAGCTCTTCTTCAAGGCAGGCGACATGAACTTCGTCGACCAGGACGGCAACGGAACTATCGACGAGAAAGACCGTACCGTCATCGGTGATCCCAACCCCGATCTCTATGGTAATATCCATACAACGCTCAGTTGGAAGAACCTGACCCTGTCGGCCGTGTTCAACTACTCTCTTGGTAACGATATCTTCAACTATCAGCGCTCGCTTCTGGAGGGCGGCACCTACTTCCTGAACCAGACGACGGCCATGAAGAACCGTTGGACTACCGAAGGTCAGAAGACGAATTACCCACGTGTGGAATATAAGGATCCTATGGGCAATGCCCGCTTCAGCGATCGTTGGATTGAAGACGGTTCGTATCTGCGTCTGAGCAATATCACATTGAGCTATTATTTGCCCATCCAGAGCACCTATCTGCAGGGTATCACCATCTTTGGCAATGTCAACAATCTCTTTACCATTACCAAGTATCTCGGCAGCGATCCTGATTGTGGCATCGCAGGCGGCATCCTGACACAAGGCATCGACCGTGGATTGTTAGGCAAAGGCCGTTCGTTCTCTATGGGTGTGAATATCAATCTCTAAAGTAATTAATAAGTAAGAGTTAATAAGTAAGAGTTATGATTACAAAGATAAACAATAAGAATTGGGTGAGAAACTTTATTTCAGGAGTATTCTACTTACTCCTTCTCTCCTTCTCTCCTTTACTCCTTACCAGCTGCGAGGACATGCTCAAACCAGAGTCCGACTTGGTGGAGTTTGAAGAGGATCATACCCTGAACCATGCCACTGACTCTGTCTATAGCGTGATGGGTATCATCAACAAGATGCAGATCATTGCCGACCGTGTCGTGCTATTAGGCGAGGTACGCGGCGACTTGGTAGTGCCGACGGATGCTGCCAACAACGATCTGAAACATCTCTCAGCCTTTGACTTCAAGGAGTCTAACCGCTATAATCAGATCAGCGACTACTATGCCGTGATCAACAACTGCAACTTCTATCTGGCCCATGTCGACACAGCTATGCAGCGTCGCGGCCGCAATCTGTTTATGCGTGAATATGCTGCCGTGAAGTCATACCGTGCATGGACCTACCTGCAGTTGGCACAAGCCTACGGCGAAGTGCCCCTGATCCTCACACCACTAATGACTGAAAAGGAAGCCCGCGAGGCCATGAACCAGCCACGTGTCGGCATCAAAGCCATCTGTGACACGTTTATCGACGACCTTACACCTTATGTGGGCGTCAACCTACCGGAATTTGGCCCTGTCAACGGCATGAGCTCCGATTATTTCTTTATCCCGATGCGGGCATTGCTCGGCGACCTCTGCCTCTGGGCCGGACGCTATCAGGAAGCTGCCCGCTGGTATCATGACTACCTGACCGACAGATACGAACCGGTGAAGATGAACCTCCAGCGCACCTCATGGCCCAACTCATCGCAGTTGGTAACGCCTAACGACCGCTACACCACGAGCGGCGAGGTCATCACCTACATCCCCATGGAGGCGCGCGTGTTCGATGGCGTCATCAGCAACCTACCCAATCTGTTCAATTCCACCACGGAGAACAACTATTTCTACGAGTTGACCGCCTCATCGGCCATGTCAAAAATCTCGGCAGACCAAATCTACTGTCTTGAGAACGACATCCCCGGCGCCACAACCAAGGATACCGTTTATGTGGCACGCACAGGCTTCAACCGCAGCGAATACGTGGGCGACCTGCGCTTTGCGTCGAACTTTACGCTCCGCTCTTATGGTACGCAGAACGAATATTCCGAGTATAACTCCTATACCCAGAACGTCTCTAAGATTACATCTTCAAGAATTCCCCTTTACCGCGCCACGATGATCTATCTGCGCTATGCCGAGGCTCTCAACCGCGCCGGTTATCCTCAGACGGCATTTGCCATCCTGAAATACGGTATCTGCGACGAGGTGCTGCAGAACCGTGTCGACGCAGAGGAGATCAAGGCGGCCGGCGAGCTGGTAACCTTCGACTCCAACGTATTCAGGCTTGAGGAAGTGCTCGGCATCCACTCATTGGGTTCGGGCGACTCTCACGCCAATGCCTACTACGAGTTGCCACAGCCCGAAAATGCCCTGGCCAACCGTCAGGACACCGTCAACTATCAGATTCCTTTGGTGGAGGATATGATCATCACAGAGATGGCCTTAGAGGGAGCCTTCGAAGGTTACCGCTTTAACGACCTAATGCGTGTAGCCCTGCGCCGAGGCGATTCCAGCTATCTGGCTGCCCCGATAGCCCGTCGCAACGGCGAGAGCGACAACGGGCTCTATCAGCTACTGATGGATCCCAAGAACTGGTACCTCCCCCAGCCCTGAACATAATCTGTCTAAATAAGAATCCCCGCCCAGTCATGAGCGGGGATTCTTTTAATAGTTATTTCCCTATTCCTGCTGTGCTGACTTTGATGCGGGTGGGTTTACCGTTGTTGTAGAAGGTGGCGGTGAAACGGCCATCTGCATCGAGTTGGGCGTTGGGATTCCAGTAGAGCGTGCGACGGTAATCCTTCATATCGGCATCGAGCGGACGATGGCTGTAGTCGGGATGGTAGAAATCGGCCGGCTCATACATGCCATCGAGGATGATGCGGCGGTCGCGGTAGGTGTAGCGCTTGGCGTCGTCGGGCAGGAGCATGTAGTCGAGTGTGACGTCGGCCACGGTCGACTGCATGGGTACAGGACGATCTTCGTTGCGAAGTTCGAAGTCGGTAAAGAGGCGAATCTCATCCTGACGGTTCAGCTTAATGCGATCGTGGATCCAGATATCACTGCGAAACTGTTCCATGACGGTAGGACCAGGGTCGAAATTGCGATAGAAGACGTAGGGGGTGAGTTCTTGGTCGTTAAGTCGAGCGGCCACCTGCATAACGCGCTCGCTGTTGTAGTTGCCCAGCAGGGCATAGGCTATCTGCATGGGGAATCGCTGCGACTCAAAGCGTCCGAAAGAGAGGCCACGATCGGTGACGAGGTTGTAGAGGTCGACGGCGTCGTAGACATAGGCGGGCTTGCTGTAGTCGATGGCGTGGCGGCCTCGGTGGCGCTTGCCCTTCACCTTCACCTCGCGGAGCGTCTGGTCCATCTTCGAGAGTCGGGCCGTGTCAAGCAGCGTGTAGTCATCGAAGTCGGTGCCCTGGGCCAGCTCAGGCACGTGGCACTGGTAGTAGTCGTATTTCTTGGCGAAGACGGGGAAGAACAGGTCGCGCTTCACATAGTAGTCGGGCCAGGCGGTCTCATCGAGCATGCCCTTGCCGAGTTTCTTCCGCCGCTTCTCCTCGGAGAGGCTGCTCTTCGAGGCGCGCATGAAAAGGATGGCTTGACCGTAGTAGGCGGGGATGTCGAATACGAAGTGGCCGCCGGCGTCGGTCTCCAGCTGGATGGTGGCGATGTCGTCGGGGAATACGAGTTCGGCCTCGAGGGTGACGGGCTTATGCAGGCCCTTGTTGTCGACGCCGAAGAAGGGGTCGAAGGCACTGGTGGGTTGCTCGGGGTCCTGGACGTAGATGGCAGTGCCCACCTGTTCCACCTGTATGGTGCCCTCCTGCTGCTGGGCCACGAGACCGTCGGGGGTGGTGGCCTCATAGCGGTTCATGCCGTTGACCATCTCGCTGCCGCTCTCCTCGCTGACGATCTCAGAGTTGTTGGCCTCCTCCACGCTCGGGCTGTAGCCGAAGATGCCCATCGCCCAGTAGCGCACCTCGTCGGGGCGCACATCCTCGCTGTCGCCCACGGGCCATACGCTGCCCTCCACGGTCATGTACTGCTCAGGCTTGTAGCGGAGGGGCTCGCCGCTGGTGATCTCGGCGAAGTCGTAGCGGCGCCAGCCCTGCACCATCATCAGCAGGTCGAGGGCTTGACGGTGCTCAACATCATCGGCCTCAAAATAATAATCAGGATAAGCCACAAAACCTTTCAGTTCGCTGGAGAGCAGGAGGTCGGTCATAATTGTGCCAGTGTCATAAGTCGGTTCCTCGTTGGCTCCGTCGCGCACAGAGATAGAGAGGTGTTTCATCGTTGTCGGGGCCTGAAACTCAAGGGAGACGGGCTCAAAGGGCTGATACTCAGTCTGCAGACCGCTGACGGTGACGGGATTAACATCGTAATCATGATGATTGACAAAGAACAAACGATCTGCCAACAAATGGCCGTCGTCGTCGAGTACAATAAGATCATTAACACCTGTCGGCAGAAGCGTGGTATCCAGATTGACACATCCGCCATCGGTAATGGTCTGGAACGACTTCAACACCCCTCGGCAAAGCACTGCCAAGGCATAAGAACGCCCTGGAGAGAAACCTCGTGGAGTGATTTCAGCAGTGAGCGTTTCGTTGGTAACATCGAGTAGCAAGGCACAGCCCACATTCTCAGTCTTAGGCAAGTCAAAGCGATAGTCTTTGCCGTGATAAGTGAAACGGGCTCTGAGACGACCATCAGTCGGGACATCAACGGTAAAAACGCCGCGGCCTTGATGGGTGGTACAGATGCGCAGGCTATCGGAACGGCCTGGAATGCGCACGGCACCCTCGATGTCCACTTGCTGCCCTTCCTCGTCATGCACTTCGAAGGCCACCCGGCAACGGGTGCCGGCGATGAGATGGCCACCCTCGGGATAGAAATCCACCTTCAGCGACTCCTTCAGTTCTTTCTCGATACGGGTCTTGGGGCGGCTGACGATATATTTCTGCGCATAGTCGCCGACGGAATCAGGGCGCTCGTAGACTGGGACGACACGGCTGTAGACGGTGCCGAACTGACGGAAGAAATCGCGCGCCATCTGACGGTTGTAGAAGTACTCACGGTCCTTGCGGCCATAAGAGTGCTCGGTCACCCGGAAATTAAGCATCCAACGGGTGTATGCACGAAGTTCGTAATAGCCAGAGTAGAGTGAGTCTTTCAGAGTAAAGTTACCATCGCCGTAGCCATCAGGCGAGACGATGATATTCTGTCGCTCGACCACCAAACCGTCAGGTGAGAGCAACTCAACGTAGAGGATATGACTCATGTCGGTATAGTCGAGGTTGTCGGCCCTGACCACGTATGACTTGTACCAGATGGTGTCGCCCTTGTAATAGCAGTTGTTGTCGAGGTGGAGATAGACCTTTTCCTGTACCGGAGCCTGCTCGAGCATCCGGCGGATGCTGTCGAGCCGTGCTGTCGATGCGTCGCCGGCCGCCGATGAAGCGGACGATGCTTCCGCTCCCGCCGGAACGGACACTCCGGCCAACAGCAACAACAATAACATCAGATGTATGATTCGTTTCATAAGTATCTCCTCCTTTAGCATGCTGATTAGTTATGGTGGGAAAAAGGGGCATGAAGGATCCGTACGTCTCCTTCACGCCCGATGGGGATATTATTCTTTGGTAAAGAGCACTGCGCCATTCTCAGGAATCACGACATCAACGGGCTTCTTGCCTAGTTTCAGGGGCTTGCAGCTGCCATTGAGCGCAGTATCATCGGTATAGGCGGTTACGGTCGTACCCTTCGCAAAGAAGGGACTTAGGTCGAGCTTGATCTTCACAGGCTCTTTCTGGGCACTGATGCCAGCGACATACCATTTCTGTCCGGCACGACGGGCGATAATGGCATACTTGCCTGGATAGCCATCGATAAACTTCACCTCATCCCAAGTAGTAGGTACATCCTTCATGAACTGAACAGCCCATGCGGGAGCATCAGTCAGGTTATTGGGCGCCATCGCAAAGTGCTGCACACTCGACTGGAAAAGCACTGCCGTAGCCAAGGCAAAGACATCGCTCGTGCGACGGGTTGTGCCGTGCTGGTTGTCGGCATTATAATGCTTGTTAAGCGTAGAACCGCCGAAATCCATCGACCCCACTACGTTACGGATAAATGTATGGGTGCAGGCGTTGGTAGCCTCAGCATCGCATGCGCCCTGCCCAAAGTGCAAATTCTCTGAAGCCAACACAGCCTCTGAAGCCACATAGTTTGGATACATACGCTCCCAACCTCTCGGCAAAGTACAACCGTGGAAAATACACTGGATACCGAACTCATTGGCATCGGTGAGGATGTCCTCATAGAGCTGCATCATCGGCTGCTTGTCGCCACCGAAGAAGTCGACCTTGATGCCGAGGATGCCGTTCTTCTGCATCCAAGCCATCTCCTTACGACGGGCAGGCGACTTATCCATCTTGTCCTTAGGCGACTGCGGAGCATCGTTCCAGGCACCATTGCTGTTATACCAGAGGAAGAGACCGACACCCTTCGACTTAGCATAACGTGCCAGCTCCTCCATCTTCTCGTAGCCGATTTGCTTGTCCCAAAGGGCATCGACCAGCACAGAGCGCCACCCCATGGCAGCAGAGAAGTCGATGTAGCGCTTCTGCTCGTCGAAGTTACAGCTAGAGTCCATGCCGATGATCCACGACCAGGAGCCCTTGCCATAAGTATAGTCCTTCGAAGCCTTGTACTTAGGCTGCACGAGGTCGTTGGCAACGGTGCTCTCAACGATATTAGCCAATGTGGTGCCCAAGGTGATGGTGCGCCAGGGTGTCTCACAAGGCAGGCTGACAGCGGCTGAAGTAGAGCCATGACCGTTGAGCTCGCCGGGCTGCGGGAAACCGATTTTGTAATTCGCACCACCCTCGTTCAAAAGGCGACAGGCGACATAGTTACCATCAGTGCCCGTCTCGGAAATGAGCATCCAGCCCTTGTCGCCATTCTTAAACAGGCAGGGGAAGCTGTAACCCTCGCCATAACCGTTCTTGCCCATCTGGTCGTCGAGCGCATAACCCGTCTCGTAGCTGGGCGAGGTGCGGGCGAAGCCGCCCATCGGTCGCGACTGCGGACAGAGGAAGGTGGTGGTGCCTTCGGGGAAGACGAAACCAGAGGCCTCGCCAGTGACGACGGCTACCAAGGTCTCGCCTCCACGAGCGCGCCGTGGATAGAGCTTATAGCGGAAAGCCACATCGCGGTTGCTGACGCGAAAGATGACATCGAGCACCTGACGACCGTTCTGTTCGAACTGGCACACGGCCTCGGTGGCCTCGTAAGTCACCTGACTCTGCTTGATGGTCTTCAGGCTATAGGTATCGCTGACACGGCCCACCTGACAATCCTTCATGGTTAGGCCTGTGGTCAGGTCGCCGATGTTCGTGTACAATCCAAGTGCAGAAGGATTAAGGAAGACCTTGCCTCCTAGACTGACCTGATAGACGGGTTTTCCCCCTTCATCACTTACTTTCACAATCACGTTGCCGTCGGGACTGGCAAATTGCTTCTCAGCAGCCATCATACTGCCAACTACCATTGATAATGCCATCAAAATGGCGATGCGGAATTGCTTCATATCTATACCTTATTATATATTATCTGAAAATCTTTCGGGTTGTTCCATCGGCCAGGCGGAGAATCAGCACGCCCCTAGCATCGCTACCCACGCGACGGCCGTGCAGGTCGTAGAGACCTTCGGGCTGGATATTACGGTTCACATTCACTATACCGGTCTCCGTAAGGTTCCTGATACGGCACTCAGCCAAGAGGAACTCCTGCATACCACTTCCTACTTCTTTAAACTGGATAATGTATTTGCCCTTGGTCTTAATCTCAAACGGGAGAGTGATGCGCTCGGCAGTAGAAATGTTGCCAGCAAAGTCACCTTTGATATTCGGCTTAGCCGTGAAGGTCGTTGACGACTTGATGGTGCTACCTGCGCTGCTGAGAATCTTGGCCTGATAGGTTGGTTCACCCTTCCAAGCAGCCATGACAAAGACCAATTCGTAATTGCCTGGCTCCAGGTTCAGAGGATAGTCTGACAAGCGGCCATACTCTGCACTGGTCGTTCGCCAATAAAGAGCCTTACCCTGATAACCTGTCAGTCCAGCGAAGGTGCGTGGTCCGCTACCATTATTAGCAGGATAGTTACGCACGTCGGAGCCGTCGGTGGTGCGCCAGCCCATCGGCAGGGCACCGCCAGACACATCGGTATAGTCGAGTTCGTAGACAGCCGCCATATCGAAGAACACCGGTTGGATGGTCACGTTATCGTCAGGCATGACAAAGGTCACCTCGGTAGCGCCAGCCTCCACAGGAATGGTCTTACCCTGTGTAAAGAATACAGAGTTGACAACGTTCAAAGCCTTGATACCATAGCCTTCATTGGGGGTAATAGTGAGACGGACTATCTGGCCTGCTGCGGCAGAATCAACGTCAGCCACCACCTTTCCGAAGTCTGCCTCACGCACCTTGACATTGAATTTCTCCACAGGTGTGCCCGCAGGCTCGTAGATAATCTGGTCGATGGTCATCTTGATAGAGCCGGAATTCTGAAGCACGAAATCGTTGTCACCTGCTTTCAGCGTAACAGGTATGACAGCCTCATGCCAATCGTTTTTAGCCACTTTCTCAAAGCTGACATCCTGAACCGCACCATTAATGGTAGCCTTCATCTTACCAGCTTTGCTGCTATTGCAGTAACGCACACGGATATTATACTCACCACCCTCGGCCAGTTTCTTCAGCTGATGGCGAAGGGCACTATTGGTGTTGGCCTGTGTCTCTATAAAGCCCAAGCCAGCAAAGTCCTTGTAGTCCTGTGCCCACCATCCCGAATGGGTCATTCTATGATCCACGCTCTTGCGGTCCATATCCTCTGCCTCAATGATGATGGGCCCCTTGTATGGCTCTGGCTGCTTAGGCAACTCAAGCTGCTCAGCAGGCAACACATCGGTCTGACGGTCAGTGGCAGCGCCCTTACAGTTTATTTTCACAATGATGGGGCCCATGTGCTGGATAGTAACTGTAAAGGTTTGTTTCTCGGCATTATACGATTTACCGGAAATGCTGTAGTTATGACCTGTCAGATTGCTGATAGTAGGCTTGGTATAGGAACAGGTAGGCTCCATCGTGACACCGGTAATCGTAATCTTGTCGCTCTGCATGGCAGTACTGTCGCTACGATAGTTGTTGAAATAGAAGTCGATATGGTCGGCATATTCACGGATGACACCACTGGAAAGCTTGCCATACTGCAACTTCAAAGTATCGCAGGTGTTATATTTCAAAGGAATATCAGCCGAAGCCGTCTTCTTGCTATTCAGATAAGTGTAGGGGGTATAGGTCACCAGCTGGTTGCGGTAGCGGTTCACATAGAGGTCACCTTTCGACACCTCGGGATACTGTTCATTGAAGTCGGCTTGCTTTCTGGCCTGTGTACCCCAGCGAGATGTGTAGTTCGAGCGCTTCACCTTCACAGGGACTGATTTGGCGAGATCATCATAGAGATCGATCACGATGGGGATGGCCCCATAGCGGCCCGTCGACTTAAAGTAGCAGAGGTTGTTATACCACTGTCCGTAGTTGTGACGGCTTTCCTTCTTTTGGTTAGCGGGATCAGTCTGCAAGTAGACACCGTTGTAGAGATCATCCCACGATGTATATGACTCATAGCCACTGGTGAGATCGTTGACAACGACAATCTTGGTCTTGTTAACCACCTCTTCACGTGTAGGGATATACATGGTACCATTAATGATGCGGCGCCACATATCAATCCAGATACCCTTGAAGTGAGGAGATGCAGCCCAGTTGCGGCGTGTATAACCTTCCACTTGGGTATCACCCTGGTTCAGAAAGCACTCTTCGCGCCATATCAACTCAGGACCGTCCCAGACAGAGCCTCCGTTGACGCACATCTGCTCCATCACCGTACCGATGCCGGCACTGCCAGGATACTTACACTTGTTCTCACCGATCAGTTTGCTGGTCATATCGTTCCAGCCGCAGTTGTCGTAGCGCACACCGTAATTCTTGGCCAGACCGGAGAAATACGGGCCCCAGCAGATGCTCTCATTGTTGTAGAAACTGCTGGAATGGGTGTACTTATAAAGGAACACGATCGCCTCGGGATACTTCCTGCAGGCTTCGAGAAAGTTCTTGTCGGCCTTCAGTTCTCCCATGGGGTTGGTGCTCATGTGGTAGTCGCCGCCACACCAGCTCACGGTGAGGAAACCGCCGTACTTGTGCGACATCTCCACCAGATTGGCAAACAGTGCCCAGCGGCTGGCTGCCGTCATCGAACTCAAGTCGCCAGCATCGCCAAACGCCCAGAATTGCTCCGCATAGTCCCAGCCTAAAAAGTTGGGATAAGTTTTGAAGAAGTATTCAAAAGTCTCCAAATCATTGTCTTGGATATGAGTATGACCACCAGAAGCCGGCTGACAAGAGAACCACATGCCATTTTTCTGACAGACTGATGCCCAAGACTTATAGGTACGGACAGCATTACGTGGCATACGGTACATGCTTGTCTTTGTGTCAAATTGGCAAGACAATGAAAGGTTCATACATACATAGGGCTTCACATCATCTGGAATAAGATCAATGATTTTCTGAGGATCAGCCGCATTCCAAACATCAACATGAACGAACCAAAGGGGATGCTGTGAGTCGACAGGTCTGCGCTGCTGAGCCATCATGCTATTGGAAACAGACAGAAACATCAGCAGCAAAACAAAGAGATACTTTCTAATTTTCATCGTTTCATTTCGTTTAAATTCCATTTGGCTGCAAAATTACAACATTATTATTATATCACCTTTGCTTTTTGTTTCAGAGGTTTTAAAAAAGGTTTCAATATAATTATGTAGTTCCGTTCTTTCTAATAAAAAACCCGGGCTTTCACAAGTCCGGGCTTTTACCAAAACAATGTAAAGTTCTAAATGGTTCATGGAAATTAAACTATACAAGGTTTTTCCAAACTAACTACTAACTATATAACTAACCTAAAAAACTGTCTTCATCAATAAATCCGGTGCAAAATTACGCTTTTTTTTCAAAACAGACTCTATTTTATGCATCATAAACTTAACAAAATGTATCATTTGTTTGGAAGTTACAAAAAAATAGCATATCTTTGCACGGAATTTGAAACAAATTTGCATTTTTCGAAACAATGTTACGTAAATATACTACTATATTACTGACTTTATGTGTGCTAACTGTGTTTGCACAAACAGGTAAACTATTTGATGCAGACAAGCAATTATCAAGCAGTTTTACGAGTCAGGTTTATCTTGATCATGATGGTTTTATCTGGGTTGCAACCCGAAATGGCCTCAATAAATACGATGGTTACAAGTTCCATATCTTAAAAAAAGAGCAGGAGATAGAGAATGGCATGGCCAGCAACTATGTAAACTGCATGATACAAGATAAGAACGGTTTATTTTATATGGGAATGTATGGTGCATTTCAGACTTATGACGGCAACCATTTTTATGATATAGAAGTAACAGATCTCGACAAAAACATTGTACCATGTTACATGACCTGTTTCCTTTTGCGAAAAAACGGCGAAATCCTAGCCGGTACATCCGGACATGGTTTGTTAAAAGTAACAGACCGAAGTCATGCACAGCAAGAAGGTGGTCCATTAAGCAATATTCATACCATTAACGCTATCGAAGAAGACCGGCAAGGCCATATCTGGATGGTGACTGGTAACCAAGGATTGATAGAATATGATGGAAAGAACGTAAAACGCTATTTCGATGCCACAGACACAGAACGCAGTTCGATGCGCAGGCTCTGTCTGGACAATGACGGCAACCTATATTTAGGAACATCGAACCAAGGTGTATTTGTCCGTCCGGCAAAAGGTGGCGAATTCAAACATATCGATGTGACAGGACACAAACATATTTCTGCCATCTATTGTCGTCGCGATGGCAAAATGATGTTCGGTTACGATGGTATGGGACTTGCCATCTATGATCCCGTAAGTGGCAAAATAGAGGACAATCCCTATTTTTGTCGTGATGTAGACCTAAGCATGAGCAAAGTCTACTCCATCGTAGAAGACGCAGGTGGCAATGTATGGTTAGGACTATTGCAGAAAGGCATCTTCATGCAACCTAGGCCAATCTCAGAATTCAACTATATGGGCTATAAACTCGACAAGCAGAACCGTATCGGTCAGGCTTGTGTCATCAGTACCCTCATCGATAGCAAAGGACGCTGCTGGGTTGGTACCGACAAAGACGGCTTGTATTGTTTGGATTCTGACCAACGCTTACTCAAACACTTCAAAGATAATTTCCCCGGTTCCATCCTGAGTATCGGTGAAGATAAGAACGGACGGATATGGGTAGGCAGCTACGGCGAAGGTTTTGGCTACATTGATGCCGACGGAAAGAACTATCACAAGTATCCCCAACATCCAACTATCAGCATCTTTGGCATTGCCATTTCCAAGACAGGTGAACTTTGGCTGGCCACTATGGGACAAGGTCTACTTCGCATCAACCTTAGCACGAACCAACAAAAAGCTTATGTTACAGACGAAAAAGCTGAAAACGATCGGAGTCTTAACCGCCTTGTTAACGACTATATCTCTACACTATCGTTCTCTCCTGACGGAAAACGCGTCTATGTTGCAACAACGATGGGCGTGTGCTGTATGGAAATAGAAAATGAAAATTGGACAAGCGTTTTCGGCAAAAATTGTCTTAATTATGGAACGCCCACACGTGTTGCCAAAGAATATGACGGTCTACTATGGATTGGCACTAACGATGGTCTTTATTGTTACGACCTCAAAAAGAAAGAATTAGAGCACTATACGACAGAGAAAGGACTTGCCGACAACGGTATCGCTTCTATTGAACAGGATAAGCAGGGCGTACTTTGGATAGCGACAGATCACGGTTTGTGCAGCCTAGCTCCAAAAACAGGCCAAGCCAGAAGCTATTTCGTAGACAATGGTTTACAATCAAATGAATTCTCCGACGGTGCTTCTTGTGCACTGGCAGGTCCTCAGCGCAGTCTGATGCTCTTTGGTGGCGTTGGCGGCATCACATGGTTCCATCCTGAGCTCATCCAACAGACCAAATGGGAGGCAAAAGTCAAACTAGTGTCATTCCTTGTCAATGGCGTACCCATCAGCAGTTCCTCCAAATCGGATGGTTATCAGATTTGTGACACGACTGTCATTGCGGCCAACCGTTTCCAGTTGGCTTCGCATGACAACACCTTCACCATCCAATTCTCAACACTCACCTACGACAATCCTGAACACATCTCTTATTTATATAGCATCAATGGTGAGGCATACAACCGTCTCCAACAAGGTGTAAACGAAATAACGTTTACCCATCTGCCTCCGGGCACATACCGATTCAGAGTCAAGGCACAACGTAATGGCCAGTCAACACCAGAAAAAGTTTTTACGGTCATTGTCCATAGTCCTTGGTATCGCTCGGCTTGGGCCTATTGTCTATATCTGTTGATTCTGGGTATCCTCCTCTCACAATACATCATTGGCCGTCGGAGAAAAGAGAAAGACCGTCTGCGCATCCAGGAACATATCCATGCCGAAGAAATGGGAGAAGCCAAATTACGCTTCTTTATGAACATTAGTCATGAAATACGTACGCCCATGACTCTCATCATCACACCATTGCTCTCGCTGATGAAACAAGATGCCGACCCCCAGCGCCATAATGTCTACCTCACCATTAAACGTAATGCAGAACGTATTCTCAATCTCATCAATCAAATGATGGACCTTCGGAAAATTGACAAGGGTATGATGCAGATGAGAATGCAGGAAACAAATCTAATTGCCTTCACTGAAGATATCCACAATATGTTCAAGCACCAAGCGCAATCGAAACAGATTGCACTCGGCTTTGAATACGATACGGATCGTCTGCCTGTATGGATTGACAGAAAGAATTTTGATAAGGTAATTGTCAATATCCTCTCGAACGCCTTTAAGTTTACACCTGCAGGCGGAAAAATTGACATCAAGATAACGCATGACGCACAAAATGCCACCATTGCCATCAGTGATAATGGTGAAAAAATACCTGAGGACAAGTTAGACCGCATCTTCGAGCGATTCTATCAAACACCTTCTAGCACCAACGACCGGAACTTTGGTACGGGTATCGGTCTCGACCTGACCCGTTCGCTGGTAGAACTCCATTATGGTGTCATTAAAGCCCATAATCTGGAACAAGGGTGTGAGTTTGTTGTAAGCATTCCTTTGGGAAATGCGCACTTAAGGCCAGAAGAAATGATTGAGGAGAAAGAAAATTCTACCGCCAACCTGACGGACATGATGGAGGTAGAGGATGTACCCCCTGTGGAATTACATCCCGATAAGAATCTCCAAAACCGTGCTTCTATCATAATTGCTGAGGATGATGACGAGATACGCGACTATCTGACCAAAGAACTCTCGGAACACTATGACATCCATAGTTGTACGAACGGACGTGAAGCCCTTGCAGAAGTCTATCGCACACATCCAGATATTGTCATCAGTGACGTTATGATGCCCGAAATGGACGGTAACACGCTTTGTACCCAACTCAAATTAAACCCGCAGACCAATCACCTGCCAGTGATACTGTTAACAGCCAAGAATCGCGACGAAGACAAGTTGGAAGGTTTAGAGACCGGTGCGGATGCCTATATTGTCAAGCCATTCAATATGGATATTCTGCGCAGGACTATTGCCAACCTTATCAATGCCCGTACTCTTTTACGCCAGAAATACGGTCGCACCGAACAATTGGAGGAACAGATGGAAGAGGTGAAAGTGAAATCACCTGACGAGAAACTGCTTGAGCGTATTATGAGCACCATCAACAAGCAACTGAATAATTCAGACCTTAGTGTTGACATGATAGCCGACGAAGTTGGTATCAGTCGTGTTCATCTACATCGTAAAATGAAAGAACTGACAGGTCAGACACCGCATGACTTCATCCGTACACTACGATTAAAACAGGCCGCCAACTTGTTGACGACCCAGAATATGAATATCACAGAAGTAGTCTATGCTTGTGGCTTCTCCAACCCGACGTCCTTCTCTACCCTTTTCAAGAGTGTCTACGGCATGTCACCGCGAGAATACATGAAGGAGCATCATAAGTAGAAAGATTAGAATGTGACATCAATGTTATCATCCCATTCGGTTTCAACGGAGATGGTGATAAAGACAGAATGGGATGAACTAGTGCCATCGAAAAGACTTCCACGGCAAATCGTGATACAATTCCGTTTCACAGGCACCTGACTGATCTGCTTTTCCGTCAAGTTATGAATCCGTCCATCGCTTTCAATATAATAGGTGCTCATTTTGATATCAAGCAAATCGTTATCAGAACTTGGAATCATATAGAATTCATATCTGTCATCATCAGAATCCACATCAAGTGTGACCGTTTGCGAAGTGTTCGTGCTGCCATAACCCGTCAGACCATTGAAAGAGCCTTTACTGCCCTTATATGAAAATTTCACCTGATTCATATTGGCCGGAATATCATCTGTCGGAATAAATCTTAACAATGAAACAATTCGTTTCAGTTTCAGACTCAGCTCAACATCATCTTCTCTCACTTCAAAATCTTCACAACACCAAAACGTATCGCCAAGGTTGCTACCGGAGATACTTACTTTCTCGTTGGCACTGAAACTCGGATTCGAGGATGCACTATGTCCCACCACCACTAAGATGTAGTGTCCCTCTGCCAAAGAGAACGAAGCCGTACCGAAGTTTGAGTCTTCCTGCTTCTGATTGATATAACTCACACGGACGCCATCCTCGCCATAGATATGAAAGCAAAGCCGTGTACACACACTCCCCACGTCTGAACGGGTCTGCGCATCGAAGGACGTCTGTTCGAACTGCGTTACCCTCAACACCACGTTCCCTGTTTCAGCATTCTCAGACTGGGCACTTTCTGAAAGTGTCATTTTCTCACATGACGACATAGTAGTCATCAAAAACATCAACGCAAAAACGTTGTAAAGCATTCTGCTTCTCATAGTTATAATATTTTTAAGTTAACATCCTCCCCTCGTGGGAGAATTATTGTAGAACTGGGGGCTATCAAGACCCTTGTTCTTATTCTATTGCAAAAGTACATCAAATTTGGCATCATTGTGCCGAATTTGATAATTATTTAAGTTTTATTCACACATCACATTCTAGAAGATTTTGGAGGTTTGCTCAAATATTTGTACCTTTGCAGCGAAAGATTAGAAATTAAATCATAACAGAACTAAATATGACTAATATGAGAAGATTTTTTTTGAGCCTCATGGCAATGGTTTGTGTGCTGGCGCTTTCTGCACAGAGTTTTTATGATTTCAAAGTTAAGGATGATGGAGGTCAGGAAGTGTCACTCTCTGAATACAAGGACAAGGTGCTGCTGATTGTGAATACAGCCACCCGTTGTGGCTTCACACCGCAGTACAAGGAACTGGAGGCACTGTACGAGAAGTATCGTTGTGAGGGTCTGGAGATTCTAGACTTCCCCTGTAACCAGTTCGGACAGCAAGCACCTGGTACGATTCAGGAGATTCACCAGTACTGCACGGCCAACTTCGACATCCAATTCCCGCAATTCGACAAGATTGAGGTGAATGGTGTGAATGCGCATCCGCTTTACACCTGGCTGAAGGCACAGAAAGGTTTCAGCGGATTTGATGTCAACGACCAACGAGGCAAGATGATGGACGGCATGCTTCGCAGACAGGATGCCGACTACGACAAGAAAAGCGACATCAAGTGGAACTTCACCAAGTTTCTCATCTCGCGTGACGGACGCGTATTGAAACGCTACGAACCGACAGATAAGATGACCGACATAGAAACTGACATTTGCATGGAAGTGAATCCTGTTCTAAGTAGTATCATGGCACGTCGCTCTATCCGCAAGTACCTTGACAAACCAGTGGAGCACGAGAAACTGGAGTTGATTGCCCGTGCTGGCATTAATGCTCCCAGCGGCGTAAACCGTCAGCCGTGGATTGTACGCGTAGTGGAAGATCAGAAGTTGATTGCCGAAATAACTGAGGTATATAAGCAGGAGAACGCCGAGCAGGTGAAGCGCGACAAGGACTTCAAGAATATGTTCCGTAATGCGCCCAATCTGATCTGTGTCTGCACGCCAGCCAATGGCGGGGGCGAACTAGATGCCGGCCTGTTGGGCGAAAACATTATGTTGGCGGCGCAGTCACTTGGACTTGGAACATGTTGCCTGGGCGGTCCTGTGCGTTTCCTACTATCCAACGAAAAATGCAAGTTCTTCCTCGACCGTCTCGACATCCCAAGCGACTACAAGCTGAACTACATAATCGCCATCGGATACCCTGACGAACAACCCGATGCGAAGCCACGCGATGCCTCGAAAGTGAAGTACATCAAGTAGTTTCTTTATCGAGGTGGTTGAATTACCGCTAACTATATAAAGTCAGTGGCTTACATTTTGAAGGGTGGTGGGATGGTGGGAGTAGCGCTCGGCCCGAAAGGACCCTTTGCTATACAAAGAACCCTCACGAGGGTGAGACCTCGCGAGGGCATAACGTTAGTAGAGCTGGAGGCTGTAAATCCTTGCTTACAAGGACACCTATCCCGATGATGTACGCCAGCTCGTTTACAGGCTTGACATCATCAAGCGTGACGGAGCAGCCGACAGGCACTTTCGTTACGAGGGAACGAAGAGAGACAGGGTGATGGCCCTACCCTCTCACCTTGAAACCACTTCTTTGAGACTCTACCTGCTTAACATCCAGGCCAAGATCCTGATTCTTGGCAACGGCGGTCTGAAGACATCGGCAACCTATCAGGAGGACGAGCACCTTCACAAGTGCGTAAAGACTCTCCAGAAGATAGACATCCAGATCAAGGAAAGGGAAAAGCAGAAAGTGATAGTCATCACAGGCACAGAACTGCTTGGTGAACTGTCATTCACGATAGACGATGAATAAAAAGAAAGGAGAATGCATATGAAGACAAACAAAATCGTGGACGAGATCCGCAGTACGATCTCACCGGAAATGAAACAGCAGATGGAAATGTCGGTGGCCATTGCCAACCGTATCTACGAGATCCTTGAAATCAAGGGAATGACACAGAAGGATCTGGCTCAGCGTCTGGGTAAGACTGAGACAGAGGTGAGC
>CACWSX010000015.1 GCA_902763615.1 uncultured Prevotellaceae bacterium | reverse complement strand
GAAATGTTAAATTTTTGAGATTTTGCTATAATCACTTGTATCGTCGCTTTATTGGTTTACTTTTGCAGCCAAAAATTGAAATTGTATTTTGATATGGTTCGCTTATGGGCAAAAAAACACCTGATAGTTTGAATCGCTTCAGGGACTACCAGGAATGAACGATGCAAAGATAGGAATTTTTTACGAATTATCCAAATATTTCTGCATATATTTACATAAAACGCATCATTTTTTCTCTTTTCTTGTCAATTGTAGGTCATGTTATGGCTAAATGCACATTATCTTGCCGCATTCTCTTCCAACATGGTCTATGCCATAAAGGAAGTCATTCGCATCTATACCCATCCATTGAAACAAGGTCATCATCCTCGTATAGTTGTTGAGAGCATAAGTCGTGTCAACGCATATAGGAAAGCCAAAGCATATTGGCTCATGATGGGCTATGCGGTTCCGAATATTATTGATGTAATCCAATTCCAAAAAGATTCTAGAATTGTCAATGCGATTGGTTCTTGTTGACGTTGGCTTGTTGGGAAATATGTGAAGTAAGTGTCTTCCGCACAGACCGTATTGAAGGTTGTTGAACATATATTTCCATACCCCAAACTCCATTTCAGAAAGTAGTTTTGAATGGGAATAAGTACCTGCTGCATTCAGCCCATCGTATGCTTTCTTGATGATTTTGTAAGTCTTGTCAACACGGGGATTTGCGTAAAAAGCACCTCCTGGCAACACTAAGTCACGTAACCAGTCATTGCCGAAATGGGACTTCATTTCCTTATCGATACGATTACGTAACGTGACCTCAAAGCAGCTGATGAGGGCAAACATTTCCTGAGACAATTTCAGGTTGTAACGATAGAGCGTCATTGCTCTTTTGCTTTCATTGTTGCACGCTTGTAGGTACTTGCGCATGCGTTGTTGTGAGATAATATCTTCAAATTCAGAATACTTCATATGCTCATTATTTTAGTGCAAAGTTACTAATAATTTGGCAAATATTGGCCGTCTTTTCAGATTATTTTTCTGTCTAATGCCGACTTTCTTGTTTCGAAGGAATGATACATCAGACTGATTGGCGGAAATGCCTATAAACACAGGGCAGAGCTTGCTCTTTAACAGCCCGCCCAAACCCTGAAATGTTACTTTCAGGGGTATTAGGCTGCCCCATCGAAAAAACGATACACTCAAGCAAGCTCATTTTTGAAGACTCGTTTGATGAGTTTGAAGTTGTTATCGTTGATGATGGAAAAGTCCTTCGCAATGTAAATGTCTGCCACTTCAAAACTGCCAACATGATTGAGGGCCTCATCAACGTCGCCTTTGCTGAACTTCATCAGGTTTCTGGATAGGGTGGCAAAAGTGTGGCGAGCCTGATAAAATTCGAGGTCGCTAATGCCCACAGCTTTGCCAATAGTTTTCAGACCGATGTTCAGGTTCTTGTTGAAGCCTTCGTAGCCGTTGTAGCGTGAGCAGAAATTGAAGACGGTTTTGGTGCCTGCATATTTCTTCATGAGCGGCTTGATAAACGGGTGGACTTTTACCTCGATATAGGCTTCATCATTTCTGCGATCTTTGGTCTTCGTTCTGTTGTACTTGATGAAGCCGTTCTTGTAGTTCGTAGCCGAGAACAAATCCACGGAGTTCATCCCCATCAAGCAGAACGATAATATAAAGGTGTCACGCGCGAGTTGTGAACGACTTCCTGGTTTGCCTTGATAGTGATAGACTTTCATTAACTCTTCCAAGGTGAGCGCACGGACTCCTTTCTTCATTACTTGTTTAGGTACTTTGTAGCGGATAAATGGATCGCTTTTGATGATGGTCTTTTCTTCTGTGTTGAATTCAAGCATCGCCTCACGGAACAGATGACGTAGTTCACCCAAGTAAAGCGATTGTGCTCTGGGCTTCTTTGACAGATGATTCTCGAACTCTTTCAGTAGAGTGTAGGTGAAGTCAGAAAAAAGAAGATTCTCCTTGCCAAGAAATGAGGAAAAGGTGTTGAGCATGCATTGGTAGTTCTTTTTACCTTTGATGCTAGTGTGTGCCAACCAGTTCTTGGCAAAGGCAAAGAAGTCTGTTTCTTCTTCTTTCTTGCTGATGGCAGAAGTGATGTCTTGAGCATCCACCTTGACACCTAAGGCTTCAATTCCTAATTGGTTGATTTTAGTTTCCCAGTCCAGACGCATCATCTCTATCTGCCTCGCCTTGCTAAAGTCTTTAATCTTTTTGGTGCGAGGCGAGATTTCGGATTCCAATACTTTGACTTGCGTGTTGATACGCTTCTCAGTCTTGCCGCTTCTGATTCTCAGATAAACGGTTCTTGTCTTGTTGCTACTTAGCTTTCCGTACTCAGTTGTAATCGTTGCCATTTTAACTAAAAATTTGCGCTGATTTTGCGCCGATTTTTCACCCTAAAAGTTGGTCTCAGACCAATAAGTTGGAAGTCCATACCCCTGAATGAAAATTATCGAGAAGCCCTTTATTTACTGGGATTCTCGATAATCAAATGATTTTTCAAATCAGGATTGGCTTCGCCTATCCCTTGTGATCCCGTTGGGATTCAAACCCAAGACCTTCAGAACCGGAATCTGACGCTCTATTCAGCTAAGCTACGGGACCAATGCGTAATTGCGGATGCAAAGGTACAGAAAAAAGTGAGAAATGAAAAGTGAAAAGTGAAAAATTAACTTTTCTTGTGACACGAAACATTGCTATATTCTCAGCGAGAATGAATCAGTTTGGATTAAAAACCGCACAATTTGTTAGCAAATATCAAGGAAATAATGAAATTTTGCAAATAATTTAAGGTTTTTGGTTGCAGTTTGATAAGAAATGTGTATTTTTGCAAGCAAAATCTTCGACAAGTGAAACGAAATAGGTTGAATAAATCATAAACTGAAATATGGGACAAGTCATCAAACCTGTAAAATATGAAGCGCTGCTCGATATGAAGCAGACGGAACAGGGTATTAAACTCATCAAGGAGTTCTTTCAGCAGAACCTCTCTACCGAACTGCGGTTGCGTCGCGTGACAGCTCCTCTGTTCGTTTTGAAGGGACTGGGTATCAATGACGACCTGAACGGTGTGGAGCGTGCTGTGACCTTCCCCATCAAGGATCTGGGAGATGCGCAGGCTGAGGTGGTTCACTCACTGGCCAAGTGGAAGAGGCTTTCACTGGCGGAGTATAAGATAGAACCGGGCTATGGCATCTATACCGATATGAACGCCATCCGCGCTGATGAGGAACTCGACAATCTGCATTCGCTCTATGTGGACCAGTGGGACTGGGAGGCCGTCATCCGCAGGGAAGACAGAACGGTGGCTTTTCTCAAAAACATTGTGGAGCGCATCTATGCAGCTATCCGGAGGACGGAGTATCTGACTTGTGAGACCTATCCGCAGATTAAGCCATTCCTGCCCGAGAAAATACATTTTATACATGCCGATGAGTTGCTGAAGATGTATCCGGACAAGACGCCCAAGGAGCGTGAGGATGCTATCTGCGAGGCTTATGGTGCTGTATTTATTATAGGTATAGGCGGCAAACTCTCAAATGGAGAGAAGCATGACGGACGTGCTCCTGACTATGATGACTGGTCGACTATTGCTGAAAACGGCAAGATGGGTCTCAATGGCGACATCCTGATCTGGTATCCGGTGCTGGGACGCAGCTTCGAGTTGTCGTCGATGGGTATCCGTGTAGACAAGGAGAGTCTGCTACGCCAGCTGAAGATTGAAGGCAAGGAAGAGCGCGAACAACTCTACTTCCATCAGCAGCTGCTCAACGATAGGCTACCGCTTTCAATAGGTGGCGGTATCGGACAGAGTCGTCTGTGTATGGTGCTGTTGCACAAAGGACATATCGGTGAGATACAGGCAAGTATTTGGCCCGACGATATGCGGAAGGAATGTAAGCAATTAGGAATGAACCTGATTTAACTGTCAGGCGAGTTCAAGATCAAATGCCTGCTGTAGTTTCGCTACGGCAGGATTTATTTTGCTCATTTCCTCGAACTGCTCGCGACGGGAGAGAATTCTGGTCTGCTCTTTCTGGTCGCTGACCAAGATAGTAAAGGTGATCTGATTGTTTCGTAGATGCAGTTGAAGGGTTTTGAGGATGCTCTTGTAGATGGCCTCCATATCTTGCTTGATGAGTTCGTTTTCGACGGTTACTTCTATCTGTGGAAATTCAGTAATCACCGGGTTCATGTTCTTCATGCGCGTAGCGATGCCAATGAGCTGAGGCTGGTTGTCGGACATGCGGTTGCACATCGACATCCATTGCAGTTCGAGATCCTCCTGCGAAAACTTCTGGTCGTTCGCTTGCCCGTCTTTCATTTCGGCCAGGCTATCGGAAAAGTTGACTTTCGATGATCTGTCCTGACGGAGTTTGGTCCAGGAGAAACCAATATTTTTCATGGATGTAGTGGAGACTGTGGGCTTGGGAGCCTTGGCGGGCTGGTCGGTTGGCGTCTTCTGAGGACTTGGAGTACTCAGGGTGTTCTGATTCTTTGGGTAAGGTTGGGATACAGGTGCCTCAGCAGCGACTACCTGCGGGGTCGCTGACTTAGGCTGAGACTGCTGTATCAAATGCTTAAACAGGGATTTTAATCGCTTGGGGCGGCGCCCCGCGCTGGCGCCGTCGTCAGGCTGGGTGATTTGCGCGACCTCGATAAGTGTCAGTTCTACAAGCAGTCGTTTGTTTGATGACTGGCGGTAGTTGATGTCACACTGGTTCATCAGTTTGAGTGCCTGATAGAGGAAACGTGTCTCGCATTTCTTAGCCTGCTCCTGATAGCGCTCACGCTGCTGGTCGCTCACTTCGAGTAAAGGGAGTGTCTGCGGATCCTTTGCCATCAGTACGTTGCGCACATGCTTAGCGAGGCCCTGTATGAGCAATCCGCCATCGAAGCCCTTGTTGATAATTGAGTTGAGCAGCACCATGATGTCGCTCACATTATTTATAATAGAGAGGTCGATAATCTTGAAATAGTTCTCGGCATCGAGCACGTTGAGATCCTCAATCACCTTGTCGTAGGTGATGTTGCCCTGGCAGAATGATGTGGCTTGGTCGAAGATGGAGAGGGCGTCGCGCATACCGCCATCAGCCTTCTCTGCGATGACGGCTAGTGCCTGCTCCTCGTATTGGATGCCCTCTTTTTCAGCAACGGTCTTCAGATGGTCGATCGTGTTGCGGACGGTCATCCGCTCGAAGTCGTAGATCTGACAACGGCTGAGGATGGTGGGCAGTATCTTATGCTTCTCAGTGGTGGCTAGGATGAAGATGACGTGTGCGGGTGGTTCCTCGAGGGTTTTCAGGAATGCGTTGAAGGCGGCTGTAGAGAGCATGTGCACCTCGTCGATGATGAAAACCTTGTAGCGGCCGAGCTGCGGTGGAATGCGTGTCTGCTCCATCAGCGTCTTGATGTGTTCCACACTGTTGTTGGAGGCTGCGTCGAGTTCGAAGATGTTCAGAGAACGTTGCTCGTTGAACGACTGACAACTTTCGCATTCATTACAGGCCTCGCCCTCGGCCGTAGGGTTCTGGCAATTGATGGCCTTGGCAAAGATACGGGCACAGGTAGTCTTTCCCACACCGCGAGGGCCGCAGAAGAGGTAGGCATGAGCCAGTTTTCCGCTCTTCACTGCGTTTTTCAGGGTAGTGGTGAGTGCCGCCTGACCAACGACAGTATCGAAGGTTGTAGGACGGTACTTACGTGCTGAAACGATATATTCCATATTATTTATTAAAATTTTGGTGCAAAGATACAAATTTATTTCGAAAAATGCGTATCTTTGCAGTCGAAATATGAAAGTATTGAATAGTATTAAGGTTTTTGCCCTAAAGGTATTGCATGCTCAGGCCACGAAGTATACTGTCGTTTGTCTGTTGGGTGTGCTAATTGTTGGTTTCTTCGACGAAAACAGCATTTGGAGTCACTTCAAGAATAAGCAGCGTATCAGTGACTTGGAGGAGGAGATTGCGAAGTACAATTCAGAGTATGAGCGTGACCAGGCTCAGATCCGCGAACTGTCACGTAATCCAAAGGCGATGGAGAAGATTGCCCGTGAGCGTTACTTTATGAAGGCTGACGATGAGGACATCTTCGTACTCAGTGATGATGACCGTGAAGCCAAACCAATCGTAAGCAATGAGACAGCTGAGTAGGGTGGAGAGTATCATCTTCCTGGTGGGTGGCCTGCTGATGGTCATCGGTGCCGGTACGAGTCTATTGGCTTGGGGTGCTGCGCCCTATGTTTTCGCCTTGGGTGCTCTCTGCTTCACCGCCATGCAGATGAAGCAGCGCTACGATGGACAGAACGTGACTATACGTCGTTTACGCAGAATGATGCTGCTGAGCGATGTGTTGTTTCTGGTGTCGGCCTTGCTTATGTTTGCCAGTCAGCGCAACATCTTCGGACTCGATTACATTACCTATCTTCAATATGTCTATCAGAAATGGGTTGTAACGCTGCTGATTGCTGCCATCCTGCAACTCTATTCCTTCCATAGAATAGGTCAGGAATTAGCAAAAGAATGAAAAAACTATAAAAGAATGCGCATTTGTTTTAAAATGCGCAAATTTTTTTTCCCAATTCAAGATTACGTTGTACATTTGCAACGAAAACAAAAAGAAATGAATAAGTTTGTATATACAATCATCGCCATTGTTGCTCTGACATCGTGTGCAGACTCCTATAATATTCAGGGGTCGTCGACGGTTTCGTCGCTGGATGGCAGTAAACTCTACTTGAAAGCCATCAAAGATCAGGAGTTGAAAAGTATCGATTCCTGCGATGTGGTGCATGGCAAGTTCCGCTTTGCCGGACTGCTGGATACCATTCGGATGGCCAGTCTTTATATGGATGAGGAGAGTATCCTGCCAATCGTTGTGGAGAAAGGAGAGATAGAAATCAAGATCGACAATGCCAGTCAGCGTGTGAGTGGCACCCCTCTGAATGAGAAACTCTATGATTTCATCACCCTACACAATCAACTGAATAATGAGATGAACGAGCTGTCTCATAAGCAGAGTCAGATGCTACTTGACGGTATCGATGAAGATGAGATCAATCAGCAGCTCACTGTAGAAGCGGCTGTGATCGCTCAGAAAGAAGATAGCCTGGTGACTAACTTCATCGTCGAGAACTTCGACAATGTGCTGGGACCTGGTGTTTTTATGATGATGACCAGCAGCTATCCTTATCCTGTGCTGACGCCTCAGATCGAGGATATTATGAGTAAGGCGACGCAGAAGTTTAAATCAGACCCTTATGTGAGTGAATACTATAAGACTGCTAATGAGATTCAGGCTCGTGAGAATGGCTTGGTTGACGATGTACCACACGATATGCCCACTGAGGCTGCCCCCATTCAGCCGCCACATACGTTGCCAGACTCCGTGCATGTGCCTCTGACTCATCTTCCCCAGAAATGAGAACCATTGTCGAGGGCGGAACCATTGTCAATGAAGGCAGGACGTTCGATGGTACGATCGTCATCGAAGATGGAAAGATAACGCAAATTATTCAAGGAAATATAAATCCCGAAGTATCATTAGACGAGGTCATTGATGCTTCGGGATGTTTTGTGTTGCCAGGCATCATCGATGATCATGTCCACTTTCGCGAGCCAGGCCTGACGGAGAAAGCTGACATTGACACGGAAAGTCGTGCTGCAGCGGCTGGTGGTGTTACCACCTATTTCGATATGCCAAACACGGTGCCTCAGACAACGACGCTTGAAGCACTTGAAGGGAAATTTGCCTTGGCTGCCAAGAAGAGTCACGTGAATTACGGTTTCTTTTTTGGTGCTACCAACGATAATATTGCGCTCTTTGGGCTGTTGGATCCGCATCGTATTCCAGGTATCAAACTCTTTATGGGCAGTTCTACGGGTAATATGCTTGTGGATCGTCGTGAGTCGTTGGAACAGTTGTTTTCTTCGGCAAAACTGCCTATCATGGCGCATTGCGAGGATACGGCCATCATCAACCGTAATATGGCTGAGGCGAAAGCGAAATATGGTGAGGATCCCAAAGTGATCCACCATCCGGAGATCCGGAGTGAAGAGGCCTGCTATGAGAGTACACGTTTGGCTGTGGAACTGGCAACAAAGCATCATGCTCGTCTGCACATCGCTCACTTGACGACAGCTAAGGAGTTGGATTTAATTCCAGCAAATGGTAGCTCTCACTTTTCTGACATTACTGCTGAGGTGACGCCTTCTCATCTTTATTTCTGTGATCGTGATTATGCTAGTTTGGACACACGTATCAAGTGTAATCCTTCTATCAAGACGGAACGCGATCGTGAGGCCTTACAGCGGGCGCTCACTGATGGACGGATTGCGGTAATCGGTACAGACCACGCCCCTCATCTGCTGTCACAGAAAGAAGGTGGCTGTGCGAAGGCGGTCAGTGGGATGCCGATGATTCAGTTCTCCTTGGTGACTATGCTTGAATTGGTGGATAATGGCATTCTGACTTTGGAACGGCTTGTGGAATTGATGTGTCACAATCCTGCTAGTCTCTTTGAAATTCGCCATCGTGGTTTTATCCGTGAGGGTTATCAGGCAGATTTAGTACTGGTACGTCCCAATACAGCTTGGGTCTGCACGAAACATGTGATTCAAAGCAAGTGTGGTTGGAGTCCAATGGAAGGACATATGTTTCTTTGGCGTGTGGAACGCACGCTTTGCAATGGACATACTGTCTATGCGGATGGTGAGGTGGATACTGACTATATCGGGCAACCTGTCGTTTTCAGATGATCATCACCTATGATATTCATGAACTTGTGCCCTACATTAATTGGGTATATTTCTTCTTTGCTTGGCAGGTGAAGAATGAGGATGAGAAGGCGTGTCTGCGTCAGGAGGCGGAAATGCTCCTGACACAATGGGAAGGACGCTATCATGCTTATGGCCTCTTTGAACTTTTTGAAGCCAATGCTGATGGGGATGATATAGTAGTGAGGAGACAGGAGTCCGGAGTCAGGAGGATACCTTGTTTGCGACAGCAACAGGGTGAGCCACCTTATCTATGCCTGTCGGATTTTATACGTCCTATAACTTCTGGCATGAATGATCAGATGGGGGGGTTTGCCACGTCTGCTGACATGGGGCTCGAAATAGATTTCGACAAAGATCCTTATCAGAAAATGATGGCTCAGTTGTTGGCCGATAGACTGGCTGAGGCTGCTGCGGAACGGCTGCATGAGCAGGTAAGAAAGGATATCTGGGGCTATGCAAAGGATGAGCATCTGACGATTGCTGAGATGCTTGTTGAGAAGTTTCAGGGCATCCGTCCTGCCGTTGGTTATCCCTCGTTGCCAGATACGAGCCTGAATTTCGTGCTCGACGAACTGTTAAATATGAAACAGATTGGTATCTATCTGACGGAGAGCGGCGCTATGAAACCCCACGCCAGCGTGAGTGGTCTGATGATGTCTCATCCTCAGGCCCACTATTTCAGTTTGGGGAAGATAGGTGAAGACCAATTGTTGGATTATGCCCGTCGCCGTGGGCTCCCCACAGAAGTGTGTCGAAAGTTCCTCGCAGCTAATCTTTAGTTGATTGTGTCTTCAGGGTGATGACTGCAATTTCACCTGGAGCGCCGAAACGGAAGGGAATCAGTCCGCCTAAACCAGCAGTGACGAATAGCGATTGTTCATCTTCTGTATACCAGCCGTTGACTTCCTTGCCTGTTAGTGACATCGGGCACCAGTCGAATAGTGCGAACTGCATCTTATGGGTGTGGCCGCTCAGTGTAAGCTGCGCTCTGCCGTCAGGAATAATTCTTCGACGCCAGGAAGATGGGTCGTGTTCCAGCATGAGGATGAAGTCATCATCGTTGATGCCTTTCAGCGCCTTCTTGATATTGCCTTTCTGAGGGAAGCGTATGCCGTCGCCGTCGTTCTCCATACCTGCAATGATGATATGGCTCTTCCCACGATCAATATAACGGTGCTCATTCATCAGTAGCGTCCAGCCCATTTGTTTTTCTAAGCTCATGGTTTCACGCATGTTTGCTACTTTCTTGGCTGTGTTGCCGCAGATGTAGTCGCCATAGTCGTGGTTGCCGAGTATGGAGTAGATGCCGTCTTTCGCCCTCAGTGAACTCAGCACGTCCATGTGGCGGTAGATGTCCTGTGGTTGTGTATTCTGGATGTCGCCTGTGTATACAATCATGTCGGGATGCTGGGTGTTGATGAGGTCAATAGCCTTTTTGAGGACATGTTCATTCCTGGCAGTATAGGAGCCGACATGGGCGTCGGAGAATAGCACTACCTTATAGCCGTCGAAGGCCTTGGGTAGATCGGGCGAAGTGAATGTCTGACGGTTCACTTCCACTTTGTTGAAACCGATGAATGAGCCGTATAGAACAATGTACCAGATGACGGGAACACAGACCAGTCCTATCAGATTGCCATAGTTTTTTGCAGGATGTTTGGAAGATTTCCTATGTATCAGTTTGCTAAATGTCAGCCCTGTGATGGAGCAGAGCATATATACCAGTTTGGGTATGGCGATGAGGCCCACCAGAAGGAGATAGATGTAGAGAATGTTCGGATTGTCGGGAATAAAATTTATCTCATACATCAGATAGATGGTATAGACCACCAGTCCAATGGTGGGAAGCCAGCGACAGAACCGTTGTCCCAAAGAGTACTTACGTCGCCAATAATGAAAGTCGAAATACAAATCAGGGATGATGATCAGCAGGATGAATAAATAGGGCGCTCGTGCAATCATTGGTCTGGGTTTTCCACAAATCCTTGATACTTCGTCTCTAGTGCTGACATGACAGAGTCATATGCCTGCCTCATTGTGGCATCGACATTCTCTGGTCCTTGTCCAATAGGGTAAATGGCCTGATGGATGGTCAGGGTCATTGGATGCCAGTTGATGAAGTTAAAACCTTTCATACGTGGCAGAATGTCGAAACTGCCATTGATTGTCAGGGGTACAACGGGCAGCTGCAGTTCGTCGGCCAAGGCGAAGGCGCCTTTTTTGAAATGCGCCATATGTCCTGTGAAGGTACGTGCACCCTCTGGGAACACCGTCACACTATAACCTTCTTTTAAGATTTCACGGGCATCCTCGTAAGTTTTCCGGATTTTGCTAGGGCCCCGTTTGTCGACAAATATCTGATGTGACTTTTCACAGGCATAGCCCACAAAAGGAATCTTACGCAACTGTTGTTTCATCATCCACTTGAAATTGCGTCCCAAGTGACCATAGATGAGGAAGATGTCGAATGACCCTTGATGGTTGGCGACAAAAACATAACTCTGCTCTTTTTCCAGATGTTCACGACCTTCCACCTTGACCGGAATCAGGAAAAGTCTCAGAATGAGCTTACCCCACCAGTGGCCTGGGAAATATCCCCAGAAGTGACCATTGCCGATGGTAGTGCCAATGCCGACTTCCAAAGCTGTCACAATCGTGATAATCACCAGTAGCGGTAATCCTATCACCAATTGATAAATTCTATATAGAATCTTGATTAAATATTTCACAATTCTCTAATCCCTATTCACTTATTTTCGGATACTTCCTTGTCCAACCGTCCCATCTGAGCTTCATCACGCCAAAGAAGGCCTCGCCGAAGATTCCTCCAGACATTTTGCTCGTTCCTTCTTGTCGATTGACAAAGATAACACTGACTTCCTTGATCTTAAATCCGATTTTATAAGCGGTGTATTTCATTTCAATTTGGAAACCATAGCCCTTGAAGCGTATCTTGTCGAGTTCGATGGTCTTCAACACGCGATGCTTGTAACATACAAAACCAGCCGTGGTGTCGTGTACCTTGAAGCCCGTCACAATACGCACATATTTCGAGGCAAAATAACTCATTAGTACGCGACCAATGGGCCAGTTGACAACATTTACACCAGAGATGTACCGACTTCCAATGGCCACGTCGTAACCTTCATCATGACAGGCACTATATAGTCTGGGCAGATCGTTGGGATCATGACTGAAATCGGCATCCATCTCAAAGACGTACTCATAGTCGTGCTCCAAGGCCCACCTGAAACCTGCTATATATGCTGTTCCTAGTCCGAGTTTACCACTGCGTTCCATGATGAATAGGCTGTCGCTGAACTCGTTGTTGATCAAATGTTTGACAATGGTTGCTGTTCCATCAGGGGAGCCATCGTCGATAACGAGGATATGGAAACATTTTTCCAGACCGAACACGGCTCGGATAATCTTCTCAATGTTTTCCTTTTCGTTATACGTCGGAATGATTACAATGCTGTCGCTTGTGTGCATAATCTAAATTATTACGCTGCAAAATTAATAAAAATATGTGATAAGCATACGCTAATAGCAGAAAATTTAGTAATTTTGCACACAATTTCTAATGAATATACAGGAATTAGAGAAAGTTTATGCCAAGTTGCCGCAAGTATCGGCATTGGCGCAGTCAATGGGAAAATCTTCGGTAAAGACGATTTTCCTCGAAGGTTTATTGGGCTCCAGCGCCCCGATGCTTTTTGGCAGTCTGTCGTCGAAGTGCAAGCATTCCCTGCTTTTTATTCTTCAGGATGCTGAAGAAGCTGGCTATTTTTATCATGATCTGGTACAATTGCTGGGAAGCCGCAATGTGCTCTTTTTCCCTTCGAGTTATCGTCGGGCCATCAAGTACGCACAGCGTGATGCCGCCAGTGAGATTCTCCGCACGGAGGTGATGGCCCGGATTTCTTCTCACCTCTATATTGTCACTTATCCCGAGGCTGTGGCCGAATTGGTGGTGTCGAAGAAAAGTCTTGATGCGCGGACATTGGTTTTGGAGAAAAACCAGACAATAGCCGTTGAGGATATTGCGAAGACCTTGCGTGAGTTTGGTTTCCGTGAGGTTGATTATGTCTATGAACCTGGCCAGTTTGCCCTGCGCGGTTCTATCCTCGATGTCTATTCGTTCAGTTGTGAATATCCTTACCGTATCGATTTCTTTGGCGAGGACATCGACAGCATCCGTACCTTTGAGGTGGAGGACCAGTTGTCGAAAGAACAACGGGATAAGATTGAAATTGTGCCAGAGCTGGTGACTGTTGACGACAAGGTGCCATTCCTCTCGTTTGTGCCAAAAGATACGTTGCTGGTGACAAAGGATTATTTTTATGTACGCGATGCCATCGACCGTGTCTATCAGGAGGGTTTCTCCTCTCAGGCGCGTATGGAGCAACTGGAAAGTGCCACTGAGATGGAGCGACAGGAGATTGAACGTCAGATGCACAAGGAGTCGCAACTCATTACGGGTGCGCAATTCATGGCTGATGCAGATTCATTCCGTCGCATTGAGTTTGGTCATCGTCCGTCTGTACAGCCTCATACCACATTGCGGTTCAATATCACCGTTCAGCCGCTTTTCCACAAGAATTTTGATTTGCTGAAACAGACATTTGAGGACTACCAGTTGAAAGGCTATCAATTATATATTCTCGCTGACAGCCAGAAGCAGAACGAGCGCTTGAAGGAAATCTTGGCTTCGTCGGTGTCTGAAGACAGACCTCCAATGTTCACCCCTGTCGACAAAACCCTCCACGAAGGTTTTGCCGATGACGATTTGAAGATATGCGTTTTCACCGATCATCAGATTTTCGATCGTTTCCATAAATATAACCTCAAGAGCGAAAAGGCTCGTAGTGGTAAGATGGCACTCACGTTGAAGGAGATTCAGCAGTTTGAGATTGGCGACTTCGTGGTGCATGTAGATCATGGCGTTGGTAAATTCGGCGGACTAGTCAGGATGCCGATTCAAAATACTCAGCGTAATCCGAGTGCTCCGAGTTATCAGGAGATGATCAAGATTCTCTATAATGGTGGCGGTAGTATCTATGTGTCTATCCACTCGCTCTATAAAGTGTCGAAATACAAATCGCAGGACAATGGCGAACCACCACGACTTTCTACATTGGGAACAGGTCAGTGGGAACGACTCAAGGAGCGCACCAAGAAACATATCAAAGATATTGCTCGCGACCTAATCAAACTTTATGCCAAACGTCGTCGTGAGAAGGGCTTCGCTTTCAGTGCCGACTCCTATCTTCAACATGAACTCGAAGCTAGTTTTATATACGAGGATACACCAGATCAGTTAAAGGCGACGCTCGATGTGAAGCAGGATATGGAGCGTGCACGTCCAATGGACCGTCTTGTTTGTGGTGATGTGGGTTTCGGCAAAACTGAGGTCGCTGTGCGTGCGGCTTTCAAGGCGGCCTGCGACGGCAAGCAAGTGGCTGTGTTGGTGCCAACGACGGTGCTTGCCTATCAGCACTACCGTACCTTCTCCTCCCGTTTGAAGGATATGCCTGTTCGGGTGGATTATCTGACGCGAGCCAAGAGCGCCAAGCAGACTACGCAGGTGCTCAAGGATCTGGCTGAGGGCAAAGTAGATATCATTATTGGTACCCATAAACTAATCGGTAAGACGGTGAAGTTCAAGGACCTCGGCTTGCTCATCATCGATGAAGAACAGAAATTCGGTGTTTCCACGAAAGAGAAACTACGTCAGATGAAGTCGAATGTCGATACGCTTACCATGTCGGCTACGCCTATTCCAAGAACCCTCCAATTCTCGCTAGTCGGCGCTCGAGACTTGAGTGTTATCCAGACACCTCCTCCCAATCGCTATCCTATCCAGACAGAGATTCATACTTTTGGTGCGGAGATTATTGCTGATGCCATCAACTTCGAGATGTCGCGTAATGGTCAGGTTTATTTTGTCAACAACCGCATCAGTGATCTGACACATATTGCTGAGATGATTCATAAGTACATCCCTGATGCCCGAATCGCCATAGGACATGGACAAATGAAGCCCGAGGAATTGGAAAAAATAGTGCTCGACTTCTCGAACTACGATTATGATGTGTTACTATCGACGACGATTGTTGAGAACGGTATTGATATCCCCAATGCCAACACTATTATAATCAATGGCGCCCATAACTTTGGCCTTTCCGATCTGCACCAGATGCGAGGACGTGTGGGGCGTGGTAGCCGCAAAGCCTTCTGCTATCTTCTGGCCCCTCCATTGGCCGCTCTGAATCCTGAGTCTCGCCGTCGTCTAGAAGCTCTCGAAAATTTTTCTGATCTGGGCTCTGGTATCAATATTGCCATGCAGGATCTTGACATCCGTGGTGCTGGCAATCTCTTGGGCTCCGAACAGTCGGGTTTTATCTCCGACCTTGGTTATGAAACCTATCAGAAAATCCTCAATCAGGCGATGGCGGAATTACGCAATGAGGAACCTGAATTCACTGTGGTCGAGTCTACCGCAAATACTCGTTTCGGTCACAATCGTAATACCTGCTCTCCAAAGGATTCTATTAATTCCATGGTATCTGACGTTCCGAACCATATCGCCTGGGTCGATGACTGTGCTCTTGAATCTGATATCGAGATGTACTTCCCTGATCATTACGTCCCCAACGACTCCGAGCGTATGTTGCTTTACCGTGAACTTGACAATCTGGCTAATCGCAACGACCTCGATGCAGCCTTGGAGGCCTATCGGAGTCGTTTGAGAGACCGTTTCGGTGAAATTCCCGAGGTGGCCGAAGAACTGATTCGCGTCGTACCTCTCCGTGTTTATGGTAAGCAATTGGGTATTGAGAAGGTCATGCTGAAACAGCAGAAGATGTATCTATATTTCGTTAATAATGCCGATAGTCCTTATTACCAAAGTGAATCCTTTGGAAAGGTGATTGACTATGTCTCACGAAATCCTCGCCAATGCAACTTTCGTGAGGCTAACGGAAAGCGTTCTATCGTTGTGTCCTCCGTTCCTTCCGTAGAGACAGCTCTGACAATCTGTCGTGCAATTCTGACAAATTGACATTTATTTTTCCCTTGGCATTTTTCTTGCCATATTCTTTGTGAGCGATGCTTTGAATAAGCAAAGTTCATAACGAATAGTATTAACAATATTAAATATAATTAGGAGGTAATTATTATGATGCCAGTTATGAGAACAAACAATTGGATTCCGTCAGTTTTTAACGATTTATTTGACGTGGATTTTATGCCGAAGGCTAATTGTACAGCACCGGCTATTAATGTGAAAGAAAGTGACGAAGCTTATACCGTGGAGTTAGCAGCACCGGGCATGAAAAAGGAGGACTTTAATGTACACATCAATGATGAGGGCAACCTAATTATCAAGATGGAACAAAAGAACGAGAAGAAGGAAGATAAGAACACCCGTTACTTGCGTCGTGAGTTCAGTTACTCAAAGTTTGAGCAGACGTTGATACTGCCTGACGACGTTAGAAAGGATGCAATCTCTGCAAAGGTTGAGTATGGTGTTCTTACCGTCGAACTTCCTAAACTCATTGAAGAGAAAGTCAAAGTTTCAAGACAGATTGATATTGCATAAGTTATCAGGTCTTGAATATCGTCCGCCATCGGAATCCTGTCGTTGACGTATTGACTATTGTCGCTTAGTGATACGTTTCGACAGACCGATGGCGCCGGTAGGACAGACTATACGGCAGAGGTGACAACCCACGCACTTGGTCCCCACGAGACGGGGTTGCCGCGTGTCATGATCAAAAACGAGGGCTTGATGACCTCCGTCGTTGCATGACATTTCGCAGCGTCCGCAGCCAACGCAGAGTTTTTGTCGAACTTCGGATAGATGATTGTATCGCGATCTAAATGATCAGGTTTTAGGAACTTTGTTAACTGCTCGCCAACAATGTCTTGCAAATGGCTGATACCTCGCTTGGCCATATAGCGTTGTAAACCAAGGATGAGATCGTCGATGATGCGGTAGCCGTACTGCATCACGGCCGTACACACCTGCACATTGTTACAGCCTAACTGGATGAACTCCAACGCATCACGCCAAGTCTCAATACCGCCGATACCACTCAATTCTGTTTTTATGGGCATTTGTGCCAGTTCTAAGACATGTCGTAGGGCAATGGGACGAACAGCACGTCCAGAATAGCCTGAGATGGTGCGCTGTCCGGCCACCTCGGCATCTGCATCCATCGTTACTGACTTGATGGTGTTGATGGCTGATATGGCATCAGCGCCAGCCTTTATGCAAGCCTCGGCAGGTTCGGCGATATGAGTGATGTTTGGGGTCATTTTCGGGATGACAGGAATATTTACATTGTCCTTCACGCAGGCGGTGAAATCCCTGACGAGTTCAGGATTCTGACCGACGTCACTCCCCATGCCTTCGTGTTTCATTTGTGGACAGGAGAAGTTCAGCTCTACTGCATCGCAGCCAGCCTCCTCGGCCATTTTCGCCAGCGCGATCCACTCTTCCTCCGTTTGTCCCATAATCGAGGCTATGACAACTTTCGTGGGATAGTCAGTTTTCAGCCGATGAAGATCGTAGAAATCTTTTTCCACGGGATTTTCGCTCAGTTGCTCCATGTTACGGAAGCCGTAAAAGTCGCCGTGAGTGGCGTTGTTGTGCATGGCGTCGAAGCGTGGCGATACCTCTTTGATTTCCTGCATACAGATAGTCTTGTAGAATACACCTGCCCAACCGGCCTCAAAAGCCTTTGCCACCATCTCGTAATTGGTACAGACGGCCGATGAGGCTAGGAAGAATGGGTTCTCGCAGTGTATGCCGCAGAAGTCAATATCGAGAGCAGGATAGGCGCTGTCATCGACGTCGTCTGGATGGATACTTCGTAGCATCTCTTTGATACGGATGGGCCAATTATAGTGGATACAAGCCTGTTCAGCCCGTTCCAGGTCAGCATCGGAACAATCTTTCACCCAACGCAGGGCGGGCTTGTGGTTATCGAAACGGATGGCACGGATAGCGCGGGCGGGGTCGCCATGTTTGCAGACTTTGGTGCAGGGGGCATCCTGACACAACAGACAGCGGCTGGCTTCCTCGTATACGTTCACCTTTCTTACCTTTACGTTCATTATCTTGATTTGGTTTTTTTCGAGCGACTCAATGATGGCAAGTGACTCGATATGCTTTACACCAGCATCCATTAGGACCTTGCGGCCGTTCTGAAATTTTTTTTCGATGATGAACCCCATGCCAACAATCTCTGCAGAGGCTTGTTTGCAAAGGTCTATGATGCCCAGTCCTGCATTTCCGAAAGCTAAGAAGTCGTCAATGAAGAGCACTCGGTCGTCGGGCGACAAATACTCGCGGCTAATATTGAGGATGTAGTCGTTCTGCTTAGTAAATGATTGTACTTTAGTCATTAGGAAATCACTCATTGTTGCCGGCTTTCCCTTTTTGGCAAATACTACGGGCAATTCCATTATATAGCCCAACATAACTGCGGGGGCGATGCCCGATGCCTCGACGGTGAGAATCTTCGTGGGCTTTGCTTCGGCAAAGCGATTCATCATTTCAACGGCTACCTGTTTCATCAGATAGGGATCCATCTGATGATTAATGAAACGGTCCACTTTCAAAACGCCACCGTCTAGACAATGGCCGTCCTGCAAAATGCGATTGATTAGCGATTTCATAAGCTTATGTTCTAGTTATTGTTAATTCTGCCTGCAAAGATATCTGAAAAAAGTGAAAAGCCCGCCAAATGGTGGGCTTTTCAGTTATAGTCGGTCGAATTATTGCTTGTCGAGTTCTGCAAGATTCTCAGCAATCATCTCGTCGGTGACGGTGTAGTTCTGCAAGTCACCCTTGATATAGGCCTCATACGACGGCATGTCAATCAGTCCGTGACCTGAAAGGTTGAAGAGTATGACTTTCTCCTCGCCTGTCTCCTTGCATTTCAGAGCCTCGCGGATGGTGGCTGCAATGGCGTGGGTGCTCTCAGGAGCAGGGATGATGCCCTCTGTGCGAGCGAAGAGCATACCGGCCTCGAAGGTCTCGAGTTGTGGAATGTCAACGCCGTGCATTAGTCCATCCTTGATAAGTTGGGAGATAATCATGCCGGCACCGTGATAACGCAGACCACCGGCGTGGATGTTGCTAGGCTTGAAGTTGTGGCCTAGGGTATACATCGGCAGCAGCGGGGTGTAACCAGCCTCGTCACCGAAGTCGTAACGGAATTGTCCGCGTGTGAGCTTCGGGCAGCTATCGGGCTCAGCTGCGATAAACTCCGTATGGCGCTCGCCGCTCAGGTTGTGACGCATGAAGGGGAATGATATACCCCCGAAGTTGGAACCGCCGCCGAAGCATCCAATCACGATATCAGGATATTCGCCAGCCATTGCCATTTGTTTCTCGGCCTCCAGACCGATGATGGTCTGATGCAGACCTACGTGGTTCAGCACGGAACCGAGGGTGTATTTACAATTCGGTGTGGTTGTAGCCAGCTCGACTGCCTCTGAGATGGCGGTGCCGAGAGAACCTGAGTGGGTGGGATCCTTAGTCAGAATGTCCTTACCTGCACGGGTCGACATCGAGGGCGAACCCTCTACAACTGCACCGAAGGTACGCATGATACTTGAGCGGTAAGGCTTCTGCTGCATGGTGATCTTCACCTGATAGACGGCACAGTCAAGACCGTAGATTTTGGCAGCATAGCTGAGGGCTGCGCCCCACTGGCCGGCACCGGTCTCAGTGGTCACATTGGTCGTGCCTTCCTGCTTGGCATAGTAGCACTGGGGCAGGGCAGAA
Organism: uncultured Prevotellaceae bacterium; assembly: GCA_902763615.1. Taxonomy (GTDB): domain Bacteria; phylum Bacteroidota; class Bacteroidia; order Bacteroidales; family Bacteroidaceae; genus Prevotella. The sequence goes on along the minus strand of CACWSX010000015.1, from coordinate 36,272 downwards.
TTGATCTTATGTGAACCAAGGGGATTGGTTGATTCGTTCTTGAAATAGATGTGGGCAGGTGTGCCAAGGGCCTCTTCGAGGGCATAGGCACGGACTAACGGTGTCGAGCGATAATACTTGTACTTTTCGAGTACGTCTTCAGGGATATCTATCCAGCGATGTTCTGTGTCAAGTTCTTGTACGCAGCATTCGCGGGGGAAAATGTGTGCCAAGTCGTCTACACCCAAAGGCTGCTTGGTAGCCGGGTGGATGGGAGGCATGGGCTTGTTGGGCATGTCAGCCTGAATGTTGTACCACTGTGTTGGGATTTCGTTCTCTTGGAGGATGAATTTTTTCTGTTTAGCCATAATTGTAAAGTTTTGGATTCTCATATCCGTGTGCAAAGATACAATAATAAATTAAAAATGAAGAAGATGATTGGAAGTTTTTTTATTTTTTTTCAGTTTCATGTGTTGAGGGTCTCCATGAATTCTTTTGGCTGGATGCCAAAATGTTTCTTGAAACAAGTAGAGAAGTATTTTGGATCTTGGAATCCGACTCTATAGGCGAGGTCACTGACGCGCATACTGGGGTCTTTCTCTGCTAGTCGGCGCGCCTCTTTCATTCGGACGTCGCGAATAAAAGCGTTGACATTCATACCAGTAATGGCACGTAGTTTGTTGTAAAGAGTCGATGAGCTGGCCCCCATGTCGGCTGCAAAGGCATTGCGGTCGTAGTTGCTGTCGGCGAGATGCTCATGGACACAATTCAGGGCCTTCTCTAGAAATTGTTGTTCTGGAGTGAGGAAGATTTCTTGCTGGTTATCACTATCCTCATCAATTCGCAGTGCTAAGTCTTGCAGAGCACGTCGGCGATTTTCGATGATGTTGTCGATGCGTAGTTTAAGATCGCCTAAACGGAATGGTTTGGTAAGATATTCGTCGGCACCAATTCTGAGGGCTTCTTGTTCCTCTTCCTCCTGTGTGTTGGCTGTCAATAGAATGATGGGCAAGTGACTATAGTTGGAATCTTCTTTAAGTTCGTGTGTCAGTTCAAGACCGGTCATTTCTGGCATCATAATATCCGAAACGATGAGGTCAAGTGGTGTTCTATGGACGATTTTGAGAGCTTCCTTGCCGTTTTTGGCAACCAAAACGTGGTATTGGTTTTTCAGAATATGATGCATTAGCATGAGTAATTCCGGGTTGTCTTCTACGATTAGGATACGGTAGGCGTCGTCAATCAACAAATCGTTGGCGAGTATATCGGCATTTATGACACTCATCTCAGGTACTATTGATGTGATGCCGCTAGTTTCTTTGGGGACAGTCTGGCTGATCTCATGCTTTTCGTCGATTTGGTCAGGCTTGAAAGAGTCTTTGGTGATGGGTATTTTAAGGGTAAAAGTGGTGCCTTTGCCCTCTTCGCTCTCACAACTGATAGTGCCTTTGTGCAGGCGTACAAGGTCGCGAGTCAGAGCTAGACCAAGTCCAGTACCGATAGTCTTGTGTTGACGGTATTCACCATCATAGAAGCGCTGGAAGAGTCTTTTCATCTTTTCCTTGGGAATACCGCTACCTGTATCGCGTACATTAATATATATAGTATCATATTTACGGCTGGTCCAAACTTGGAGCGACACCTCGCCTTTGTCGGTGTATTTGGCTGCATTCGACAACAGGTTGTAAATGATCTTGTCGAGTTTGTCGGTATCTATCCAGCCCATCATGCTTTTGGGTGTGCATTCGATGGAAAATTTCAGGTGTTTCTTGTCCATAAGTGGTTTTAGGCATAAGGCAGTGTTGTATATGTACTGCATGACATCACCTTGTGCTACCACGAGTTTCAACTCGTCGGCTTGCGATTTGCTGGTTTCGAGGATTTGTTGAAGCAGCCGGACCATACGTTGAATGTTCATCTGTATGAGGTCGTACTCTTTTTCGTGATAGGGAGCATCTTCACGTAACTGATCTACTGAAGCAGAGATTACCGTGAGTGGTGTCAGTAGTTCGTGCGTGATATTGGTAAAGATCTGTCCCATTTGAAGTCGTCGTCTGACACGCATACTGCGCTTGTAGACGTTCCTTCCGAATAGAAAGATGAGTGCTATAATGGCGATAATGGCCAAAATGAGTATAATCCGATGGTTCATGTTGACTTGATTTGGTGCTGCAAAGGTAAGAAAAATGCGTGAATTTTCAACTTTTTGAGAGAAAAAGATTCGTTTTTAGGGCAAAATAAGTAGAAAAAACATGAAAATGGGTTGAAAAAATGACAAATAACGATTTTTAAACCTCAAATAATTATTAATCAACCTCTATTACTTATATATAACCTATCTTTGCATCAGAAAAGATTTTTAATGGTTAAGGTTTATGGTTGATTAATTTAGTTTTTATGAAAAAGGCTCGTTGTGAAACGAGCCTTTTTTTGCGTTTATTATGTTCATATTTTACCTATTCAACAAGAACCTTTCTGCTTCGATAGCAGCTTGACAACCGGAGCCGGCTGCAGAGATGGCCTGGCGGTAAACAGGATCGGCGCAGTCGCCTGCTACGAAAACACCAGGTATCCTAGTTCTGGGTGTACCGTCGATCTTTTTCAGATATCCTACTTCATCCATATCCAACCACTCCTTAAAGATATCGGTATTTGGCTTGTGACCTATGGCTAGGAAGAAACCGTCAATGGCAATATCCACATATGACTCGTCTGATTCACCTTTGCGTTTGACTAAATGGGCTCCTTCTACGCCGTCCTCACCAAAGAGTCCAATGGTATTATGCTCAAACAGGATCTCAATGTTTTCTGTTGCTTTTACACGCTGCTGCATAACTTGTGAGGCACGGAGGAAAGGTTTACGGACAATCAGGTATACCTTTTTGGCAAGACCAGAGAGGTAGAGGGCATCCTCGCAGGCTGTGTCACCACCGCCGACGACAGCCACCGTCTTCTTGCGGTAGAAGAAACCGTCACAGGTAGCGCAGGCAGATACGCCCATGCCATTGTATTTTCGTTCATCGTCGAGTCCAAGATATTTTGCAGAGGCACCTGTTGCAATGATAACAGTGTCGGCTTCAATTTCGGTGCCGTCATCAGACGTACATACATAGGGAGCCTTTGAAAAATCAACCTTTACAATCTGACCGTCGCGGATATCCGTTCCGAAACGTTCGGCCTGTTCTCTAAGATCCATCATCATTTGATTGCCGTCGACACCTTGAGGATAGCCGGGGAAATTTTCAACCTCTGTAGTCTGAGTGAGTTGTCCGCCTGGTTGCAGACCGCAGTATTCAATGGGATTTAGATTGGCTCTTGAAGCATAAATGGCAGCGGTGTACCCTGCAGGGCCGCTGCCTATGATCAGACATTTTGTCTTCATATCGGCTTATTTAGAATATTTGGCAGTATTCAGATGTTAATGTAGCAGCAGTTCTATTTGGGCAGCGATGTTTTCAATCTTCTCTGTAGGCTCGAAACGGGCTACCACCTGTCCTTTCTTGTTTATCAGGAATTTGGTGAAGTTCCATTTGATATCCGGTTTCTGCTGATAGTCGGGATCTGCTTTCGAGAGCATGTCGTCGAGGATGTGGGCAATCGGGTGTTCCATGTCCCAACCAGCAAAGCCTTTTTCCTGCTGGAGAAACTTGAAAAGTGGATCGGCATCATCGCCATTCACCTTGACTTTCTTAAAGCGCGGGAATTCAGTGCCGAAATTAAGTTTGCAGAACTCATGAATACTCTCGTCAGTGCCTGGAGCCTGTTGTCCGAACTGATTGCAGGGGAAGTCGAGGATTTCAAAGCCTTGGGCATGATATTTTTTGTAGAGGGCCTCGAGTTCATCATACTGTGGCGTAAAGCCGCACTTGGTGGCAGTATTCACGATGAGTAACACTTCATTGGCGTATTCCTTAAGGGATACGTCCTTGTTTTTTCTGTCCTTGACAGAGAATTCATAAATAGTCTTCATTTTCTATTTTTAAATAATGTGTAGGTTCGTGGGTACAAAGATAAGTATTTTATTTGGCAATGCCAAATAAAATGCCAAAAAATCATTTCACCCCCCATGCACTTTTAATGTTTTCGACCCCTAACGTCTCCACATGGTCTTCTGTTTCGTCATCAAGATTGCAGAAGAAATCAATGCCGGTAAGCGTTTCCAATTCGCGAATATTGGTCACGTAGATCCCCAATTGATAGTTACCCGAATTATCTTTCGGATAGTCAGAATCCTTGTCTTTATGCTCAATCCAGAAGGCAAGGGCCTTGTAGCCACTTTTGTTCTTGCAAAGAACGGCCATGAAGAAATACTTGGGCACGATCAAGCCATTGGCGAGGGTACGTGATATCTGGTCGCTACGGTCGATGGTGCCGCCCTTGCAGACATAGAGGGTGTCGCGGAAAGCACCTCGGTTCCAGTTTCTTACCTGTTGTTCCATAGCAGCCCAGACGCCTGCGTTGAACACGTTACGCTGGGGCTGCATGTTGGTGAGGAAGAAGGTCTGACGATTGGCTTCCTTTGTGTACTGGCGGTCTGCTGACGGGCAGATGTGTCCGTGATCATAACCCGAGTTCCAAAAGGGGTCGAAAGGCGTGCCGTCGCCCAAGGTGAAATAATTGGCATAGTCTAGCTGGTCGTCGTATGGATAACCTTCCTGGTAGCGTCCGACGTTGCCTCCGTAGTTGCCGTCGTGCATCTGGTAGCATGACCAACGCTGCGATTTCTTCTGTGTATCCCATTCCGTGCAGAAGTTCACCCCGTATTTGTCGTTGGTGCGATGCACCAGCAGGATGCTTTGCCCTCCTTTCAGTCTGGGAAACTCCAAGCGAGCAGCTTCTGGGTAGACGCTTGTCAGATTCTTGTTCTTGTTATTTGCAATGCCCGGCAGTTTTACATCGTTCTCATCCTTGCTACATGCAAAGAGCATCAGCAAGATGAAAAGTGTTAGTAGGGTTTTTAGCAATTTCATATTTATCATCTTTGACTGAAGAAGGTGCGACCATGGCATATGCAACTACCATCGACGCACCTTCCCGGTTATAAATCCTGTGATATTTTATCTTACTTCTTCGCAGCCTTACCGTAGCGGCTCATGAACTTATCAACACGACCTGCGGTGTCAACGAGCTTGCTCTTACCTGTATAGAACGGGTGAGAGGTGCTAGAGATTTCGACTTTTACCACTGGGTAAGTTTCGCCTTCGAATTCCACTGTATCATTCGTTTTTGCTGTGGACTTCGAGAGGAACATATCGCCGTTGGACATGTCCTTAAACACGACGGGGCGATAGTTTTCTGGATGAATTCCTTTTTTCATTTTGAGTTAAAATATTAATGTTTAAAATTTGTTTGCGCATAAAGCGGCTGCAAAGGTACGGAAAAAAATCCGTTCAACCAAATCTTTTTAGAAAAAAAGTATGGTTTCGTCATTTATTTAGCGTATGTGATGGCTATCTTTGAGATACGGAACTGTGTTCCACCACTATTTGTCTCAAAATCGTTCACAACTTTCAGCGTCTTGCTGTTCACATTGCTGAATGATACTGTTGTATCGTCTTTGCTGGGTGTCAGTTTGTTGCTATCTGCTTCTCCATACATCGCATCATTGCCTTTATAGGCAGTGCCATTATAGGTGTCGTACGTGAAGACAACCTTGGAGATGTTCTTGCTGGAAGTGATGGTTATGGAGTTTTGGGCATACATACGGATAATCTTAGTACTCTCATGATATATGGGAGGATTCTTTCCGCCTTCCTGTGCAACATTTAGAGTGGTTCCGTCACTTAAGGAAATTGCAGCTAAGTTCGTGCAGTCAAGGTCTCCAAATGCTGCACTAATGTCTGCATCTCCACCTGTTTCACCTCCACTTGGGCTGTCACCACCACCAGCATTCTCCGTCTTACCATTGATCGAGTAGATATATGCTTTTTTACTGGCAGTTTCCAATGTACCGTTGTAATTGGTAATCTTGCCACAGATGACAACTTCATTACCAACGGCAACTTGAGTATTGCCTTCTACCCAAGGTTGGTTCCCAAAGGTATAGACGCTATAACAAATGAATTCTGTACCACCAGTCTTGCCATCTTCAGATATATTAAAGGTCGCTGTGCCATATTGTGCACTGAATGTGTATTTTACTGAGCAAATTTTTCCCTTGAAATAGTAGTCATTATCACTTGTTTGACCTGCTTCAAGTTTCGCTGTAATGTCATAGATGGCCTTAACATTATATGGGTCTGTCTGTGTACCAGATCCTTTAGCTTGTTCATCTCCTGTTGGGGTATCACCGCCGCCACCGCCTTCGGTCTTGCCATTGAGTGAGTAGACATAACTCTTATTGGCAGCCGTCTCAGGCGTATTGCCCATATAGTTGACGACTTTTCCGCAGACGATAATCTCATCGCCAGCCTTTATCTGATCGCCCTCAGTATACTTCTTGTTGCCAAGATAGAGCGTGCGGAATACATAGAATTGCTCCTCCTTGTCGTCGCCATTGTCAGAAAGATAGAACGAGGCATTACCATATTGGGTAGTGAAGGCTTCCTTGATGCTGCTCACCTTACCCTTGACATAGATGTCTTTGTCACTCTCTGCACCAGCAGCGAGTGTGGCAATATAGGCATTGGCTGCTGTGGCATTGTAGGGATCGTTCAAGGTGCCGCTGCCCTTAGGTGTGCCAGTTGGCTTGGGAGCGACGCTCTCGCCCTTGCCGTTGATGCTTACAACATAGGCTTTGTTCTGCACTGTTTCTGGTGTGCTGCCACGATAGTTGACAATCTTTCCGCAGATGACAACCACGTCTTCCTCTTGTATATTCACATCATTTTCGTTGCTGTACTTCTTATTGCCTAAATACAGGCCCCGGTAGAAGGTAAACTGGTTGCTCCCCTCGTCGTTATCAGAGATCACGAACTGAGCATTACCGTACTGGGTGCTGAACTGTTCTTTTACAGCGGTCACCACACCTGTAACATAAATGTCCTTTGTCGACTCCACATCAGGTCCGAGTGTTTCGAGGTAGGCGAGAACGCCAGCCACGTTGAATGGGCTGTCCTTGGTGCCGTCGCCAGCGGGTTCGATAACTGTCTTTTCATCATCTGGCTCGATATAGTCGAGCGGGTTGTTGAATGGCATGGGCACATCTTCACAACTGGTAAAGGTGCCGAGCGCGATGGCTGCCGCCATCAGTATGTTATAGATCTTTTTCATATTCTCTAAACTCTAAACTTTAAACTCTAAACTATTATTTCTCCACGATGTCGCTTTCTTCGCGGATGAGCACCTGCCAGGTGTTGTTATAGCGGGTGAAGATACCGGTGATATCAACCTCTCCCTGCGGCATAGGCTTGTTGGCAAAGTCGGCATAAGTGCTGGTTCGTACCACGAGTTGGTTCGAAGAGATGCCCTGCAAGGAGCGGTTCACGCTGTTGGCAGCATCCTTGTCCTTGTCGGCGGCGAAGACCTTCTTACCGTTGGCTCCCTGGAACTTCACACCTTTGATGGTCATCAGTCGTCCACAGTTCTCCTTCATATAATCGCCATTGCCGAGCATCGTCTTGTCGAACTCTGTTGGGCTGGCGCTCTTCATGCCGAGCATCTTGAAATGCGACTGCCATAGGCTGCGTGGCATGCGGCTCACGTAGGTACGCCCGTTCTTGTTGGTATAGGGCGTGCCGATCTCAGGCTGCTGGCCGTAACTGCCGATATAGAGGTCTTGCAACTCTACGACGATTTCCCGTCCTACCTGAAGTTGTCCGAACATACCCCCCTGGGCTACACAGATAATCATGGAACCAGTGCCGTCTTCTATGGCAATCTGGTTATAGATATTGCCTTGAACATCATTGCCTGTCACCACACCTTTGATCTGTGTGGGCTCGGTAAATTGAACATAGCTGCCATTGTAGATCACGGTCGCGTATTTCTGCTTGAGTTGTGCAATACTTACGAGATTGGTCTCGGTGACAGCCTGATTGCCATACTCGCTACCGTCTGTGCCGGGAATATCCCAGTCGTTGTCCATACAGGAAAGCAGGAGTAGTGAGACCGGAGTCAGGAGTAAGTAGAATACTGCCCTTTTTACATTATTATATATATAGGTAATCATAACTCTTAATTCTTAACTCTTAACTAAAACTTATATCCAATGTTCAGCATGCCATTAATCCCGTAGGTGTAGAACTTCTTGGGATTCAGTGAGAAGCGGTAAGCACGGATGTTTCCGCTGGCGGTATAGTCGCTGCGGCTCTGCTCGTAACCTCCGGTGACAATCTTCTGGTTGTTCAGCAGGTTAGTCACAGAGAGGTTGATGCTGAGTTGGCGTCCCTGTTTCAGACGGATGCTGCGACCTATAGAGGCGTCAAGCATGAATCCGCCTTTGCCTTTCTGCTGTGCGAGTGCACTCTCCAAGATGTTACCATCGTTGTCGGTAACGGCCTCACCCGCATTCTGACGGTTGCGGAGTGTAGACTCGTAACGGAACGAGGGTGAGTAGGAGAGATAAATACGATCGTAATAGTTACAGTTCAAATCGATGAACCATCCCCACTTGTGATAGCTGAGTATCAAACTGGCTGCGGTGAGCGGTGTGCCACTCTCACGCATGTTCTTATTCAATACCATCTCCGGCTTGTGGTCGTTGTTGTCGTTATAGGTACCAGTGGTCGAACTCATATACCAGACATGGGCATTGTTGGTGTTCTTGGCCTCGGCAATTGTTCCGATGGTCTTGATGTTGAACTCGTTGGTGACCTTGAAGTTGATACCCCATTCCACACCGTAGTATTCCTTGTTGATACCTGTCATTGAGACATACGAGAACGAGTTGATGTCGTCATAGTAGAAGTTCTGCCACTCGGTTTCATCCTTGACCTGACTATAGTAACCGGTTATATTGGCCTTCATCCATGGAAGTTGAATCTGGTAGCCGAGTTCAGCGCTGAGCACTTTCTCGTTTTTCAGGTCGGTCACGAAGTCGTTACAAACCTGTGGCGAGATAAAGGCAGTGCGAACCTGCGGAGCCTTCCACTCATAGCCTACACCTAAGGTCACCACGTTACCCTGACCGATGTTGTAGTGAATACCGGCCTTGCCGCCACCATCCAGGAAGAAGGCGGTGGGACTCTCACCATAGGAATTCTCAGGTGCCATACCGTTTTGCATGTTACCGTCGCGCGACATTCCTACACCACCGATACGTCCGCTGATGAAGGAGTGCATACGTCCCTTGTCGTATTTGAGTGTAGCCCACCAGTTGGCTTTGTTCACGAGATAGTCAAAGTCAAAGGAAAAACGGTCACCTACACCCACGAAACCATTCGGATTTCTAAGGTCGTATTGTACGCGTGGGTCATCGGCATTATATTGTCCTAAAGCATAAGTGTTGATGTTATGGAAAGAGAGGGCACCTAACATGTCGTGCATCGTGACATAGTGGCTGGTTTTGTTGGTGGCCAACGTGATGCCTGTGTTAATGGCAGCAAACCGGCTGAGCTCTTTCTGCAGGGATGAAGATAACGACAGGGTGAGGTTGTCCTGATGGTTCTTCTCGATGTAGTACATGGCATCCTGCCCTTGTGCACCTGCCTGTTTGTTGGCGAAGTATAGCTGGTCAAAATTGATCTGACGATTGGCCTTGTCGCTCATCCAGAAGTTGCGGGCGCGCTCGAAGTCGGCAATAGCCTGGTTGGTGCGGTTGGCTGCATCTGTCTCGTCCCAGACGTCGAAATAGCTCGACGGCATGTTCTTCCAGTAGTCCGGCTGAGGATTATCAGCGTTGTTGTAATCAAGTTTGGTACGCGAATACATGCTGTAGAGTCCCATCAGCGAGGTGGTCAGCTTGGTCTTCTGGTTAATCTGGTAGTCCCAAGTGAGCAAAGCAGTCGGAGCCCAGTCGTTGACGACACGTGAGCTACGCTTCTTGCCATCCTGATAACCCCAATAGGGATTATAATAGCGGTCGTTGGCCAACCAGTAGGTCTCGTCGGTGCCGGCTCCTTGTGTAGCACGCTCTGTGGGATTGCCCCAAGTCACAAGCGATACGCGGTGCTGGTCGTTGAAAATCTTCTCCACACCAAGGAAATAGGAGAGAGAGTTGTAGAAAGTTCCCTCCACATAGCCCTCGTTGGCCCAACGATAGGTGAGGTTGGCGGAGAAGGCCCAGCCGTTGGCGTTGATGCCCGAGTTGTAGGTGTACATCGCCCTCACGCGGTAGTTGCGGTTGGCGCCTGTCACCGTGATCCTCTGACCTTGTGCCATAGCCGACGGGCGGAAGTTGTAGTTGTTGGAACCTCCCATAGCCGGCATTCCGAAATTGTTGGTCTCGAAGGGCAGGGAGTTTTCCACACCTTTAGTCTGCTGGTTCAGACCGCCTACGAGAGAGAAACGGAATTGCCCCGTTTCCATATCGTTCATTGGGGCACCGTTGATGTAGATCTCATTGTACTTTTGGTTAAAAGCACGGAACTTGAAGCGTACGGGGCTGAACAGATATCCTACCTGTGAGGCGTAGATATTGTTGTTCGAGTGGATGATCGATACGTTTTGCGACATGTCGTCATCTTCGCCCAACTGTGCTTCTGTGAAAGTAAACGCCTGTTCTTGCATTCCCTCTTCCGCAAGGGAGTCTTTGACCTCTTGCGCCAGTATCGGGGAAGCTGCAGCGAAGGCGATTGCAAGCAATTTGAGCCTTTTCATCATAAGCATATATTTATAGTTGTTAGTAAATTATGTCGCAAAGATAATAAAAAAAAACGAAATGAACACTTAGTTTCGGAAAAAAAATACTATCTTTGCAGCATAAAACATGTTTTGATATGAAAAAAGTCTATTTATTACTGCTGACATTGTTCCTTGTCTTGGGAACGAACGAAACAAAGGCCCAGTCGAAGAAATACTCGGTCTATGGCGTAGGATTCTACAATTTGGAGAATCTGTTTGATACCTGTCACGATGCAGGTAAGAATGATTATGAGTATCTGCCTGATGGCACCAACAAGTGGACAGGGCTGAAGTATACGCATAAGTTGCGTAATATGTCGCGTGTGCTTTCAGAGATGGGCACCGACAAACTGCCGAAGATCGGATGTGCAACCATTGGCGTCTCTGAGGTTGAAAATGCCAAGTGCCTGGAAGACCTCTGTAATCAGGAGCCGTTGAAGGCCAGGAATTTCCAGTTTGTGCATATCGAAGGTCCGGATCAGCGTGGTGTCGACTGTGCCTTACTCTATAACCCCGCCCTCTTTAAGGTTCGCGACTATAAGCTCGTACCTTATATATATAGATTACCTCAGGATTCCATGAGGGCTACCCGTGGTTTTCTGGTGGTGAGTGGAACGATGGCCGACGAGCATGTGACGATTATCGTGTGCCATCTGCCCTCACGTGGTGCCACCTCATTCTATCGTGAAGAAGGCGGTGCACAGATAAAGGTTGTCAAGGATTCACTGATTGCTGATGATCCCAATGTGAAGTTGCTGGTAATGGGCGATATGAACGATGACCCGCAGGATGCTTCGATGGCCAAGTGTCTAGGTGCCAAGCGTAAGATCAAGGATGTGGGCGATGGTGATATGTACAACCCTTGGTGGGATGTGCTAGCATCGGGTACGGGTACGCTGATGTATGATGGTGCCTGGAACCTCTTCGACCAGATTATCCTCTCGCCGAGTCTGATTAATCGTGATAAGTCAAAGGACTATTCCTCACTGAAACTCTTCTCGCATCAGATTTTCCGTCGTGACTATCTCTTCCAGAAGGAAGGCAAATATAAGGGCAACACCCTTCGTACACAGGCTGGTGGAGTGTGGCTCGATGGCTATAGCGATCACCTGCCTACCGTCGTATACTTAATAAAAGAACAAAAATGATCATTATCGGTATTGCTGGTGGTTCGGGTTCTGGTAAGACCACCGTCGTCAAACGTATTACCAAAGCGCTGCCTCCCCATTGTGCAGCAATCATTCCGTTGGATTCTTATTACAATGATACGACGGCATTGACTGATGAAGAGCGTAAGGCCATTAACTTCGACCATCCTGATGCCTTCGACTGGAAGCTGTTGACAGAGCAAATCAAGAAGTTGAAGAATGGTGAGGCCATCGAACAGCCCACTTATTCGTATGTGCTTTCCAATCGTCTTCCTGAGACGGTTTATGTCGAGCCAAAGCCCGTGATTATCCTCGAAGGCATCATGACGCTGCATTATAAGAAGTTGCGCGACATGATGGACTTGAAGATTTTTGTCGATACCGATAGTGATGTTCGTCTGATTCGTAATATCCGTCGTGATGTCGTGGAGCGAGGACGTACCGTTGATATGGTACTTGATCATTACGAGAACGATGTGAAACCGATGCATGAGCAGTTTATCGAACCTACTAAGAAGTTCGCAGACCTGATTATTCCTTGGGGACGCGAGAACAAGCGCGGCATCGATATTCTGCGCACCTATATCCAAGGCTTCTCAGAAGAAGTAATAGAGGAAATGAAAAAAGAATAGAGGTCTGGAAACCTCTATTCTTCTTTTATGGTGGGCATATATCTGGAATCGTCTTCTTTTGCTGTGGTCGGCTCAACAGAAGGTGTTTCTTCCACAATCTCTTCCGCCACAGGAATCTCCTGTACTTTTGCGAACTTTCGCTTCTCATTATGTATTTTCAATGCATTGATCAGTTCTGTGACACCATAAAGCAGACTGCACCAGCCGAGCACGAGCATTGCCATAGCTGCAGGTGCCAAGGGCTTGATGATGACAAATAAGCCGACGAGCAGGATTATCGATGGGAAGATCCAGTAGCCGAAGCCTATCTTGCCATACTTGCGGGCATTGAGCAGGTTCATAAACTGATTGATGGCACCGAGAATGAGCACGGCGCCGATGATATACATCAGGGCCTTGACAAATACGTTAGGCGTCAACGCCAATATCAGACCGAGAATAGCACTGCCTACTCCGACAATAGGGAAGGTCGGCTTCTGACCTGATACCACATTCCCCTCTGCATCGGTAATGGTGTATTCGCTGACATTTTTGAGTGCATGGTAATAGGTCACCATCGAGATGATGCCAGACAAGAGGAACAGCACACCGATGGCAATCGTTATCCATGTGACGGTGTTGTCAGGATACTTGATAAGCATGATACCAACGGCAATGGCGCAAATGGCGCGGAAGACAGAACTCTGTAATATTTTCATTTCAATCTTGTTTTCTGGTTTTCGTTTGCAAATATACAAATAATATGTAAATTGCGGGCTAGATTTCACAATATTTTTGTAATTTTGCACCAAAATAAAGGGAATATGACCACATTATACTTAGTCAGGCACGGTGAGACGGAGGACAATGTCAATCAGATTATGCAGGGTCAGACGCAGGGAAGACTGACTTCGAATGGCATTGTTCAGGCTCAGGAGGTGAGAGACCAATTGGCCTCAGAGCCGTTTGCTGCTATCATCGCCAGCGACTTGAAGCGTTCCGTTGATACAGCCATGATCATTGCCGAGCCCCATCATCTGGCCGTTGTCCAGACACCGTTGCTTCGCGAACGCGACTGGGGCAGTTTTACGGGGCGTTATATTCCTGATTTGAAGGGCGAGGTTTGGCCTGATGACATCGAGACATTAGAAAACCTTCTTTCCCGGGCTAGCGAATTCATCGCCTTCGTCAAGAAGACGTATCCAGGAAAGAAGGTGCTGGCCGTAGGACATGGCATTATCAATAAGGCCGTCCAGGCTGTCTATTATGGGAAGTCAATGAGCGAGGTTCAGCGGATGATGAATGCTGAGGTTCGGATCTTGGAACTATAAACGTCTTTATCGACGACCTCCTGCGTGTCCGCCTGCACTGCGGCTGGGGCCACCGCCACTATGTGAACTGCCTACGCTGCGGCTGGGCGATGAACTGCGACTTGGGGCGCTGCTAACACTGCGACTTGGGGCGCTGCTGCCAAAACTGCGACTTGGTCTTGAGTTACTGCTACTGCCAATACTGCTGCTTGGACGTGAGCTGCTGTTGCCAATACTGCGGCTCGGTGTAGAACTTCCACCTACGCTTCTGCTTGGACGCGAGCTGTTGCCAGAGCCAAAGTCATGGCTGGGGCGTGAGCTGTTGTTAGGGGTGCTTCCGACACCCGATTCAGGCCTTCTAACACCAGACTCAGGCCTTCTGGTTCCAGATTCCGTCCTTCTGGTGCCTGCTTCTGGACGTCTTACACCCGATTCAGACCTTCCGACACCACGATCGCGACCTCTGTTTTCCACACGTCCTCTGTTCTCGATGCGGCCTCTGCCTTCCGGACGAGCCGTTACGCGAGTTGAACTATGGTTCCTGCCGTGGAATTCGCCACGATCCCAGCGGTCGTGCATACCCACATGCTCTCTTCTTGGGGCGCGGAAGTGCTCTCTATGACCATAGTAGTAACCACGACCTCCATGAACGTGCCAGGCATGTCCGCCACGATAGGTGGCATAGAAGTGCGGACGTCCGAAGTAGAAGTAGTCACGATGCGGATAGCGGGCATAGATGCCGAAATGCCAATAGCCTGCTTCCCAGTAGAGGGGACGGTAGAAATAGCTGGCTGCGATAAAGGCATTCCATTGCCAGTCAAATAGGATATAACTCAGATCGAGGTTGCGACGCTCCCAATACACGCCAAACACGTCGTTGCGACCTGTCACCCCCATCAGATAATCGAGGTTGATCTCGTAACATGCCTCGTATTGCTCGTCGGTGAGGTTGAGCTCATAGGCCATCTTATCAGTCAGGAACAAAGCCTCGTTGCGGGCCTGCTCGAAACTCATTGCGCTGGCAGAGACTGCTATCGTCAGCATCGCCATCAGGGTCATCAACATCTTTTTCATAATCGTATCTTTTAAACTGTTAGACATTCAATTTTTAATATTCACAGTGCAAAGGAACGACTTTTTTGGCAGCGAAGCAAAGGATTTTCCCTAAATTGGCGGGGATTTTCCCTATTAGTACTTATCAAAGCACCAGGTCTGGTTGTCTTTACGCAATAGTAGACGGTCGGAATTAAGCGTTTCTATCTTGAGTCGGATGTTGTTGAAAGGTCTGAAACCAAAACTGTTTTCCACCAGCGTTGTGTCTTCAGGAATGCCCTTAATAGAGTAGCACTGTATGAAGAGGCTGTCGCCCACATGTTGGAAGTTGCCATACAATTCATTCTCATTCAGATTCTTGATCCATGCGATGGAGCCTGAAAAACTGATATACTTTGTGTCGGAGCCTGCCAGACGCCATTGACCAAGAAGATCGCCAGCATCGCCACCCTCTTGGCAGGAGGAAAGGAGCAAGAAGGCAGAGGTAAGAAGTAAGAGGTGTTTATAGAATTTTGCCATGATATCCGATTTTAATATTGAATGTGGAACAATCGCCGTAGATATTTCCCTTGTCCAGACCGTAGGCGGCACTAAACTGCCAGGGGCCCAGTTTATACAAGCCTTGCACCATCGCGTCGAAGGAGTGGTGTTTCTCGGCCAATGGAATCTGATAGGTGCCCCATCCCTCACGGTAGGAACCCTTCACCAGATACGACAGATGGTCGGTGATTTCACCGTTGATGCCCAGATGCCAGGCCTTGATGCGGTTGTCGCGATAGCGGGTAAAGCCGTCCTTATTATAAATAGGTGAGGTGATGAGAGCATTGCCTGGTGTCATGCCGTAGTGGGCAAAGCTGTCGTAGAACATGTGGTTGTAATAGTTGTCGTCGCCAAACACTTTGTCTGTAATCTGACTGCGTACAGGCTCCGGATGATCGCCACCGTCCCAGTGCAATGGGCCTGATTGGTTGGTGGTCTGGAAAAACTCCATCACCGCTCCGCGTATATATTGTCTGCCAGTGGTGCTATTTTTGTACTCCACACCCCACAGACCATCCCAGCCATTGCTCTTGCGCATACCAGAGCCATCCTCGAAGATGTCGTCGTAATACACCTGCACCTGATGCTGTTCATTGATGTTCCAGCCCAATTGGATTGTCATCAGTCCGAGGTGGTTGCCGTAGATCCAATCTTCCAGCGCCTCGTCGTCGTAATAA
Organism: uncultured Prevotellaceae bacterium; assembly: GCA_902763615.1. Taxonomy (GTDB): domain Bacteria; phylum Bacteroidota; class Bacteroidia; order Bacteroidales; family Bacteroidaceae; genus Prevotella. The sequence continues at coordinate 20,232 of CACWSX010000015.1, read as the reverse complement.
TTGTTGTCGCCTAAAGGGAGCACCACGTTCCACATGGCTTTCAGATTGGCTGGTTTCTTCTTTGTCGTATCGTCTTTCTTATTATAATTCGTTCCACCAAACTGCGCCACATGCTGGATACCGGCAGTTACGAAGATTCGTTTCTTAGGATTGGTGCGGAAATACAGGTGTTTCTGATGATAGAAAGCGCCTGTGGTATACATCAGATTGACGTCGCTTGCCTCCATGTATCGGTCTTCACGATAACTGTTGTCCATAAATTTGCCGTAGCCGAAGTCGAAATTGATTTGCAACCAGTCTTTGGTAAAGGGAACTGTCCAGAAATCATTGGTTCCGAAATGAATCTGCGGAATCGGTTTGGCATTCGTACCCTTTACAAACGAACCGCTGGAGAGCAGGTCATTACGTAGCACAGGCTGTTCCTCACGACTTCCCACCTCAAAGAAAAACGAATTTTGGTAGGACAGGTTGGCATAGCACTGTTGCAGATAGGTCTTGTGGTCAGCATGCACTGAGGCTATAGCATCCACAGCCCCAGAGAGCGTGAAGTTTTTCGATAGCGCATGCTCCAGATTAATAGCCCCTCGCAGATAAGCCGTGTTTGGACGGGTCGCGAGCACATGGTGGCGGTTGGTCACCAACTGATAGGCCGTATAGTCGCCCGTTCCCACCGACGCCTCCGTCGACAGGTCGTAGGTGATGTGTGTATCCGTCGCCTCTTGTGCTTTTACAATGGTTGAGCAGAGAAGGCCGACAGCAAATATGATGTATTTGTATTTCATGTCTGTAATTCTTTATGCTGCAAAGATACCAAGAATAAACAAAACCGCCAAATTATTTCTTAAATATTTGCCTAATAATAGCCAACATATACCTCAACCCTTTGCAAATCCTTTGTACATAAGGGTTTGGGATAGGGTATATGATAGGTACATGTTTGCCCAACATGTACCTGCCTTGAAACCTCGTAGTACAAAGGGTTTGCAAAGGGTTGAGGTATATGTTCGAGTAATAATCGGGAAATCTTATAAAAAGGAAGTGAGTGTCATCGTGACGAGCGACACCATACACCATCTCTTTCTTAGTACGTAACCGGCGCACTCCAGTATGCCCCTAGGCGCACTCGAGTGCGCCAGTAAGCGTACTGAGGCAAGGCAGTCATTAATAAGAGCCAAGTGTTGATTATTAAGCATCTTTCCCTTATCGTAAAGCGCCTCTTTAGTTCCGGAATAAAGGAATAATTGAGAGATTGTTTTGTGCTTTCGGCTTTTTTGTCTATCTTTGTCGCCGAAAGATTTTATGACTATGAGAAGAATGATTGTTTTGTCGGCATTCGTGATGTTGACTGCTATGACGGCCTGGGCACAGGCGGGACAGAAAGTAAGTGATGGCTCACAGTGGAATATCGGCTGGGGGCAGTATGAGGCTCATGTGAAACCGGCGCTCATCCAGATGACCTCTGTGCATGAGGGTGAACAACAGGCTTTCGTGCTTGTGTCGAAAGGGCCTACGGAATTTTATTATGCTGCAGCGCCTGAAGAGTTGGGCGAGGATCCCCATATCGTGCCACAAGGTTCGAAGGTGGTACTGAAGAATCAGGAGGCTTTGAAGGTGTTGATCTTCTATGATGAGAAGGGTAGGATTGAGGATGCGATGTTTGACACACCCGACTCGCCCAAACATAACTCTGAATGGGATGTGATTCCAGAGTGTTGTGGTAAGTATGCTATCGGACAGCGCCCAGGAACCGAGGGTGATCCTGACACCCGTGAACGAGTGACGATCGAACAACTGGACGTGATTTATAAAGGTGTAAGGGCCAGATATGATGTGGAGACTCTTAATGATTTTGCTCTTAATATTATCACAATCGCCCCAGGTTCAGAACTGTCGGGTAGTTGGTATGCAATACCAACAGTGACGGGACTGAACTTGTATGAGTGTGAAAAAGACGAATATGGGCAGTTCCAAAAGAAAGGGCGGAAATTGTCGCTGTATCATGCTGACAGTGAGAAAGGCCGTTGGCAGTTTGCCTCTGATGCCATGCACAACCGTCGTACGTTGGGGCATTATCGCAAGTCGTCGCTGCGTCTGATGCGTAATGAGATCCTGGCCCGTCATGGCTACAAGTTCTCTGCGAAGGACCTTGTGGAGTATTTCACGAACCAACCTTGGTATCATCCCGGCTCATCAAACGACAAGATCCGTCTCTCGTTTTATGAGCAAATAACAATGGCACTAATCCAGGCTGAGGAGCGTAAGCCCGACAGCCAGCGTCATCCTATTGAGGAAGATCCGATGTAGTGAGTTGTGATGTCGGCAGTTCGTTTCCGCTGGTTATAGTCGTATGCCAAAAGAGGTATTGACAAACCAATCGTTCAGATATCCTTTGGTATTATTGTGATGATAACGGATATTGTTGAACTGTCCGTAAGCACAGAAGAAGCAACGTCCAAAGTTGTAAGTCAGTGACATGCGGGCGTCGAAACCTATGCTAAGTCCACTGTTGAATGTCGTGTCGCCCATGGGGGTAATATGCAGATTCCCATAGAACCACTCATCCCATGCTTCGTTGGAAATATCCGGATCCCAGAAGGTAGGATCTTCCATCAGATCCTCAACGTTAGTCGCATAGCCATAGGCCTTGAGTTTGTTGACAAAGGTTAGCATTGGCATTGCCAAGACGTTGACGAGCAGACCGCGGGCAGGTACCCAGTTGTAGGCATATCCTACACCCGCACTGCCTTGCCATAGTTTTACCCGGCCCAATCCATCCAGCGCATATATCAGGTCGCCATTAGAATCTGAGGAATAATTGATATGCGTATAGTTGTACATGAGTCCGGCCATCAGTGAACCTGCTGAACGCTTCTGTATCACCGACTGGTCGTAGGCTGCTGCATAGGAGAACTTCTTGCCATTGAACATATAGTATCCGTCGGCAATAACTGTCCTAACGTGGATGGGGTCTGTCAACAGCACTTCTTTCCATGTATCCACGGCTTCTTCTGGAATAAGATCACTGTTCAGATTGTAGTTCGGGTTGCTATTGTCAAACGAGTGGATGCGCACGTTGATGCCAAAGGCTCCGCCCGTGGCACCAATCGTAAAATAGCTACCCTTGTCGCCACCAACGTTCAATGTATAGCCCACGCCATAGCCCCTATATCCTGCCCAAAGACCTATATACTGTGAAGGGCTGGTCTTTAGGTGTGGGTTGGCGCTATATTCTTCTCCTGCTATATTCCCCTGGGTTCTCATACTCACGATGGTCTGGCTCACATTGCCTCTAACAATAAGTTGCCAAGGCTTTTCTGGCGCATCAATATAGCGACGGTCAACACCTCTGACCGACATGGAGTCAATAAAGGTCCCCACACTCTTGACAAAAGAAACCAACTTTCCTTGGGCCATTGCCTGTCCGCAGAAATTGAGGCTTAAAACCAGTATTATATACTTCAATGTCTTCATTCGGTGAGGATGTACAGCGTTTTCGTCAAAATATTTTGCCTGACGCGATGTTGGCAAATGTCTTCCAGAGTATTTTTGCATCAGTCCAAAGGGATTGGTGCTCCAGATAGTAGAGGTCCATCTCCAGACGGACGAGCATCTTGTCGATAGTGTCGGTGTAGCCGTTCTTCAGGGTGGCATAGCTGGTAATACCAGGGCGCAGGGCGTAGAGACGCTCGTAGCGGCTGTCGCGCTGCATAATCTTGTCGATGTAGTATTTCCGCTCTGGACGCGGCCCGACAAAGGCCATATCGCCAATAAAGACATTCCACAGTTGGGGTAGTTCGTCGAGATGGTGGGTGCGCAGGAATCTGCCAATGCGTGTCAGTCGCGGGTCGTCATTCTGCTGTAGCAGTTCCTCGCCTTCTTTTTCAGCGTCGACAACCATGCTGCGGAACTTATAGATGTAGAACGGCCTTCCACCCAGTCCGATGCGCTCCTGCTTATAGATGGCAGGTCCGCCACCTAGTTTGATGGCCAGCCAACAAACCAAAATCAGCGGGGAGAAAATAATCAGGCACAAGGCTGACACGATGAAGTCAATGAGCCGTTTCATGCTACCACGATCTTCATTTGATTAATACAGACGTTGACCAGACTATAGATGAAAACGTCGATAATGATAATCCACGTGAAGTTCAGAAGCGGGTACAGTCCGAAATTGATGGCAGCATAGGCCACAGCCAGTCCGAGAATCGTTAAGAGAGCCTGGTGTTGGCTCATACCAGAACGCATCAGCTTGTGGTGAATGTGGTTTTTGTCGGCATTGAAAAGCGGCTTGTGATGGATGATACGGTAAAGCGTCACCCTCACCACGTCGGCCATGGGCACGAAAAGCAGCGTGATGGGGACCAATAATGCCTCTGAGCGTGCAGGCCAGATGTTGGGGTTGTTGGAGGCACATTTGATGGCTAAGAAACCTAAAATGAATCCTAAAGACAATGAGCCTGAATCACCCATGAATATCTTGGTATTACGTTCTGCATTACCGAAGAGATTGAAATAGCTGAAGGCAATCAAGGCGCCTATCAGACCTGCCACTAGAATGGAGTAGGTGTGCATGAAGACGTCGTAATAGTTGAAATAGACCAAGAATCCAATCAAGGCAAACAATGAGAGACCAGATGCCAGACCATCGATGCCATCGATAAGGTTGATGGCATTATCGATGAATACCATCAAGAAAATAGTCATTGGTATGCCGATGTAATATGGGATTTCATAAATGCCTAAAAAACCGTAGAGATTATTGATGTAAAGGCCTGCGAAGGGGAGTAGACTGCCTGTAATGATCTGGATAGCAAACTTCGTCTTGGCATTCAGACCCGTCAGGTCGTCGATGATGCCCGTGATATAGATAAGCAACAGCCCCATCATAAAGATAGCACTCCAAATGGTAACGGGTAGAGTATGCTCGTCGGAAACGGGCAGCAATAGTAGAATCACGAGAAAAGCGGTAATCATGCTGGGGAAGAAGGAGATGCCTCCCAAACGAGGAATAGCGTTCTTATGTACTTTTCGGTCGTTGGGGATGTCGTATAGCTTTTTCCGTTTGCAATAGTCGAGGATAATGGGCGTGAAAACAAACCCACATATCAGACTTAATAAAAAAGCACCGAGTAGATATATCGTCATAAGCAATTTCTCTTTATATTATATAACAGATAAAAAACATAAATATTGTATGTCCGGAGTTTTTTTATTTGAAAAAAAGTTGTACCTTTGCAGCAGTTTTTCATTTTCATAGAATAAAGAGGAATAATGCCTTGAGGAACGTGAACAGGAAGTTTCTATTGATGTTCTTTTTCTCCGTTGCCAATCTGCTACTGATGCATTGGCAATTGGTGTTGACGGTAGAGTATGAGTATCCCTTCAGGGCAGATGCTATCTGGAGCAATGTTTTTGCTTGCCTGATTGACACGAGTGTGTTCTTTCTGGTGGGGTTGCTGGGAACGTGGGGACGGGTGAAGCTGAGTCTGCTCATCACCTTCGTGAGCACATGGTTGCTGGCGCTCTTCAATGTAGTGTATGCCCGATTCTTCGGCCATTATATCCCCGCGATGGCTATAACACAGGTGGGAAACCTGATGGATGTTGAGGTGGCTAAATGCATCTTAGAGGGGTTCAGATGGGTGGATCTCTGCTATGTGGGCTTGGCTTTTCTTTTCGGATGGCTGTATGTTGGAAGAAAGACGATGGAAAGAGGATGGTGGAACTTGGGGGCTTGTCTGAAGACGTTGGGTATTGTCTGGGGAGCTATGCTAGCTTCAGTAGCAGCATTTATCGTAGTGATGGGATTGTTCCGTGACGATTCGTTTAAAGTGTCATATACACGGTTTTCACCCATGCGGATGCAGTACTATCAGGCGCCCAACAATATGCTGTTCCGTGGTGGCTTCTTCCGAAGAACATGGACGTGTCGGGAGGATTTCTTTCAAGGTAAGATGGCGTTGACGGAGGTGCAGAAGGAGAAGATAGAACGAGAATATAAGGATTATTCGGAGAGAGAATCGTGGGGAGAGCGTCCCCGTGAATCCAGGAACCTGATTTTCATTATCGTGGAATCGTATCTGTCGGCAACTTCTGATCTGAAGGTAGACGGCAAGGAGATTACACCGTTTCTGAACCAATTGAAGCGCGACAGTAGTGTGTATTATAATGGTCATGTGCAGTCAAACATCAAGATGGGCGAATCGTCGGACGGACAGTTTATCTATATGACGGGCCTGTTGCCTTTGAAGTCGGACATTACTGTGAACCTGATGAAAGGCCGGACGGTACAAGGTCTGCCCAAAGTGCTGGCAGAGAAGGGCATAACCACCCAGTCACACGCAATTGTGCCCACATCGCCTACTTTCTGGGAACAGGATGCCATGAACGATGTCTATGGCATCGGACGGCTTTATTCCAAACTCGACTATCAGGGAGATCTGCCCATTTACAGGGATCTGAACGATGAGCAGGTGTTTGAGATGGCCTCGCAGATAGACAGTAAGACCCAGGTGCCGTTCTTCTCAATGATACTCACCATGTCGATGCATCATCCATACGACAAGTGCGAGGATCATGGTTTTTCCCTTTCTGACGCGTCGCTGACACCAGAATATCGGAACTACCTGATCAACTGCCACTTTTTTGACAGACAATTGGAGAAATACATCACTGCCTTGCGGAAGAGCGGAGTGTATGACAAGAGTGTTGTCGTTATCACAGCCGATCATCATGCCCATCATTCGCTGCTGAGTATGGAGGAAGGAGAAATCAGTGAGGAGCTACCGCTCTATATTGTCAATGGCGGCATCGATCAGACTACGGCTTGGCATGGAACGTGTAACCAGTTGGATGTGTATACGACGCTGCTTGACCTGTTCGGCCTCACACCCCAATGGCGTGGCTTCGGCCATACGCTTCTGAAGAAAGACTATCGCAACTCGGTAACGGAGGAGGTGCAAACCTTCTCTGAATGGATTATCAGAAGCGACTATTTTGCTGGGGAATAGTTTATAAATCGATGAGCTCCTTGAAGATGGCGTTGGCCTCTTTGTTGGATTTCTCGCTGGTGAACATCTTGATGATGCGCTCCTTGCCTGCTGTAGCGTATTTCATATAAAGGTCATTGTCGCTGAACAGTTTGTCGATGGCAGCAGCATAGGCCTTAACATCGCCAAGGGGCACTTCAATGCAAGTCTCGCCATTCACAGACACCCAGTTGACGCCTGAACCATCGATGGTGAAGGTGACGGGTACGCTGCCACAGTACATGGCCTCTGCCAAAGCGATACCAAAGGCTTCCTGTTTGGTGCAGGATGTGAAGGCAAAGATGTCGGAGGCGTAATAATAGCAGCGTAGGTAGTCGTTGGGGATGCGGCCAATGAACTTCACTCTTGAAGATGTTGTCATAGCCTTTAGCCTTTCCGTCTCAGGTCCTCTGCCTCCGATGAGGATGATGCAGTCAGACTGGATGTATTGCTCGGCTTCTATGAGGTAGTTGATGCCTTTATAAGTGGCATGACGGCCCACTACGAAGACGATTTTCTTATTGTGGTATTTGTTGCGGATTTCCTCCACAATCTTCTCATCACCCTTCTTCCATTGGAAGTCTTTCTTGATGATACCATTGGGAACCACCTTGGTCTTGTCGCGATACGCGTAGATAGGACTCGAGGGGTGGATATAGTTAGGACTCGTGGCGAGTATCAGGTCGGCTTTCTTCAGCAGTTTCTGTTCAAAACGATTGACCATGCGATAGAGAACACCCTTGCCCAGGATGTCAGAATGCCATAATAGCACGAGTTTCGTATCGCGAGGCTTCAGCTTGGCCGTGATGGGGTAGAGGAACGGATTCGGACAATGAAGGAGAATGATGTCGGGCTGCTCCTCGTAGATGATTTTCTTGAGATAATGGTAATATGTAAAAGCGATATCCTGACTTGAGACTTTCATGGAGGGGGCTATGCGGTAGACTTTGATGCCGTTGATGGTATCCATTCGGGTGATACCGTCCTGGCTGAAACAGATGATGACATGGTCGAAGTCGGTCAGGCCTTCAGCCATGTATTTTGTGACGGTCTCGATACCGCCTTCAACGGGATAATAATATTTTGCTATCTGGAGTATAGTTTTCTTCATCGGCAATACCTTTTCATTATTATAACGCAATAAATGGCGGTTAATTGTGTGATTCGGGGAATTTTTCCTTGATAAGGTCGATAATGATTTTTGCAGACGTTGCCCAGGAGAAACGGGTGTTGTGTGCTTGATGAGTGTTGGGATAATCCGCTGCGAGGAACTGTTTGACGGCTTTCCGGATATCGTAAGGGTTATAAGGATCGAAGTATGTGGCTGTGTCCCCACAGACCTCACGTAGCACGGGGATGTCAGATACTAACACTGGGCATCCGCAGCTCTGGGCCTCGATGGGGGGCAGGCCGAAGCCTTCGTAGAGAGATGGGAAGATGAAACAGGCAGCTTGATTGTATAGCCGAACTAATTCTGCATCCGAGACACGACCGAGATAGTGTATGTTATCACTCTGATGATTCTGACCTTCTCTGAATACGCGATGTCGGGTGCCAACGATATAGAGTTTACAATCGGGAATATCCTCAAAGGCTTCGATGAGACGGTTGAAATTCTTGCGAGGGTCGAGAGAGGATACCGCTAAGGCGAAGCGTTCTGTTGGTGCAGGCACTTGGGACAAGGGTCGGAAGAGACTGTTGTCAGCCGCATTATAGACCACCGTGACATCCTGCTCCTGAAGGAAAGGATAGAATCGTATGATTTCTCTTTTGGAGAACTCGCTGACGGTGAGGATATGTCTGGAGGTCTTGATGGCCAGAGGCGTCATGAGTTTATACCACCAATAATAGGCTCGCGAGAACCATTTGGGATTTTCCAAGAAAGAAAGATCGTGGATTGTCATCACCTTGTTTCTGATGAGGATGGTGCCTAAACCAGTGAAGCTGAGTACGACGTAGTTTTTCTTATTGAGGAAAAAAAAGGGCAGGATGCATTGCTCCCATAAGTGTGAGTTACCACGGCCATAATGAACAATCTTCAGATGACTGATGTCGTAGCAGGCCTGAATAGTGGCTTGAGGACAGACGATGGTAAACGATAGTTGTTGCTCTGCCATCGCTTTACACATGTTGTAGGCATAGCGTTCGACACCCGTCATGGGCTGTGTCAGAAATCGGCCGTTGATGTAGATCATATCAATATAACTTAAATAGCAGCATATCGCCACCTTTGATGGTATAATAGGATTCGGCTTCCGTTTCAGCAAGACCTTTGGATATCATCTTGACAGCATTCGTTGCCGTGAGGTTGAGTTGTAAAGGACTCTGATAGTCCTTGTTGACGACTATCATATAGACATGCCCGTCTTTTTGCATGGTGGAAATAATAGCACCTCGTTTGCCAGACACTTTCAGTCTCTTGATGTTGGTGGGGACCTTCGACAATTTGGTGGTGCCTTCAGGAATCTTTCCCAGGTGGTTGACAGACAGGATCTTAGCACCATCGAACAAAGGCAGCACACTGCGGAGTTCCTGATTCATACGTTTCACCAACGCGTAATTATGAGTACGTCGTCCGTCGAGACTGATGGGCGCATCATGGAAATCCCACTCGTTGGTAGGTTTAGGGGTCCAGTAGGTGAAATACTCGATGGCCTTGGCTCCGTAGGCTAGGTTAGAGTAAATCTGCAGACGGAGGGTCTCGATGGTGGGCTGAGGATAGTCGACATGGGGCGTGCAGAGGGCGAAGGCCCAGAACGGCTTACCTGTGCGCAGGCTTTCCTTGCGGACATTCTCCAGACAGGCGTACCATGTGGGACGGATGCCTGACTCGCGGATGGGATAGAAGTCGAAAGAGATAAACGGCAATCCGATGGCCGATGTTGCTTGCAGATACAGACTATAGGCAGGCATTTTGATTTCGTCGGGCAGTTCGTCGCCATAATCTGGCAACAGATTGACGTAAGTGGGCTTTCGGGTGTCATATCTCGCCATCGCCCGATAGCGTCGTGTGGTTTGAGCAATGTCTTTGGGCCAGGGCTCGTCTTGCAAAAAGTAACCATAGAGTGCAGGATGATTCTTCAGCCTAGGTATCCCAACATTGGGTTGAACCGACACCCATCCGCTGCTGATGAGCAGGCGGACATTACTCTTCTGGGCATCGTCCAGGATTCTAAGTAGTGTGTCGACAGGGGTGTCGTCGTAAAAACAGATGGAGATGTCGAAACCTGCCTCTCTGAATTCCTTGAAACGGTTGACGTTAGACTCCTCTAGCGGTATGCCATAGTAGGCTACGATGGGGATTTCTGCGTGTAGATAAATTGTAAACAGCAGTAGTATGATGGATAATGTATTTTTCTTCATATTGATATATATATGAATAACCTTTGAATGATTTTTCGCCAGTCGTATTCTGCCAGTTGCTCTTGACGAACTTGCTTTGGATTCTGGATGATGTCTAAAATGGCCTGCTGCCAGGTGTGAGCATCATAGCCTTCAACGGTAACGGCCCCCTCTTTGCCTTCAGCCACCTCTATCATTGCTGTATTGTGGGCAGTTACCACAGGACAGCCACATAGAAGGGCTTCTAACTGGGGCATGCCTAAACCTTCCATCAGGGCTGCAGAGACGAAACAGTCGGCACAGCTATAGAGGCGCGCCAATTCCTCATTGCTGACATAGCCACAGAAGATGGTTGACTCTTGGGGGAATGACGGGGATTCCACGATGTCCTTGATGTCAGAACTCTTCCAACTTTTTCCGCCAACGATTACCAGTTGCAAATGATGCTTCTGATAGAGTTCGGGCATAAGGGTCAGCAGGAACTTCAGGTTCTTTCTGGGTTCCAGTGAACCGACAAAGAGCAGGAACTGGTTTTTGATGCCGAAATGTTGCTTGATATCCTGACGCTCTTGGTCTGACAGGACTCTTGGGAAAAAGACATGTCTGTCTATTGCACCTCCCGTAAAGATCTCCTGACAACGTCGCTGGGAGAAGTATTCTTCTACCTTCGACTTGGTGTAATATGAGTTTGTCCACAACCGATCGGCTTTTTTGATGGCTTGTCCGAAGAAGACACTGGTAGCCAGCCTATTTGTCCATGACATCGTATCAGCCATTTCTATATTCACTACGTCATGTACAGTTACCATCGTTTTGATATGTGATGGGATGAAATATGGCAGATGGGGTACAGGCGAATAGTAGAGGTCGATATGTAATTTACGACACAGCCTGGGCACCAGCCATTGCAGGATGATGATGTTAGGCAGCCACTTGGGGTATCGCTTTGCATAGTCGAGCAGGATGATATTATGGGGAATGGCGGGGAGTTCTGTTCGGGGGTCTAATCCTTTGGGCAAAAGGATGTATAAGATGTCACCGGGTCTTTGCTGCGACCATTCGAAGATGGCACAGGAAAAGAAGGTGCTAATACCTGCCGAGTATAATGACCATGTACGACCGTCAACCAGTATATTCATCTGCTCAGATTTTAATTCTTACAAAGAGTTGTTTGACACATTTCCATTTGTCTGCCCAAGAGATGTTGGGATTCAGCCATACCGTTTGTCTTAGGATAGGATGGATGATGCGATAGAGATAGTACTTCCAACGAGGCTCTGTCAACTTGAAGTAGATATATTCGCTCTTTTGTTGTCGAAGTGTGTCGCGGAGGAATTTGGATGCATTGCCATCTTTGCCGCCTTCGCCCTCCAAATGCACAATGCGGGGGGCATTCAAGAGAATGTTATCGAAACCATGCGACATGAAACGATGTTCCATCTCAGATTCTTCAAAATACATGAAGAAGGCAGGGTGGAAAGTACCACATTCATCGAGGACCTGGCGGCCTACAAACAGGTCTGCTCCCGTGACATAATCCACCTTCATCCAATCGTCAGGATAAGTGATGACAGGCGCCTTATAGAGGTGCAGCCCTTTTTGAATAGGAGTCCAAAGTAGTATCCGAAAGTCGTCGCTCATCTTTGGGAAATGGCCGTAAGAATGGATTCTGTTGCCTTGTCGGTCTTCCAAGCTACAACCCACCGCTCCCAATTGACCTTGATATTGCTCTGCAAAGTCATAGAGCATCTTAATGGCATTGTTTTTCAGAAGAGTGTCGGAGTTGAGGAAGAAGATGTATTTGCCGTGTGCATATTCTAATCCTTTGTTATTGGCCTTTCCGAATCCAAGGTTTTCTCTAGTGGAGACAAGTGTTAGCCGCTTGTCATTTGACAGGACCTCTATGGAACGATCTGTAGAGCCATTGTCAACGACAATAATCTCGTAGCTGATATCTTTGGTCTGTTCAACAATGCTGTCAATGCATGGTAGGAGGACATGCAGCGTGTTGTAATTGACGATGATGATTGAGACATTAACTATTGTGCCCATATTCCTGTCGCTTTACCATTGATGAGTTTGTGAAATTGGATGCGGTTGATGATCAGTCCAGGGATGTTCACCAGGCACATCACCACCATGAACCAAATGATGTTGTGGGTCCATTGGGTGGCCAGATAGGCTAGCGGAATGAAGATGATTGCTGCCGAAACCGTGAAGATCAGTTGCAGGCGCAGCTTCCCGATGCCGTTGATGAAGTAGCTGTAGCGCATGCTGTAGATAAGTATGAAGATATAGGTCGCCATCACGATGCTCATTCTGAAGTCAATGGTGATGTCGCCAATCCAGATGACGTAGACCCAGGGTGAGATCACCACCATTACCATCATCATTACCAGAATGCCAATCGTCATCAGCCGCAGCTTCCGGGTGGCTTGGCGTATCCATTCTATATCATTCCGCTCGTATGCATCGGTAGTCGCATTCCAGAAGGGCATACAGATCACGGTGAACGCCACTAGCAGAACGCTGAAATAGCGGTATGTAATTTGGTAGGGCGTTACCATGGATGGCGAGAAGAGCTTGGATATCAGTAGGTTGGAGGTCATGAACAATACGACACTGGATATCTGCATGATAAAGAACTGCGCCCCCATGTTGACCACCTCCTTGGCCTCTTTGAGGTTGATGAGACTGAATGCTGGACGTAGCTGTGGATACTTATAATAGAAGGTGATAGGGTAGGCAATGAGGTAAACTAGCAACGGTGCCGCGGTGTTCACCAGTGCGATATGCATGAGCGAATGGCTGCCCGACCACAGCACAATATATGTGCCGACGAGTGCCAATGTCTGTCCTAAGGCAATCAACAGGTTACTCACGGCAGGCAGTTGTAGCCCCATATAGAAGTTGCCGATGAGTTTGAATATAAATGAAGTGCAGACGAGTGTCACCGTCACCATCAATACCTGATCAAGATGCGATACCTTCGACGGCTCTGCATTCAACACCCCATACGGGTCGCTTACAGCAATCAATAGCAATAGTATCAGCAGCACGGGAATGATAATACAGGTGAGCATGGCAAAAGTCGATGAAATGAGTCGGCGGGTGCGTTCGGTCTCATCATGGGCCATATATTCCGCCACCTTGTTCCTTAATCCGTTACCTAGTCCGATGTCCATGTTGTCAATCCATAGTAGCAGGCTGCTGATGGTCAGCCAGATGCCGTTCTGGTACTCTCCTAGGCAATGCAGTGTAGCAGGCACTAGCAGCAACACCACCACAGCTGACCATCCCTTGATGAGGAATGAGGCTGCGATGTTGGCATAGAGATAGCGTGAGCGGTCTTGCATAGGCGTGGGAGGTTAGAAGAAATAATCGTCCGACATCATGTGGTAGATGAGCATGTAGATGCCAATAATCAGGATACCGAAGCGTGCCAGATATCTGGGACTAAATAGATAGAGTGCGAACGTAAACACGATGCAGTCGATAATGCCGTACATGTCGCTGACGCGCGAGGCAATCACTGGGATGGTAGAAAACAGCATGGGCGAGAGGATACTGGCCAGGAACAGGTTGAGCAGAAGCGGAGCAAGACGGTTGTTCTCAACGATATGGTTGTAGAAATACAGACAGAGGTACATCATCGCTACTTTCAACATGAAGTATACGTTCTTATAAAGCAGCGCCATTTCCCATTCTCCTTTTTCCGAAGTCTTTTGGTAGTAGTCCAACTTTCCTCCCAGAATCGATGATGGTATGAGTGAGAAGAGGTCCTTACCCATTAGGTAGATTACGAAACACACCGGTATCACACAGGCTACAACCAGTCTGCTATTATAGCCGAGCTGTCGGTTGCCGATGAACAGAAAGGGAATGAACACCACCGAGGAATAATGAAACAATATGGCTATGATCATTAGCAGTGTGGCTGTCCAGTATCGCTTGTTCGAGAGCGGGTTCAGCGCCAGCAGCAGGAACGCACAGGCGGCTGCGGCCCGGATCTGAATCAGATCGTGCAGTTCATAATAGATGGGAATATAGATTATCAGGGCGGTAAAAATATAGGGTGTCATGCCGTAGAGGGCTTTCAGTTTGGTGGGGATGGCGATTAGGGCATAGATCAGGAACATCCATATCAGTCCTCCACCTAGCGCTAATACCAGTCTGCTCAGCCATAGGAAGGTGGGCTCGGTGGTCAACTGTGTGAGTATCTCATCGTTGTTGTAGAAGATGTGTTCGTAGATAGTTCCGTCAGCTGTATGGTCGATGCTCTTGGTGGTGGCCAGCAATACCATCAAGGTTGCCAGCACGGCGAGGATCACTATCTTATGGATTTCCTTCAGGTAGTCTTCAAGAAAGGCCATCACCACCGTGACGGCAAACAATCCTGATATCAGCAAGTGCATCTCCACCCTTCACTATTCACTATTCACTCTTCATCAGAAGCCACGCTGATAACATGAAAAACGATAGAATCATCATCACGATGGAGATGATCATTCTCTTCGGACCGGCGGGCTTCGTGGGCACCGAGGCACTTTCTATCACGGTAAATGCCGGGGTAGCCTCCTGTAGTTTGGCCTGGGCGGCCTGCATCTGGGCCTTAATGCCCTGATAGAGGGTATAGCTCGACTGCATCTCGTTCTCCAGCGTCGTCTCCTTGGCCGAATAGCTGGCTAGCACGGGCTTATGGTAGGAGTCAGAGAACGAAGCATAGCGGTGCATGGCTTTGTTGTATTCTGCTTCACTTTCCTTGCAGAGATTCTGATAGTATTCGTAGTCTATGCGGGCTTTGTTAGTGCGGTAGTCCACGATAAACTGCTGCAGCTTCTCACAGGTGGCATTGGCCATAGTGGCACACACCAACGGGTCTTGGTCTGTTACCTCAATGGATACAATCTCGGTTTTCTTGTCGATGTTACAATCTAACTTCCCTGCTGCCGATTTAAACACGTCGCTTTGTTTTTTTGTTAGTCCGAATATGTCCAGTTTCTCAGCACCGGTATAGTCGTCTTTCTGCGCAGCCTTAAACCACCCCTTGATGGTATCTGTCACTTTGTTCCACCAGGCATCTTTCTGCTTGTCGCGCAGATACAGGTAGTAGCTGCTCTTCGTTTTGCCGTCCTTTGTCTCAACGTTCACGGTCATCAACTCCGCAATGAAGTTCTTCGATTGTATCACGTCTGGATAGATATCTGAACTGATGGCGTCCTGTGAGTTCATCTTGGCCAGCGAACCTCCCAATCCGAACGATGAGGCCAGCGAACTCAGCGATCCCGACACGTTGACACCCGATACCTCTGGTGCCAAACGCACAGTACACTTGTAGTAGCGTGGGATGCATACAATGATCAGATAAGTGATAATTAGCGTTGCGGGCAACACATAGTAGTATTTCTTCCTATGCGGCCACAGTTTTTTCACTATGCTCGTAAAGTCAATGGGCTTTATATCATTCTTCTCTTCCATACTTTTTCCTTCTTACTTGATGAGATTAGCAATCGTTGCTATCATCGTGGCGATAGAAGCCGTGCTGGTGCCGATGCTGAGCCATTCGGTCAGACCGAGACCGCGACGGCGTGACTTGGTGGGCACAACGATCTGACATCCGGGTCTAGGTTTATGCTTTCTATCCGCTTTTGCCACCATACCGTTCATGTAGATGATAATAGTCTGACTACGTTTACCCGATGAACTGACACCACCGGCCAGATCAATGTAATAGTCGGCTTTCTCACCAGCTTTATAACGTACGGTGTTGGGATAGAGTACTTCGCCGTTAATGCTGACGGTACTGGTATAGCGCGGTACAACGATACGGTCGCCTTCACGCAGATAGGGGTCGTCGTCACTGCCTGGGTTGGCAAGAGCCTTATCCAATTCGATGGCGACAGGGAAGGTGGTCAGCGTCAACAGTTTCTTCACATCGATGGAGTCGTTGCCAGAGTTACGCTGTGCAGTGCGGAGCATGGTCTCCATCATCTCGCGCTCTTCTTGTGTCATCTGACGAAGCAACTTGGCGCCCTCAGGATAGGCCCGTTTTGTCAGTCCGCCTGCTTGTTTGATAATCTCGCTGAGGCGTTGGCTGCTGCTGGTTAATGTGTAGTTACCCCTGAACTGCACTTCCCCCTCGATGGTGACATTCTGCTGTTCGTTATAGTTGGGGCTACGGCGGATATAGACCTCATCGTAAGGCTGTAATGTGAAGGGCGTCTCGCCTTGAGGAATCGTGAAATCGGGATTTAGTGCGAAACTGTAAGTGAAGGCCAATGTGTCGCCTGCTTCCGTTGCATTGGGTTCGATAATACGGCGTGAGACATCTACTTTTGCCAATGAGGCCGCATTAGTCAGACCACCAGCCTGAAGTACCAGGTCCTCAACCGTCTCGTTGGATGCATATTTATAGACGCCCGGATAGTTTACCTCACCATGAATGGTAATGGTCTGGTCTTCTTTCTCCTCTTCACGGCTTCCGACATAGATGACGTCTTCATTTTTCAGCTCGACATCTGGCACGCTTCCTTCCAGAATACCAAGGATGTCGATACTTTTCACTTCTAGTGTCCGGTCCTTCTTCATACGGTGCATAACGGCATGCTGGCCAATGGCGTTCTCGGTCAGACCGTCGGCCGCCTCAATGAGGGCTTTGACGGTACAGATTTGTCCGCCTACCTGATACATGCCAGGACGGAATACAGCTCCCTTTACTTCTACCGTATTTTGGTAACGGTTCAAAGTAGAGTCGACGCTGACGGAATCTTCGTCCATCAGTTTAAAATCGTTGAGGTCGAACTCACCGACATTGAACACGGAGTACATCTGCCCAGCCTTTCGGTGGATACGGATGGCCTTTGTATAAGCATCGCCTGTGAAACCGCCAGCATAACGGAGCAAGGTGGCTGCGCTCTCGGTCTTCTTCATTTCGTAGAACATGGGACGCTTGATTTTTCCGGCGATATTCACCAAAGCCTCATACGGCCCTACGGTCACGATATCATTGTCTTGTAGACGGACGTCACCTGTCAGTTTTCCATTGAGCAGGAAATCGTAGACGTCGACATTTGACAGCAAACGACCGTTACGATATACCTTGACGTTTCTGAGTGTACCAATCTCATTGGGACCGCCTGCCATATAAAGTGCATTATAAACGGTGGCAAATGCTGACATGGTATAGGTGCCTGGTGTCTTTACTTCACCGATCACGCTGATGGTGATGGTTCGTGTCTGACCTACAGTAAGTTCAATATGAGAGCCTTGGTATCTGGGTCCTAGAACGCTTCTCAATTTGGCCTTGGCCTGACTGACAGACAGACCGCCCAATTGAATAATGCCGATATCCTCAACGGTCACATAACCATCGGGAGAAATCGTTTCCGTAATACTCTCCTGTGAGGCACCGGAAATGTCGATGTTCACCTCATCACCAGGACCGAGACGGTAGTTCTGTGGCGTTGCCAGATTCATGCTACTCTCAAAGGTCAGGTCCTTATTGTTGAAAATGTCATGTCCAAAGATCTTCCGCTTGGGCTCTTTCTCTTTATCAAGGTCGTCGTAGAAATATTTCAGCGAGTCGGGCATCATGAAGTCCACAGCATCGTCAAACTCAGTGAACTCCTTATCGTTCTCGTCATAGGTATTCTGTTTGGTTTTCTTCCGGCCGTCTTTTACACGGTGGGGAGATACATTGCGCTTTTCCTTATTGACAATGTCCTGTCGCTTTTCGCCGTTGGCCTCTCGCATGCGTTTCTTGACCTCTTTTGAACCTGCCGTGATGTCCTCGGCTCCCAACGCACCATTGTTCATCTGGCGCTGGTATTTCTTGCGCAGACGTTGCAATTGCTCCATTGTTACACCACGTTGCATGAGTTGTGTGACAATTTGTTGGCGAGATACTCCTTTGGCGTTTTGCTCAATAACATAGTCCATCACTTGGTTATCTGTCATGCCCGATTGTGCCCAGCCTGTTGCAGACATGAGCAGAAGTGATATTATTAGTGTAGTAAGTCTTTTCATACGTTATCTTTTGCAGGTACATTATATATAATATAACATGATTGATCGTGGATTATTGCATAAATCTCGGCAAAGGTATCATTTTTTTTTCAAAAAACTTGCATTTATGAAGAAAAGTTGATATCTTTGCAGCGAAAATCGACTATTCTCGTATCTGGGGTTGACTGGATTTGACAGCGGGTAGAGATGGTACGTAAGCACGCGGAGGCTCGTTGGCTACCTCCTTAAACATAGTGAACAAAAAATTAATTGGCAACAATGAGTATGCTCTCGCTGCTTAATCGAAGTACAGTAGATTGCTAGCTTAATTCCACTACAAGGTAGAGGAACGAGACGTCGCTCCAAGGATGTTGTTCCGAATCTGAGGATCCAGCGGCGCAGGTTAAATCGGGAATAGTCTTCAAGGGCTCCGACTTGGGGATGAAATTTAGGAGCTAAGGTGTCAGTTGGTGGTCCAGGTCTTGCTGACACTCGAAAACCGAAGGCTGGAATAAGCGTGTAGAAAGCGTATGGTTTCCCTGTTTGGACGAGGGTTCGACTCCCTCCAGCTCCACCACCTTTTAAAATGTAAGCCGCTGACTTTTAAATAGTTAGTGGCTTCTTTGTGCCCTGCGTCCCTAGTTTTTTTAGTTTTTGGGGACGCTCTCGGGGACGCAAAACGGGTTCTCTTGAACCCAATTTGGCAACTGTTTTCTTATTTCTTGACACAATTTCAAATCATAAAAAAACTTGAAAATGCATTGCTGCTGCGTTTTTACCTACTTTTTTCATTTTAATTGTCATTTTTGCCCTTTACATGCTTTTACATGAAATTACAAATGTGGGTTGTTTTCTGATTTTGTCATAGGCACGACCTTCGGTCTGTCGGCACTGATTACTGATGCCATCGCCCGTTTCTCCGAGCAATACCCGGAAATTCATCTTGAGGTAATGTTCTTGAAGCAAGACGAGCTGATTGAGGCCGTCAGGGAACGAAAGGTGGATTTTGCCCTGACGTTCGAAATGATGGAGAAAGATGATTTGCTTACGGAACAGCCTGTAAAGACCTATCACCTTTGTGCCATCGTTTCTGATCAGAATCCATTGGCTCAGCAGACCATTGTCTCACTACGCCAGTTGGCCGACTACAATATCTGTACACTAGCCCATGGTATGAATGCCCGAAGGATGTTTGACAGTCTGACATACAAGAAAGGAATAGAGTTGCAGCCCAAGTTGGAAATCAACGAGATCCACACGCTGCTCCATCTGGTACGCACAGGGCGATGGGTAGCCATACTTGTTGACAGCATCACCCATGGTGAGGAGGGTGGCTCTATCCCAAAGACATGTATATCCGCAAGGCCATGCAGAAGTTTATGGAGCTTATATAGAATTGGATGTCCTCATACTTGTTCGTGCTTAGTCATGATGAATGAGAGTAGCATGGACATCGCAAGAACACCAAAGATAACGATAAGGCTGATGGAGGTCGGCACCTCTATATGAGGTATGTTCAAGTTCAGGCCTACGAGTGCACCCAAGCTGTTGATATACTCATTCATGGCCAGCAACATTTTGAGACCGACGAAAATCAGTATGATACCAAGTCCGTATTTCAGATACTTGAAGTATTTAGCCACAGCAGCCAGGGCAAAATACAGGGCACGGAGTCCGAGGATGGCAAAGATGTTGGAAGTGAGCACAATGAACGGATCTCGACTGACGCTGAACACAGCTGGAATGCTGTCAACGGCAAAAGCAACATCAGTGGTCTCAATGACCAGCAGGGCTGCGAATAGCGGTGTGGCCATACGCCGCCCTTTCTCAACGATAAAGAAGTGATCGCCATGCATGC
>CACWSX010000014.1 GCA_902763615.1 uncultured Prevotellaceae bacterium | reverse complement strand
CTGAGAAGCAGTCTGCCAAGCGGCATTGAGGGCTGCGATGGCACTGTCGATGGCTGCAACATCGCCAGACTTATGGGCATCCTTCAGCTGCTGGAGGGCCTGCTCGATGGCAGGCTTGTGCTGGGCAGGAATCTTATCACCGATCTCGTTCAACTGGTTCTCAGTTTGGAAGATCATAGAGTCTGCCTGGTTCAGCTTGTCGACACGCTCACGCTCACGCTTATCGTTCTCGGCATTCTGTTCTGCCTCGGCCTTCATGCGGTTAATCTCGTCCTGAGACAGACCAGATGAAGCCTCGATGCGGATAGCCTGTTCCTTACCAGTGGCCTTATCCTTAGCGGATACCTTCAGGATACCGTTGGCATCGATATCGAAGGTCACCTCAATCTGGGGAATACCACGACGGGCAGGTGCAATACCTGTGAGGTTGAACTGACCGATAGACTTGTTTTGAGCAGCCATCGGACGCTCACCCTGCAGTACGTGGATGGTCACCTCTGTCTGATTGTCAGCAGCGGTAGAGAATGTTTCGCTCTTCTTGCAAGGAATGGTCGTGTTGGCCTCGATAAGTTTAGTCATTACACCACCCATGGTCTCGATACCCAATGTCAATGGTGTTACATCGAGCAGCACGATGTCACCAACGCCACCTTCCTTGTTCAGAATAGCACCTTGGATAGCTGCACCAACGGCTACCACTTCATCGGGGTTCACACCCTTTGAAGGCTCCTTGCCGAAGTAGTTCTTCACCAGTGTCTGCACAGCAGGGATACGGCTCGAACCACCTACGAGAATAACCTCGTCAATATCGGCTGTGGTCAGCTTGGCATCAGCGATAGCCTTCTGACAGGGGGCCAGACAAGCCTGAATCAGGTCGTGAGCCAACTGCTCGAACTTAGCACGGGTGAGGGTCTTCACCAGATGCTTGGGCACTCCGGCTACAGGCATGATATAGGGCAGATTGATTTCTGTGCTTGTAGAAGATGACAGCTCAATCTTGGCTTTCTCAGCAGCCTCCTTCAGACGCTGCATAGCCATCGGGTCGTCTTTCAGGTTGGCACCCTCATCGTTTTTGAACTCCTGAACCAACCAGTCGATAATCACCTGGTCGAAGTCGTCACCGCCCAGATGGGTATCACCATTGGTAGAGAGCACTTCAAATACGCCACCACCAAACTCAAGAATAGAGATATCAAATGTACCACCACCCAGGTCGAACACGGCGATCTTCATATCCTTATTGGCCTTGTCCACACCATATGCCAGAGCAGCGGCTGTGGGCTCGTTGACGATACGCTTTACGTTGAGGCCTGCAATCTGACCAGCTTCTTTAGTTGCCTGACGCTGAGAGTCGGAGAAATAGGCAGGTACGGTAATCACGGCATCAGTCACCTCCTGTCCAAGATAGTCCTCAGCTGTCTTCTTCATCTTTTGAAGCACCATAGCCGAGATTTCCTGTGGGGTGTACTTACGACCATTGATGTCAACACGGGGATATCCACCCTCATTCACTACAGAATAAGGTACGCGTGAGATTTCCTTCTCAGTCTGCTGCCAGTTCTCACCCATGAAACGCTTGATAGAATAGACGGTGTTCTTGGGGTTGGTGATGGCCTGACGCTTGGCAGGGTCACCGATCTTACGCTCACCGTTCTCAACAAAACCAACGACAGAAGGTGTTGTACGCTTACCCTCACTGTTGGCAATTACTACTGGCTCGTTACCTTCGAATACGGCAACGCAGCTGTTGGTAGTTCCTAAGTCAATTCCAATAATTTTTCCCATAATTCTTATTTATTTTAGTTTATACTCTATTAAAATTGGACATTTATCCGCGAAAAACCTTGCAAAGCACGTGCCAAAACGTTTTTTTTCACAGAAAAATGTTTTTTGTCACGTCATTTTGGCACAAGTATGAAATATTTTATTTATCTTTGCACTCGAAATTGTACAATTTATAAAACCATGGTAATGAAAAGAGCGATTTTGACAATGGGACTCGCCATGCTGATGATGACGGTCTCAGCACAGGTGAACACCTACATCGTAAAGACCCGTACTGCACAGCAGAAGGCTATTGCTGTTCAGCAGGAAGCGAGCCAAGAGACAGCAAGTCAAGCTGATGAGAATGCTCCTACGGACTTCATCAGTCAGAATTTCAAGTTCTACAGCCTTTGCGACTGGAAAGAGGGCATGAAGTTCATGGTGATGCCAGAGAAGTATGACTTGATTGTTAGAACATTCAGCGATGCCGCTACAGGCAAGGAGGTCAGTAGTATGTCACTCCGTCACAAGATTATGATCTACAAGGGTCATACTGTCAGTTCTGATGGTCATTCCCGTATGAATTTCCTCTGTCAGGACGAGAACAAGATGTATTATTTTGAAATCCCCAATGGTTCGTTCGACGACTATTGCTATGGTAAGCTTGGCGTTCCCACACTAGCCTACCTTGGTGATGTAGATATTGCCAAGGAGAAACTGATGGGTAAGAAACTCTACACCAAGGGCAGAATCTATCGTGTGGATACAGAATACGATGGTGATGGCTATCGTGAGGTAAAGATGCCAAAAGATCTGTCTGTCACTGTGACGCAGGTTGGTGTTGGCAGTCGTAGCTTCCCTGTCAAGATTATCGTAGAGGACGAGAATGGTAATGAATTCTACCAGACATTTGCTTTGTCGAAGACCAACAGCGGTATGCGTGATGATGAGTTTATCATGGATAGCCTGAAGCATACCTTCTATGCCTCTTTCGAGTTGCAGGATGCCATTATGGCAGTCAATAGAGATTTTACCACTTATATTGGCAAGATTATCCATACCATGCAGCCTTCGAAGATGATGACCAAGGGTGATGGTAAGGATCGTACGGTTACTGTACCTAAGATGACGACCTTCCGTGTGGATCAGGCACAGCGTCGTCCTGGTACGCCATTTGTTACTTTGTCGCTCACAGAGATGGAGTCGCGTCGTCCTTATTATCGTGATGTACTCTTCACGCATCCTGACGAATTGGCAGAACGTGATGTAAAACTGGAAGACTACTTCGGTTATATCTTCGGTATGGGTGAGGGCGCAGAGCTGCAGACCACTCAGGAAGCTCGTGCAGCTATCCGTCAGGGACGTGTAATCCTGGGTATGACTGAGGATGAGGTGACCCTTGCTATGGGTGAGGAACCCAATGAGATTGTACAGGCTAGCACAGGAAAGACTGACTGGATCTACTATCGCTCAAAGGGCAAGTCACTCTTCGTTCATTTCGGAAGAGACGGCCGTGTGGAGAGTTATAACACTGGTGCAACCACTACAAAGAAGAAGACAACTTCTAAGAAAGGTGCTGCCAAAGCGAAGAATGGAACACCGATTGAGGATTAATGAATAAATAAAGAAGGGGTCGCTCATCGAGCGGCCCCTTCTTTATTAGTCTTTCTTATTATTTCTTATTTGAGATAACTTCCATGATCTTGGCTTCCAATTCTTCACAGAGTTCCGGATTATCATTTAGCAGAGCTTTGGCTGCATCACGTCCCTGACCTAGTTTTGTGTTGCCGTAGCTGAACCACGAGCCACTCTTCTTGATGATGTCGTATTCAACACCCAGATCGACGATCTCACCAATTTTCGAGATTCCTTCGCCAAAGGTGATTTCAAACTCTGCCCTACGGAAAGGTGGAGCAACCTTATTCTTTACCACCTTGACTTTCACAAGGTTCCCGATTGGTGTTTCGCCATCCTTCAGGGTCTCTTTCTTGCGAATGTCTATACGCACGGAGGCATAGAATTTCAAGGCATTACCACCTGTTGTGGTCTCAGGATTGCCAAACATCACACCAATCTTCTCACGCAACTGGTTGATGAAGATACAGGTGGTCTTGGTCTTTGAGATGGTAGAGGTCAGTTTGCGCAGAGCCTGACTCATCAGACGGGCTTGGAGTCCTACTGAGGAGTCTCCCATGTCGCCTTCAATCTCCTTCTTTGGTGTCAGGGCTGCCACAGAGTCGATGACAATGATATCGATAGCACTTGAGCGGATCAGGTGGTCTGCAATCTCCAGCGCCTGTTCGCCGTTATCGGGCTGAGAAATCAGAAGGTTGTCGACATCGACACCCAGATGCTCTGCGTAGAAACGGTCGAAGGCGTGTTCTGCGTCGATGAATGCTGCGACACCTCCTGCTTTCTGGCACTCTGCGATAGCATGAATGGCCAGTGTGGTCTTACCAGATGACTCAGGACCGTAGATCTCAATGATTCGTCCCTTGGGATAACCGCCCACACCCAAAGCAGCGTTTAGTCCGATACTACCTGTAGGAATAACCTCTACATTATCTACCTTCTCTTCGCCCATACGCATGATAGCACCTTTGCCGAAGTCTTTCTCGATTTTGGCCATTGCAGCCTGCAGTGCTTTTAACTTCTGCTGTTGTGGAGTCAGTTGCTCCGTAGAATCTTCTTTCTTTGCCATAGCTTTTAGAAATTTAAGAGTTAATACTAATTATAATTCGAGGTCGCCGTCGAACACTTCGTGCCAAGGCAGACCTTGTTTGTTCAGTTGTTCCATGAAAGGATCAGGATCGAAGTCCTCTACGTTCCATACACCAGGCTTCTTCCATATACCTTTGACAAACATCATTGCACCAATCATAGCTGGAACACCAGTGGTATAGCTGACTCCTTGCATACCTGTTTCCTTATAAGCTTCTTGGTGTTTGCAGTTGTTATAAACATAGTAGGTATGCTCCTTACCATCCTTGATACCACGGATGCGACAACCAATCGAGGTCTCACCCTCATAGTTTTCACCAAGATCTTGTGGATTAGGCAATACGGCTTTCAGGAACTGCAGGGGCACAATCTTCACTTTTGCCGTCTTCCCACTTCCGTCAGCCAAAGGCGCTTCATATTCAATCTCGTCGATACGGCTCATGCCGATGTTTTGAATCACATCGAGGTGTTTGAGATACTGCTCACCGAATGTCATCCAGAAACGGCCCTGCTTAATGGTGGGATAGTTCTTTACCAGTGACTCCAACTCCTCGTGGTGCAACAGATAACTTTCACGCGGACCAATGTTGGGGTAGGTGAGGGGCTTGTGAATTTCCAACGGTTCTGTCTCAATCCACTGTCCGTCCTTATAGTAGAGTCCTTTCTGGGTAATCTCGCGGATATTGATCTCAGGATTGAAGTTCGTAGCGAAGGCATGATGGTGGTCACCTGCATTGCAGTCTACGATGTCGAGGTAGTGAATCTCATCGAAGTGATGCTTGGCAGCATAAGCCGTATAAACACCAGACACACCTGGGTCGAAGCCACAACCGAGGATGGCTGTCAGACCGGCTTGTTCGAAGCGGTCCTTGTAAGCCCATTGCCATGAGTACTCGAAGTGTGCCTCGTCTTTCGGCTCGTAGTTGGCGGTGTCGAGATAGTTGCAACCACATGCCAGACAGGCATCCATGATGGTCAGGTCCTGATAGGGCAGGGCGAGATTGATGACGAGTTCTGGCTTATAGCTGTTGAAGAGTGCCTTCAACTGCTCAACATCGTCAGCATCCACCTGAGCCGTCTTGATGTCCATTTTGTAGCCAGCCTTGTGGATATCCTCCACAATCTTGTCACACTTGGCCTTACGGCGACTGGCAATCATAAAATCGGTAAATACATCAGCATTCTGTGCTATCTTGAATGCTGCTACCGTAGCGACGCCTCCGGCGCCAATCATTAATACTTTTGCCATAATTGTTAGTTTTATGTTATTCTGTCTTGATTTCGTCTCCACGGATACCGAGGGCAGCCATCAGCGAGTAGCCGAGCATCTCCTGACGAAAGTTCCCGCCCGTCATTGGCTGCATAGCAAAGACGGTGATGCGCTTTTCTTCATCACTAACCTGACGGAGTGTCTCGCGTACCTTATTATATATAGTAGAGTCCTCTGCATTCGGAACGACCATCATCCGCTTGACCTCCTTCTGTTGGCAGATGAGGTTTAGGGCTTCGATTAGCAGTTGCTCACTGTCGGCAATGTCCTCGATGGTATAGGCATTGAGTATAAATTCGCCTAATTCGCCTTGAAAAGCTTTCCCGGTCAGGTCGTTTGCATAGTGACCTGGGACGAAATTCTCCATTTCGGTCTTTGCTTTCTGATGTATGAACACAACTTGAGTTTCATGGCTACCAGTGCGTAGTCCGCCATCAAGGGCAATACATTCTAACCATCGGGCCATATCGGCCTGCGGTATTCGACGGCCAATCATGCGCTCGAAGTTTACGATGAGGTTGAATGCCACTTTGTCAACGTAATCTGCGTCAACAAGTATCACATTCTCACTCCATTTCTCTTCTTGTAAGTTGTTGTTCATATCAGGCTACAAAGTTACATTAATTTGAGGATTTAACCAAATTATAAAGGATTTTTTAGCATTTCATTTTAGAATTGATATAAATCAACTGGAAAATCATAAATTGTGGGTGAAAAATCAAATATTGGGGGCTGATACTAAAAAATAACTATATCTTTGCAAACAAAACAACTACTGACAGAATAATACCATTAAATGGTACAAAAATCCCCGATGCTAGCATCGGGGATTTTTTGTTTATGATGGCTATTAACAAGGACGCTTTTTGGGAAGATTGAAGGCATCCTGTACTTCTTTCATTTGTTCGAAGGTCATACCATCAGGCTCAGAACCCATGCTGCGAGCACACATGTAGATGTTGGCAGCCTTGCAGAGCACATCAGTTTGGTCGAAGGCATCCATGATATCGGTGCCTACAGCGACCGTACCATGTTTCTCCCACAGCACTACGTCGTGGCTCTTGATCTGTTCGAGGGTAGCCTCTGCCAACTCTACCGAAGAGGGCATGGCGTAGGGTACGATACCGATGCCTAACGGTGCAAAAGCGAGGGTCTCTGGAATCATCGACCATAGTACACGGGTCATCTCGTTACCTTTCAGGAATCGCTGGATGTGACTCATGGCCACAAGTTCGATGGGGTGAGTATGGAGCGTGGCCTTATAGCATGAGCCTGTTTCCAGCAGATAGTTCTGTAAAGCGAGGTGTGTAGGCAACTCAGAGGTTGGCACCACAGGCTCATCAGCGATGACCTCGTAAGAGGCACAGTCGTCGCAGATGCGGATAATACTTCCATTCTGCATGGGGAATTTTGCAAGATCACGCATGCGCTTGCCCGTACCTTTACAATAGAAATACTTGCCTTTCAGCTGGGGTAGGATCATACCTATCTGCTTTATCTCAGAGATGGCCTTCAGAGACTTACATTCGTCGTCCATATATTCAGTGACGTTGACGGTGATGTTACCACCATTGCGTTCTGCCCATCCTTTCTGCCAGAGGTAACCTGTCACCTCGGCAATCTGATCAATGACGGCCTTCAAATCTTTGCGGCCTTCCAATATACTCTTAGACATAATATATATTATTAAGACAGAAATAAAAACATATAATATTTAGAAGTTGTCGCCATAGCGTTCTTTGGTAATCTCTTCGAGGGAACGTCCACGGGTGTTCGGCATGCCAATGAGTCCGACGACGAGTGCAATGGCCAGCAGAGCCACCATGCAGTAGGCAGCTAAGGTGAAACCTTCACCGTTCTCACCATAGATAAAGGTGAAGACAAGACCCCAGACGGCTGAGAGACCACGAACGATAAAGAACATCAGCCCTTGAGCACCTGCACGGAACTTAGCAGGAAACAGTTCGGAGCCCCAGAGGGCATAGAATACCTGTACTGAACTGCCATTGTTGATACCCCAAAGAATTGTAAAGATCCAGATACCGGCTATACTGGTGATGCTGCCACCAATGACGAGAATCCAGGCGGTCAGTGCTGCTGCCAGTCCTATCACGTAAAACAGGCGGTGAGCTACCTTGTCGACAAAGAATGAGATGATGAACGTGGTAACGACAACGAAAACCCAGCTCACACAGCTCAACATGTTGGCCATCTTGTTGCTTAAACCGCCTGCTGTCTCATAGACATGAGGCATAAAGAATCCCATGACGGAAGCAACGAGGTTCCACGTCAGATAGATGGTAGCCAAGAAAATGACTGACCTGACGGCCACGCGGTTTGTGAACAACATCTTGATATTGTCGACAATACCGCTCTTGTCCTTTTCTTTGTTAGCTTTGAATTCTGCACTTTCCTGCAACTGACGCTGGAGGTTCCAAGCCACGAAGGCGACAACGAAAAGTGTGAAGAAAACCACGCGAGAGGAGAAGGCATTGACAGCCTCAATACTCATGTCGGCACCGCCAAAGAAGTGGGCTATAGAAACTACCATGCCGTATAGAGGCCCGTTAGGATCAACATCATTTCCAGGTGCGAAAAGCATACCGAAAAAGAGAATGAGCATAGGGCCGATACCCCATGACATCTGGGAGATACAGATATTGCGACCGCGGTTGCTGACCTCACTAGATTCGCTGATGTACGTCCACGAAGCCGGCACGCCGATACCAACAGAGATACCAGTAACTAGGAAACCGCAGAGCAGCATGGGGTAGCTGAATGACAGCATGATGATGAGCACGCCGAGCATGTAGACTAGCAGGTTATAGGTAAAAATGAACTTGCGTCCGAACTTGTCTGCCAGGAAACCACCGATGATGGCACCGATAGCGGCGCCTAAGGCATTTGCACTGAGGGCGTTGAGCCATCCAAGATGCATCTCGGACAGTCCTAAGTAGTTCTGCCACAGGGTAATGCCGCTGGAACCTGCCACGATGGCACCGGCATCAAGATAGTTATTGAGAGACACGGCGAGTGTGCTCTTTAAGCTTCCACTTTTCTTTGCCATATTCTTGATGGGATTGATGGGTTAGCGCTTGCTGGTGACGTCTTTTTCGTATTGTTGGATGGCTGCGATGTACTCTTCGCCAACGGGCACATTGTTCTTCAGGTTGAAGTAATCGAACACAGCGCCAAACGGCAGACTCTTTGCTTCTTCCATCAGGGCGAGACGCTCGAAATTCTGTCCATTATCCTCGTATTCGCGCAGCTTCTGTTTCGGTTCGAGCAGTGCTTGGAGGATACATTTCTGTGTGGCACGGGTTCCAATGATGTAGGCACCAATACGGTTAATTGAAGCATCGAAATAGTCAAGACCTACATGGGCACGGTCCAAAGCATCGCTACGGACGAGTTCCTTGAAGAGATCCAACGTTTGGTCGTTCATGATGGTCACGTGGTCTGAGTCCCAGCGAACGGGTCGAGACACATGCAACATCAGTTCTGGTACGTACATGAGCAATGTTGAAACGAAGTCTGACACATTCTCCGTGGGTTCATAGTGACCTGTGTCGAGGGTAAACATCTGTTTGCGGGTAGCGCAGTAGGCTGTATAGAAATCGTGTGAGCCTACGGTATAGCTCTCTAGTCCAATACCAAAGAGTTTGGCCTCAAAGCAGTTCTTCACGCCATCGAGTTTCTCTGCCATAATCTCATCGAGTGAAGCTGCGAGAATCTCACGGTATTTCTTACGTTGTACAGGCATGTCCTTTGAACCGTCGTGAACCCAAATGTTCATGATACAATGATCGTTCTGTGCCTTACCCATGGCATCTGCAATACGACGACAACGCTTGGTATGCTCAATCCAGAAATCACGGATACCTTTATCGGGATTCGACAATGTGAGGTTACCACTCTTTGGGTGGGAGAAACTGGTAGAGTTGAAGTCGAGCTTCATATTGTTTTCCTTGGCCCACTGGATCCAACTCTCAAAGTGCTTAACGTCTACCTGGTCACGATCCACGAATTGATTACCAAAGTCTCCATAAATTTCATGAAGGTTTAGACGGTGATTTCCTGCGATAAGCGTTTTCACGAATTCTATGTCTTTGCGTACCTCGTCTATATTACGGGCGCGACCAGGATAGTTTCCTGTAGTCTGGATGCCACCTGAGAGCGCATCATTACGCTCAAAACCTACCACGTCGTCTGTCTGCCAGCAGTGCAATGAGATTTGCTGCTTTTGGAGCAGGTCAAGTACTGCATCAGTGTCCACTCCGACGGCTGCATAGCGATCTTTTGCTATGGCATAAGCTTTTTCAATTTGTTCTGTTTTCATAATTCGTTTTTTTATTTCTGATTACTTTGATTATTCTGATAATTTCTGGAATGTTAGGAAGGCCTGATTCCAAATAGCCTCGTCTGTTGGCTCGTATTTTACCAGTTTCAGTGAGTTGGCGATAATCTGACGCATCTCCCAGATGTCATTCACCAAATGGGCTGCCTTTGCCTGTAACATAATATTGCCGATAGCAGTACCTTCCTGAGGCCCAGCCAAAACGGTGGCGCCTGTAGCATTGGCCGTAAACTGGTTCAGATATTTGTTGAGGCTCCCTCCACCGATGATATGAAGTACTTCAAGCTTGAAGGGGGCAAATTCCTGCATCCACTGGAACACCTGTTTGTAGCGTAGGGCCAGCGAGTCGAAGATGCAACGGCATATTTCTGCAGGTGTTTCAGGCACAGGCTGGTTTGTCTGACGACAATATTGTTGGATGGCATCGATCATGGAGTCTGGGTTTGCAAACTGCGCGTCATCAGGGTTGATGATACTACGGAATGCCTCAACTTGCATCGCAGAACCTTGCAGTTCAGGATGGGAGAGTTTTTGTACTTCTTCTGGCCATTCCTTACGACAGCGTTCATAGAGCCACATGCCGCAGATGTTCTTCAGAAAACGGGTCGTTCCTTCGATGCCACCTTCGTTGGTGAAGTTGCGTTCGTAGCTCAGGTCGTTGATGATAGCATCCTTTGTCTCAATACCCATCAGACTCCAAGTGCCGCTTGAAAGATAGGCGAATTTCTCGTTTTTGGCAGGGACGGCAGCCACAGCGGAACCTGTATCGTGGCCAGCCACAGCAATCACAGGTATAGCGCCTAAACCTGTGAGTTTCTGTACTTCATCTGTCAACACACCAATACATGTACCAGGATAGACCATCTTGCCGAACTCCGAACGAGTCAACCCTAAGGATGACAAGAGACGTTCATCGAGTTGCTTAGTGCGAGGATCCAGCAATTGTGAAGTCGATGCGATGGTATATTCGCATACCTCGTTACCTGTAAGCATCCAACTTAAGGCATCGGGTACGAACAAGATCTTCTTTGCATACTTCAAAGCGACATTGCCTTCCTGTCTCATGGCATAGAGTTGGAAGATAGAATTGAAGTTCATCAGTTGAATACCTGTGATGTCATAGACCTCTTTTCGAGAAATGATATGCTGCAGGTAGTCATCCATCGCATCGAATGTAATTGGATCGCGATAAGCACGCGGGTTTCTGAGAATAGCGTTGTCTTCGCCAATCATCACGAAGTCTACACCCCAGGTGTCGATGCCGATGGAGGTGATTGCCAATCCTCGCTGAGCCACCTCTTTCAAACCACGGATAATCTCAAAATAAAGGGCGTAGATGTCCCAATAGAAATGGCCGCCCTGTTCAATGAGGTTATTGGGGAAACGGGTTATTTCCTCCAGATGGAACTGTCCTCTATCAATGCTGCCGATAATTGTTCTTCCACTAGTTGCTCCCAGGTCGACAGCAAAGAAATACTGTTTCTGATCCATATTTGTTTTCAGTGATTGTTTTGCAGTTTGTAATTTGTGAATGCAAAGGTACTAACATTCTAATGGCTCCACCTTTGTTATTTGATTTTTCATCTCGAAATTTTGATAATGGCTCTTGGCGCTGTCGAATATTTGTTGTATCTTTGCAGCAAAATTCCAAACAATCACTTAAAAAATTAGTAAAATCCATGTCTATTCTGACTATTTTGATTGTCGCCGTTTTCTGTATAGGTTATTTGTGTATAGCCTTAGAGAGCTTGACGAAGATTAACAAGGCAGCTATTGCCTTGCTTATGTGTGTATTATGCTGGACGCTTTTGATGACAGGTCCTGCGATGTATTATCCTTCGATAGCCGAGGGCAATGTGATTCACCACATTGCTGAGGTTATCGAGCATCACTTGGGCGATGCTGCAGGGACGCTTTTCTTCCTGATGGGTGCCATGACCATTGTGGAGATTGTCGACTCCAACGGTGGTTTCAACTTTGTGCGAGACACAATGAAGACTCGTTCCAAGCGTAAACTCATGTGGCGTATGGCCTTTATGACCTTCTTCTTATCAGCCATTCTTGATAATCTGACCACGAGTATCGTTATGATCATGGTGCTTCGCAAACTGGTTCAGAGTCGGGAGGATCGTTTGATCTATGCTGCCCTCGTTGTAATCTCCGCCAATTCCGGTGGTGCTTTCTCACCAATCGGTGACGTCACAACCATCATGCTGTGGATTAAGGGCGTGATTACGACGCAAGGTGTGATTACAGAGATTTTCATTCCGTCGTTAGTATCGATGCTGATTCCTGCCTTCATCCTGCAATATCAGTTGAAGGGGAAGTTCGATAAGGAACAGAATCTGCCTAAAGCTGATGTGAGTCATTTCACTAAGACCCAACGTGATATTATCTTCTGGCTCGGTGTTGGAGGCTTGTGTTTCGTGCCAATTTTCAAGACCCTTACCCATCTGCCACCGTTTATGGGTATCCTGCTGGTTTTGGGTGTTCTCTGGACTGTCACAGAGATTTTCCATTATAACACATCTGAAGATGATACGATGGCTAAGCGTGTTAGCGATCTGCTATCGAAAATAGACTTGTCTACCATTATGTTCTTCCTTGGTATTTTGATGGCTGTAGCTGTGCTGCAGGAGATAGGTGTGCTGACAGCTCTCGGACAAGGTTTGAATGAGGCCTTCGCAGGCAACTATTACCTGATCAATGGTATTATTGGTTTGTTGTCGAGTATTGTCGACAATGTGCCTCTTGTGGCTGGTTGTATGGGCATGTATCCTGTTGCTGCTGAAGGTGCGATGGCTGTTGACGGTATCTTCTGGCAATTGCTAGCTTATTGTGCCGGTGTAGGTGGCTCAATGCTGATTATTGGCTCCGCAGCTGGCGTGGTCGTGATGGGATTGGAGAAAATCACCTTTGGCTGGTATATGAAAAAAATTACCTGGATAGCCTTTGCTGGTTATCTGGCAGGTATCTTAATCTACTGGGTTGAGCGTATGCTGTTCTTCTAAACCTGACTGCGGGCTTCACTCGGCTTGCATCCCATCTTCGCCTTGAATTTGGCAGAGAAATAGTCTGGCGACTCAAAATTGAGTCGGTAGGCTATTTCTTTTATGGTGAGGTCCGTGGTTGATAATAGCTCCTTGGCACGTAGCAACCGCAAGTCCTGCTGATAGGTAGCAGGCGACAGACCTGTATATTCCTTAAATAATTTTCTGAAATTACTATAGCTCACACCTAAGTCTCCTGCAATTTTCTGGATCGTAAGATCGCTTTCCAGTGATTCGCGGATACGAAGACGGGCACGGTTGATCATATCTACATGCAGATGGTTTTTATTGAGTTCGATGTTGCGTTCAAGAGAATACATCATCCCAATAAGGTAATTGACAATGCCAGCCATGAGTTGCTGTGAATAGGCATTCTCTTTTGTGGCCTCATCGAGGGCTCTTTGATAGAGCGACTCTAGGACAAAAGAATAGCCGACATGATAGATGGGTTTCTCGGGTGTGAGAAATCCTGCAGTCACACGATCGTCCATATTCTTCCCTTTGAAACCAATCCAGTGGCTCTTCCAACCTGTGTGGGGATTCGGATGATAGGTATGCCATTCGCCAGGGAAAAGCAGAAACATGTCGCCAGCTTTAATCGTTGTTTCTGGGCAATGAGCACTTTTGAAAACCCCTTCGCCCTCGGGATTGTAGAGTAACTGGTATTCGTCAAGTACTCTTCCTTTTTCGAGATTGAAATAATAGCCGTCAGCATGTCCTTTCGTGGGATAGTCCTCTCCGGGAGCAATCTCTTCATACCCTACAGTACTGACGGTTAGTCCCCATAGGGCATCGCGCTCGTTGGCTAGCAAATAGCTACTTGTCTGCATCTTTTCCTGTTTTTATGATTCAGTTATCTCACAAGGAATCCATAGCCAGAATGTAGAACCATGTCCTTCACCTTCCGAGGTCAGTCCTATTTCACCGCCACAACGTTCGGCAATAGCCTTACAAATAGAGAGACCAAGACCTGTTCCTTGCACAAAGTCGTTGAGTTTGACAAAACGCTCGAAGACTGATGTCTGTTTCTCCTTGGGAATACCGGCGCCCGTATCTTCGCAATAGAAGTAAAGACCATTCTGAGACTGGCCGTCATTCACAGAACGCGCTTCTTGACGATACCCAACCTTGATATGTCCTTCGTGGGTATATTTCACGGCATTGGTGGTGAAGTTAGTCAATACCTGTTGAATACGTCCCTTGTCGAGTGAGGTATGGAAGCTAGCGTAAGGATTGTCCTTGATAAACTCAACGCCAGGTTCTTGTACACGTTGGGCGAGCGTCTGACAGATATCATTGAACACCTGAGCGAAGTCGCATTCCTCTGGTTTGATAGCCAGAGCTTGTCCCATGTTCGAGGCTTCAAGAATATCATTGATGAGGCGTAGCAGCATGTCGCAGTTGTTACGAATAATGCGGATGAACTCCATGCGCTCTTCCTGTGTGTCCACCATCGGAAGCAGATCGCTGAAGCCTACAATGGCATTCAATGGCGTACGTATTTCGTGCGTCATATTGGCAAGGAACGCACTCTTCAGACGTCCGGAATCCTCAGCACGGATTGTTTCTTCCTTCAGTTTCTGTTGGATGGACACCAATTCTGTAATGTTACGCGCAACGCCAAAAAAACCCGTCAGTTTGCTATTGTTGTCAAAGATAGGAATACCGCTGAGGGCGTGCCAACTGGATTCCAGACTGACTGGTGTCCTGTTGAAGTGGCGGATGATATTGAACTCCTTACCCCTCATTATAGTCTGGAGCAGATTGTTATTTGCATTCTCATGTTCACTAGGATCTATGCCATCAATATAGTCTTGGTAATTAAAGGAGAATTCCACCTTACGAAGTGAGCGTGACAGATGGATGACCCTGTCATCAAGATTAAATCTCCATACATACATCTTGCTCTTTTCCAGCAGGTATTGTAACTGGTTCTCGTATGTGTTGGCCGCATCGTTGATCTTGCGCATCTCGATATCATGTTTCCGCTGCTCGAGATAGAGAAGACGCTCGTCAGTGATGTCACGCGCTGTGATGATATAGTAAATGATACGATTATTGTTAACGACGGGGAAAACACGGAATTCAATATATATATCGATATTGGCTTGAGGAATAACAAGGTGTTGACATACGTGGAAATCTTCATGGCTTTCTGGTGAAAAATCATCTTTTAGGATAGGCATGTCTGTCAAACGTGTCTGACGGTACAAATCTTCCCCAAGCACATTGATACCACTTATTTTTCGCATTTGGTCATTGGCATCGATGAAGCATTGGTTGGCATCATAAAACGACATGGCGATAAGACTGGTCTTGAAGATCGTGATATAGCGCTCACCGGTCTCTCTGGCATTGCGCTCTTCCATGATATCTTGGGTGACATCTTTCACGGAGTTGACAATGTAGCGGGGCTTGTCATTCTCCATTTCCACAATAGAGTTACCATGCAGATATCGCCAATCGGGCTTCTCTGGTGTTCCCGCATTCCACTGCTTTTTGAGTTCTGCACTTTTCTTGTCTTTCGTTAACTCCCGCATAGTATCCCTAAAATCATTGCGTTGCTCAGGCAGGATTCGCTCGATAAACTCCTCTATAGTCAAACCCTCTGGAGGTAGCAAGTTGCCATATACATTATGGGTGTGATGATTCTTCAGGTCGTGTTCAATCACATAGTAGTTACCCATGCTCAAGGCCTGTGTCATCATGTTATTGATATCTTTACTCTTGTCGATGGCCTTTTGTACACGAATACGAATTAAGCGGCTTAATAAGAGTGAGATCAGTCCCACTATAATGGCACCTGCGATGATAAAGATGGGGAGGGTTGATGTGTCGTTATGCTCCCGTTCCGGATGGAACCACTTATCATAAATCTTCTCCAATTGTCCTGCCTGTTCAAGACGGGCGTATTCATCATCAATGGCATCAATCAAATCCTTGTCGTAGCCTATCAGACGTAGTTCGCCTGGTGGAATGTCAGTTATATCAGTTACCAGATTGTCGAGCCCGAATTCTTTCAATTTCCTTTGAATGGGTATCTCTCCCCAAAGGAAATAGTGATATGTGCCTCTTTGTACGCCTGAAAGTGCTTCTTTTGGCGAGTGGTATTCAATGGTAAACGCGGGATTCGGGTCCGTCATCAGGATACGGATGGGTGCATAGTCATTTGCCTTCATAATGAGTGTATCCTTCACTCCCATCGAGTTGATTCTCGTCAGCGGTTTTTCTTCAGGGCGCCTGACTGCGACAATACGGTAGAAGTGAAGCAGGTTGCGCGTCATGACATAGGGGCGCTTCATATAATTAAAAGAGAGGGCAAAGATAAGGTCTGCTTCACGACGCTCAAAGGTTTCTGTAGCGAGATACCACTCCTGCATTATATAACGGTGAGGGATTTGCAGACGGTCGAGGATGATGTTAAGCACTTCAATATTATAACCGTCAGGTTCGCCTTTGTCGTTGCTGAACTCGTAAGGTGGAAACTCCCAGTCACTGACAATCACTAGCGGCTGATCTTCCGTGTATTCATGTCTTTGTTGGGCTGTCACAGTCATCAGGGAGCCATAAAGCATGAAAAGCATCACTAGTATGCTCGTCCTCCAAACTATATGATTGAATATTCTTTTCATTGACTTTCCACGTTTCATTCTTGCTTTTTATTTCTCACAACTTCTGTTGCTCTACAGGGAATAGAGAACCATACAGTGGTACCTTTGCCTATTTTGGACTTGATGTTGATGCTGCCGCCCATCTGCTGAATCAATTCATAACAGATACTGAGCCCCAATCCAGAACCACTGCTGGCACCTGTTGCAAACCGCTCGAAAATGGAGGGAAGCAACTTCTCTTCGATACCTTCACCAGTATCCTCGACGGCGATGATCAAACGGTCGCCGATATAGTCGATTCTTGCATGAACGGACCCTTCGTTTGTATATTGGCAGGCATTGAGGATGATCTGATCGAGGATGACGTTGATGTTTTGCTCGTCAATCTCCACGCATAGTTGTTCATATGGATTTTCCACGAGATACTCCACGTTTGGCTTCTGGTTTATTCTCCAACTGGCTTGGCAAACCATGTCAAAGGTCTTGGCGAAATCTGTGAACTGTGGTTTGATTTCTATCATCTTGGCATCGAGGCGAGAAAGGAAGAGGATATTGTTAATCAGCCTCAGAAGTATACGTGAATTGTCTTTTATCTCATTGATGAAGATTCCCTCGTCATCCGTTGTGTGGTCCATCTGAAAGAGCTCAGC
The DNA here is from genome assembly GCA_902763615.1 of uncultured Prevotellaceae bacterium. Taxonomy (GTDB): domain Bacteria; phylum Bacteroidota; class Bacteroidia; order Bacteroidales; family Bacteroidaceae; genus Prevotella. The sequence goes on along the minus strand of CACWSX010000014.1, from coordinate 41,100 downwards.
AAAGCCCACGACTGCATTGAGTGGTGTACGGATTTCATAACTCATATTGCGGAGGAAGGCATTTTTCACCATTTCCACTTCTTGAGCTTTGACGGTTTCCTTAGCCAATTCCTTTTGGGTATGCATGATCTCACTGACATCACGGCACATGCCAAAATAATACTTGGCTATGCCGCTATCGTCGATGATAGGTATCATGTGCATCTGCAGACATAGCTGATAGCCGCCCTTAATGCGCAGATTGGTATGGATGGTGGCTTCGATTGGTACAATGGAGCGATTGTCCATGCTCATGATGATACGGCTCACCATCTGTTTGTCGCCCTCATGAGTCAGTGCGATGGCGCGCTGCTGAGTAATTTCATATTCTATATGTTCAATTTCGCTATAAATAGTCAACTGATGGGTGTCAGGATAATAGTTCATCATACGTACACCACCTACTTTCAGCACATAGTTGATATTGTTGATATAGGTCGTTACCTCCTCATTCGCCTTAGCCAGTTGCTGCAAGTTTTTCTGTTGTTGCAGATAGGAATTGGCTACCTCGGTCATATCACGTCCGGAACTGTAAATACCCATCAGATGGCCGTTTCCGTCTCTCACGGGTACGACTTGTAATTCGTAATATAGCTTTTGACCTTTGATCAGACTCTTAAACACACGATTATCATTTCTGTCAGCTTTGAAAATCTGGGTAAGATAGGTGTATTCCATTTTCTCTACATCGAGGTCGGGGATACCCAGCACATCACGAATATTAAACTGTCTTGCAACCAGTTGCTCGAGCGTACTGTTAAACGTACGACATGCTTTGCCGTTGAGGTTACGGAGGTCGCCTTTATTATCATAATAGACCATGTCCACCAGTACAGAACTGAAGATTGCTTGGTAACGCAACATATTGTCATTAGCAGTATAACGCATTCGTTTCTCTTCCGTGATATCACTTCGTGTACCGATGAGGACGGCCGGTCGCCCGCTTTTGTGGTAGCGTAGCACGGACAAAGTCATCGTATACTCTCTGGATTCACCTTCTTTTTCACTTTTTGTCCGCAGGTCAATGGTGTCGTTTTCTTTCTCGCCGCGGACAATGTGGTTGATGGCTTCAACCAGATGTTCAAAGTCTTCCATTACATATTGTTGTGCCACCTCCTGCATAGTGAGATCGCCTTTTGGAATACCGTTTTCGTCTAGTTGGGTAAATATCTTACTGTAGATATCGTAGGTCCAGCAGCGCACATTACTGGTTTTCAGGATCAGTGACAAACGGGCATTCTTCTTGCGCAAGTCTTTCGTTAGCCTTTTTTCCCTAATTCGATAGAAGAAATAGTAAAGCATAAAGAAGGCCGAAAATGCCGCTACAGCAGCCGCTAATTTCCAGACCCAAGAAGGGATACCTGTTTCGACGCGCTCCGGATAGAACCATTTGTTCTGGATGCTCTGCAACTTTTCTTCTGACAGTAGAACGGCATAGATGCTGTCCAACTGATTCAGCAATCGCTTATTTCTAGAGATAAACCTATATTCTCCATGAGGGATGTCGATAGGTGAGAGTTCCAGATTTTTGATCTGGTACTTATGGATGAGCCATTTCAGCGACATTGTGTTCCATACAATCTCATTGGTGGGGTCAGCACTGGCTTTTTGGATGGCCTCCTTCATGTCGTCGAAGCCCCAGGCATTGTCGCCCCAACCTCTATCTTGCATAAGATGGTGACTGAAACTACCTGTATGTACGATAACCCTATGATTGCTCAGATCCTGAAAAGACTTGACAACGGGCTCCTTGCCTTTTTGGTGAACCACGCTGTGGGTAAACAGATGGATAACCGACCGCCCATATTCTCCATATTCATGGTGGAAATTAGCTTCCATACCGAATATCAGATCAGACTTGCCTTCTTTCAGGTCACTGAAAGCGTCTAATGTCGGCTTGAGCTTGATGATATAGGGAATGTCGAGTCGTTTAAAAATCAGCTTCAGCAAGTCGATATTATAACCGTCGGGTTCGCCGTTTTCATTCAGGAAGGTGTAGGGCCATAGATCCCATGCATCCTCGTAAACCAGCGGACGTTCAACGGAGAAAGCCACAGTGCTGTCGTTCTGTGCCTGTGTCGTCAACGGTGAGAGGCTGAAGACAAACAATAGGATGATGACTTTCACAATTGTGGGTACCCACATCCAGAAGGTTGAGCCTTTCCCTTCGCCTTCAGATTCCACACCAATCTTGCCGCCACATTTCTCACAGATGGCCTTACAAATGCTTAGTCCTAGACCTGTACCCTGTACGTAGTCGTTGAGTTTAACAAAGCGTTCGAACACTTTTTTCTGGTCTTCCTTTGGGATACCAGCTCCAGTGTCTTCACAGTAGATTCGGATGCCTTCATCCTGCTTGATATAGCCCACTTTGATATGCCCCTCTTGGGTATATTTTATGGCATTGGTTACGAAATTGGTGATGACCTGTTGTATACGACCTGGGTCGAGATGGGCAGGGAATGTCTCATAAGGATTATCCTTGATAAATGTCACTTGTGGGTTCTGAACACGTTCTTCGCAAGTGGTACAAATGTCATTGAATGTTTTTGAAAAGTCGATGTCCTCAGACTTGAGGGAAATGCCTCCGGAATCTACTGACGAGAGGGCCAGCAGGTCGTTGATCAATCGCATTAGCATGTCGCAGTTGTTCATGATTACACGGATAATCTCCTGCTTCTCTTCCCGTGTCTCTAGCATAGGCAGCACATCCGAGAATCCTACAATCGAGTTGAGTGGGGTGCGTATCTCATGGGTCATGTTGGCCATGAAAGTACTCTTCATCATACCCGATTGGTTGGCGCGCTCCGTCTCCTGTTTCAGCTGTTCTTGTTTTTGCATGAGTGGTGTCATGTTGCGAATCACACCATAACATTCTACAAGTTTGCCGTTTTCATCGAAATGTGGCAGGATGTCCAACATGTTCCACTGGGGTTCATTGCTCTCATGAAAGATCGGTCGTGTATGACAGAGGTGGGCTGTGGGCTTGGCGAAATAGATATCAGGTTGGTGAAGACCTTTTGCTATCAGACTGTCGTCTATGAAAAAGGATTCCAGTTCTTTGAAACTCATCACCTTTTCGGGTACGGAGAGTTTTTTGTAGAATGCAATCTCACCCTTGATAGTATCAGCACGCCAGAACCGCATGTCACACTCCTCCATCAGATACTGCAACTCGTTCTCATATTGTTGTATTTCCTCATTTTGGTGGCGGATATAGGCCTCGTTCTCACGGTTTTTGATATAGAGGTCGCGTTCTTGTGTCAGATCGCGAATCGACATGGTGATATACAGTAATTGTCCCTGTTCGTCGTGGATGGTGTGCAGCATGGTCTCGGTATAGCAGTTGACACCTCGTTCCGGTATCACGGTTTTTGCACAGAAAGAGACATCATCAAGTTCCTTCTTGTTGAGGTATTCACCGATGGAGGGTATTTCATAGATTACCCTGTCGTAATAAAACGGATCCTTCTCTGACTGAAACTTAAGAATCTCACGTGTCTTCTCATTAACGTTCAGCATTCGACCGTCCTTATCGAAGAAAGCCAGACCCACAATCGGCTGTTCATAGATGTTACGGTATCTGTCGGTGAGTTCTGTATTACTCTGATCCTGGGTTATCTGCTCAGTCTGATCTGTCAACACGCAGAAGATATTCGTAGGAGTTTTCATCGTAGGATTGGCGTATTCTGCAATTCCGAGGTCTCGGTAATAGCGCCAGCCTTCTTTGCCTTTCCCTTGGTTAATGTCCCATCGGAATATACATTGTGCCGTCTTCTCGCCAGATATCAACTTCTTACAAAAATCTAAATAGATATGACGGTCTTCAGGATGAATATAGTTGAGGCTCTCCTTAAAGCTCATACCTTCTTTAGGCAGGAAGTTCCCGTGCATATTCACGGCAAAACTGTCGCGGATTGAGAGCCGAAGCACAAAGTTGTTGCTCATGTTGAGTGTATGCTTCATGATGGCAGACAAGTCCTTGGCCTGTTCCGATTTCCGTCGGATGCGGAGAATACTGATACGATTGAATCCCCAGATAAGTATAAAGAGGAAGAATATCAGCAAAATAATGAGTATCGATACACTGTCGATGCCATTGTTGGATTCTATAGTGGATAGGAGTATATTCATCTGTTGCAGTCCGTTATGTCAAGATTTCTGTTTTCTTATCGAAACTGGCCATTTCACAAGGTATGCTGATGTAGAAGGACGAACCCTTGCCCAGTTCTGATTGCAATTCGATGGTGCCGTTCATCTGCTCCACGAGTTCTTTCACGATGGGCATGTCAAGGCCAGTGCCCTGGCGTTGTACGTCTTCATCGTGCACGAAACGGTCGAATATCTTGCTCAGCGCTTTTGCTGAAAGGCCAGGACCAGTATCCTCAATGGTGATCATCAGTTCGCCGTGCCTGTATTCGTATTTTGCACGTATTGTTCCCTCTTGGGTGTGGGTAGCAGTGATAACACATATCTTCGTGATAACCATCTCTAGATTCTGTTGGTCGATGTTGACCATCAGTTGGTTATAGGGATTCTCCACGGAGATTTTTACATTAGGCGAGATGTTAGCCCACCCCATGTAACACCATCCTTCGAAAAGCATGGCGAAATCGCAGAACTGGTAGTTGTGCTCGATCATTCTGGCATCGAGTCGGGAGATAAACAGAATATCGTTGATCAGCTGCAGTAGAGTACCCGTGTTCTTTCTGATTTCCTCAGCAAATATGGGTTCGTCTTCTTCATTGTGTTCGCTATTAAACAAACCTGCGAAACCAATTACGGCATTCAGCGGGGTACGCAACTCGTAACTCATGTTCAATAAGAATGAGTTTTTCAGTTGTTCTGTTTCCTGGGCCTTTGCCGATTCTTCCTTCAGCTTCATTTCTGTGTATGTCATTTCTGTCTCGTTGCGGCACATGCCAAAATAGTGAGTTACCTCACCCGCCTTATTAGTAATGGGCATCAAGTTGAAGTTCAGGAAGACGTGCCGTCCAAAATCATCGTGTAGTACTGTCTCGAAAGTCGCCGTTATCACCCCTTTCCTGCAGTTGTCCATACGGATGAACAAGCCTCTGGCCCTGCGACGCTCTTCGGGTTTGATGAGTGAGAGGGCACGCACCTGTGTCAGAGAGTATTGGGCTTGATTCAGGTCGTTTGATACCTTTAATTCATGGGTGTTGGGGTCATAGTTCATCATTCGTACATCACTCACCTTCAGTGAGTAGTTGATATTGCGGATATACGATTGAATGTCCTCCGTTGTTTGTTTTAGCTGTCGGGCGACGGCTTTCTGACGGTGTTGCGAAAGTACCATTTCCGTGATGTTTCGGCCGGCTAGAACTACACCGGCAAGTTCACCCTGATGATTGTGGAAGGTCGACACGCTTTGTTCGTAGTAAACTTTGTCCAGCCCCTCTTCGAAAGTGCCCATCGGGCGGTCGATGTCCTTCACCTTGGTAATCGACGACGTGTACATTCTGTCGAGCGTTTGGAAGTCTATACCTTCCAGGGCGGGCAAGTCTGCTAATGTCAGTTTTGAGTCGATCAATGCTTGCTTGTCCTTCACGGCAAGCATCTCACAGGCCTTGTCGTTGATTTCTGTCAGTACACCATTGGCATCGAAATAGATCATGTCGATGAGCGAGGTGTTGAATACAGTGTGATACATCAGGGCTAGGTTCCGGGTGCTTTCCGCTTTCTCTTGATCTTCGGTGATGTCTTGTTGGGTGCCAAGTAGCACCGTGGGCTTGTTGCGCTGATCATAGCGCAAGATGGAAATCGTAACGTTGTATATATGTGGCTTGCCGTCTGCTTCCTTGTCGGGGACGCTTTTCATCGTAATTGAACCGAAGCGCGATTCCCAATTGCAGATGTCTTGTATAATCTTGCGCATATTTTGGAAATCATCGCGGTCGTAGTATTGCGAGAAGTCGAGGGGAATGTAAACGGTCTCTTTTTGGCCGTGCTCCGAGAATCGGGAGAAGGTTTTCTTATTGACATTGTAGGTCCATGTCTGTGTCTTGCTTGATTCGAGAATCATGGCCAACTGAGCATTTATTCGTTCCGTTTCATTGCTTACCTGTTTTTCGCGGAAATAGTATATGCGATTGTAGAATAGCATGACGAAAACGGAAATGAGGAAGGCGGCTACGGCGTAGGCTACAAGGTGACGAGCGTCGAAAGCTGCACGTACGTTTTCCATTTGGGCATGAACCATGAGGGGCAGCATGACTGCCACGCAAAAGAATAGAAGCCTTTGTTGATATTTATTGCGCATAATTGGGTTTCCAGTCTTGTAGTAATCATGCGCAAAGATACGATTTTATGTTTAAATTACAAAATGTTTCGCAAAAAAAAACACAAATTGCCCCATGTTTGAGGCAATTTGTGCAAAAAAAGTGTCAGAAAGTGCCTAAAGTGGGTAATCTTCGAAGGCATAGAGGATGGTTGAGAGGTAGCGCTCGCCGGTGTCGGGTAGCAGTACAACGATTTTCTTTTCTTTGTTCTCCGGACGTTTTGCCACTTGGATGGCCGCATAGAGTGCAGCGCCTGCAGAGATACCTACCAGAAGACCTTCCTGCTGGGCAATCTCGCGACCTGTGCGGATAGCATCGTCATTCTCCACGTCGAACACCTCGTCGATGACGTTAGCGTCGTAGGTCTTGGGCACAAAGCCTGCACCTATACCTTGAATTTTATGGGGACCGCTTTGGCCGCCATTCAGCACAGGACTTGACTTCGGCTCTACAGCAATGATCTTCACGTTGGGGTTCTGTTCCTTCAGGTATTTACCCGTGCCTGAGATGGTGCCGCCTGTACCCACACCACCAATGAAGATGTCTACCTGACCATCGGTGTCTCGCCAAATCTCGGGGCCCGTGGTTGCATAGTGCTTAGCAGGGTTTGCAGCATTTTCAAACTGCTGTAGAATCACAGCACCGGGAATTGAATCGCGCAGTTCCTCGGCAGCGCGGATGGCACCTGGCATGCCGTCTTTTCCTGAGGTGAGACGTACCTCGGCGCCGTAAGCTTTCACAAGGTTTCTACGCTCCACACTCATGGTCTCAGGCATGGTAAGGATAAGGTGATAGCCTTTGACGGCCGATACCAGTGCCAGTCCTACGCCCGTATTACCGCTAGTTGGCTCGATGATGGTGGCGCCGGGTTTCAGAATGCCTTTGGATTCTGCATCCTCGATCATCGCCAGCGCGATACGGTCCTTTACGCTACCGCCGGGGTTGAAAAACTCTACTTTGGCTATCACGGGTGTTTCAAGACCCTTTGCCTGAGAATACTTGTTGAGCTCTAAGAGTGGGGTGTTGCCGACGAGCTCGGTCAGCTGCTTTGCAATCTTTGTCATAATCCTTACCATTTAAATGAATGAATGTTTCTGGGTGCAAAGGTACGGCGAATTTTTCAATCCACCAATAACACAATAGTGCTATTTCATATACCACATTTATGGTATTTTGCCCGATAAAGCTCTACAACCTTATTTATATATAGCAAAAATGTATAATAAAAAGTGTAAAACATTTGGTCGTTTCAAGGAAAATTCCTACTTTTGTCAACAGAAAATTTTAAAACCATCGATTTATGTTAGACGTAAAAGAGACTTTAAAGAAGAGTGAAGAGAGAATGGAGATGGCTGCACTGTTCCTTGAGGAGGAGTTGAATCGCATTCGTGCAGGCCGTGCAAACGTGGCCATTCTCGATGGAGTAAGGGTTGATTCCTACGGCAGTAAGGTGCCCCTGAACCAAGTAGCAAACGTGAGTGTGCCCGATCCCCGTACCATTGCTATTAAGCCATGGGATCCAAAGGAGATCCGCAGTATTGAGAAAGCCATCATGGATTCAGATGTGGGCATTACCCCAGAGAACAATGGTGAGGTAATCCGTCTCAATATCCCTATTCCCACTGAGGAGCGTCGTCGCGATCTTGCTAAACAGTGTGCCAAGATTGCTGAGAAGGCTAAGGTTGAGGTGCGCAATGTGCGTGGCGATATCAAGGACAAGTTAAAGAAAGCTATCAAGGACGGCCTCTCTGAGGATAACGAGAAAGATGCAGAACTTGAGTTGCAGAAAATTCACGATAAGTTTATCAAGAAAATTGATGATCTTCTTGCTGCAAAGAACAAGGAAATTATGACCGTATAATGCACGGCCTCGTTATTAAAAATACTGGCAGCTGGTACACCGTCCGAACGGACGATGGCCAGTTGTTTGATTGTAAGGTGAAGGGAAATTTTCGTTTGAAGGGTATCCGTAGCACCAACCCGGTTGCTGTGGGTGATCGTGTTGAGATCGTTTCCAACCCCGAAGGCACAGCTTTTATTACAGAGATTGACGACCGACGAAATTACATCATCCGTAAGAGCATCAATCTCTCCAAACAGAGTCACATTATTGCTGCCAATGTTGACCAGGCGCTGCTTGTCGTCACGATCAACTATCCCCAGACCTCTACTACTTTCATCGACCGTTTCCTCGCGTCTGCCGAAGCCTATCGTGTGCCCGTTATCCTCGTCTTCAATAAAACAGACCTGCTCAATGTCGACGAGGCCCATTATCAGCAGATGATGATTGCCCTCTATGAGAACGTTGGCTATGAATGTCATACTATTTCGGCCGTCACAGGCGAAGGTGTCGACCAGCTGAAATCGCTCCTGCCGGGTAAAATTACACTTCTTAGTGGCAACAGTGGGGTGGGGAAGTCCACCCTCATCAATCGTTTCGTGCCTGATGCTAACCTTCGCACTGCTGAAATTTCCGATGCCCACAACACCGGCCAGCATACTACCACCTTCTCCGAGATGATTCCTCTGAGTGAGGGGTGGCTTATTGATACACCGGGCATTAAGGGTTTTGGTACCTTTGATATGGAACCCGAAGAATTGACAAGTTATTTCAAAGAAATCTTTCGTTTCTCTCAAGACTGTCGTTTCTCTAACTGTACCCACACTCACGAGCCCGGTTGTGCTGTCCTGCAGGCAATCGAAAATCATCTCATAGCTCCCAGTCGTTATCAGTCCTACCTCTCCATGCTCAACGACAAAGACGAGGGTAAATACCGAGAGGCTTTTTAAAGGCGGTTTGTTAACATTCTATAAAATAGAATGGACTTGATTTGACTTCTTATTTTAGACTATGTCTAACTAGTAACCAACTTTAAAAAACGGAAAGAATGAAACAAAACGGACTTATGCGTGTCGGCATTATTGGAGCGGGATGGATAGCTGAGAAGGCTGCCATTACCTTGAATGGCCTTGAGCATTGTGAGGCCTATGCCATCGCGTCGCGCTCAAAGGAGAAGGCTGATGCCTTCGCTGAAAAATGGAAGATGAGGAAAGCTTATGGCTCGTACAGTGAACTGATAGCTGACCCCGATGTCGATCTGGTGTATGTAGCGACACCTCACTCGCACCACTACGATGTAACGCGTGAGGCTTTGCTGGCTGGTAAACCCTGTTTGGTGGAGAAAGCTTTTATGGCCAATCATCGTCAGGCCAAAGATATTGTGGAACTTGCTCGAGAGCAGAAGGTGTTTCTGGCGGAAGCCATCTGGACACGCTATCAGCCTGTGGTGGCGATGATGCGTCAACTGATTGCCAGTCGCATTGGTACACCTCGGTTGGTGACAGCCACTTTAGGTTATTCGATGGGTGATAAGCCCCGTATCATGCGAGCCGACCTTTGTGGGGGTGCCCTGCTCGATTTGGGCGTTTATGCCTTGAATTTCGTGCGTATGTTTTTTGATGCCGACATCGTGAGTCTCACGAGCCAGTGCGTTAAAAGTCAGACGGGTATGGATCTCACGAATGCGATGACCCTAGTGCTGAGCGACGGTGTGCTCTGCAACCTGCAGTCGAGCGCTGCCTGCGTGGGTGACAATATCGGTGTGATAGCGGGTACAGAGGGCAACCTGATTATCGACAATATCAATAATCCGCAGAAGATCACCGTGAACGGCCCCGACCGCACCTATATCGAGACCATCCACGTGCCGCAGCAGATTACAGGTTATGAATACCAGTTTATTGCCTGTCGTCAGGCGCTCATCGATGGCCTTCTAGAGCCGTGTGAGATGCCGCTCGAAGAAACTCTTTATATTATGGCGCTCATGGATGGACTAAGAAAAGAATGGGGTGTGAAATATCCAATGGATGAGGAGTGAAGAGTTAATAGTGAAAAATGATAAAAATATGAAAATTTTACTGATAGGAGGAACGGGCACGATTAGTAGTGCCATCACACGACAGTTGGCTGAAGGCGGTCACGAACTTTGGTTGTTGAATCGTGGCAATCGCAAAAATGAGGTACCTGCAAATGTCCGGCAGGTGATCTGTGACATCAACGATGAGGCTGAGGTAATGCGACAGACGGGTGCAGAGGTGTTTGATGCTGTCTGCGAGTTTATCGGCTTCCTGCCATCACAGGTAGAGCGCGACATTCGTCTTTTTACCGGCCGTACACGGCAGTATGTATATATTAGCAGTGCTTCTGCTTATAACAAACCTGCTGCCAGTCATGTGATTACGGAGGGAACGACTCTCGCCAATCCCTATTGGGAGTACTCTCGCAATAAGATTGCCTGTGAGGAACTGCTGATGAGGACTTACCGCGAAACGGGATTCCCCGTGACTATCGTCCGTCCGAGTCATACCTATTGTGAAAGGGGCGTACCGGTGAGTGTGCATGGTCCGAAAGGTAGCTGGCAGGTGCTCAAACGTATGATGGAAGGAAAGCCTGTATTGGTACAAGGTGATGGCAGCTCTTTGTGGACATTGACGTGGAATGAGGATTTTGCCCGTGGCTTTATCGGCTTGTTGGGTAATCCTAAGGCAATCGGTGAGGCTTTCCAGATTATGAGCGACGAGCAATTGACTTGGAACCAGGTTTACCAGAGTGTTGCCAATGCTTTGGGTGTGACCTTCAAACCTTATTATGTTTCATCGGAATTCCTTGCCGCTGTTTCACCAAAGGCATACGATTTCACTGGCAACTTGCTGGGTGATAAGTCGGTGACCGTGGTTTTTGACTGCACCAAATTGAAACGGGCTGTGCCTGGTTTCTGCGCTACCACCCGTTTCGATGAAGGGGTGCGTCGCTGTGTGGCCTATCTCCAGAGTCATCCTGAACTGCAGGAGGAGGATCCTGAGTTTGATGCTTGGTGCGATCGTGTTATTGAAGTCTTGGAACAGGCTAAACAACAAATATGAATATTTTCCGATATCTCCGCAGTTCCTTCTCTGCCCGGCTCAGTCTGTGGGTAACAGGGTTTGTGACCGCCATTTTCGTGGTGGCGTTAACCCTGCTTTTCCGTTTTTCACTAGCAGTGGTCAAAGATGAGTCGCATGAACGCAATATGCAGGTGCTTGAGCATGCTGCGCTGCGGGTGAATCGGATGCTCCATCAGACAGAAATGACGGCCGCAACGGCAAGTTGGATGATTCGCCAACATCTTGCGCAGTCATCTATTATACAGGGCCTGTGCCAGGAGGTGATGGCGTCGAATCCTTGGATTGATAGTTGTTATGTGATGTCTGTCGGTCAGCAGGATGTCGAGACTGCCCGTTGGCAGGAGCCGCTATTGGATTCCGTTTCCGATAGCGTAGCCTTGAGGCCGATGGTCATGACCTACTATCTGCCCGTACTCAATAGCCAAGGCGAGCACTGTCTGACTTTTGCCATTGATATACAAATCGACTGGACGGAAATCCAGTCGGGTGTGACTGAGAAGCTTCCCTATGCTCAGTGTTTCTTGCAGGGCGTGGGCGGGCTCTATCGCCTGGATAAAAGCGGATACAGGCGCCTTCAGATCGGCGACCAAGATGTGTATCATTTCTATTGCCCCTTCAGCCGTACTGATTGGGGAATGGCGATGCTCTGTCCTGAGAAGGCTATCATGGCTACCTATAACCGTTTGCAAGCTATCGGCATTGTCGTGATGGTGATTGTCCTGCTGCTTCTGCTCTTCGTTTGTAGGCTGGTCATCGATCACAATCTCAAACCCCTTGATCTCCTGTCGGTGAAGGTGCATCGCATCACGCAGAATCGTTTCGACGAGACCATCCCCTCCAATAACCGCCAAGATGAGATTGGTGCGTTGCAGCGCGGTTTCTCGACTATGCAACAGTCGCTGGCGAGTCACCTCAGCGAGATGCACCATAAGACGGCAGAACTGCAAGAGCGCAATCAGGAATTGCAGGTCGCCTATGAGAGGGGCCGTGAGGATGAGCGAACCAAAACCGCCTTCTTGAGCACAATCTCAGAGAAGATTATGAAACCCGTGAATGAAATCCGCACTGCCACCGACCGTTTGGGCTGGAGTTATCAGGATTTGACAAAGGCGGAGATGGAACAGTTGCAGCAGCAAATTAGTACGAATAGCGAAACAATTACCAACTTGATTGATCAGACGTTGATTACGTCGAGTGGGGAGGAAAAAGATATGATTGAAGGATGAGGAAGGCGTGGAATTATATCATGCAGCGGTTGTCGCTTAGACTCGGACTTGCCATCGTCTTGATTGTGACGGTGATTTTTACAGTGTCCGTTGGCTTCCTCTTTGCACTTTTCAAGGATTATGTTCGTCAGAATGCAATAACGCAGGCCACGCAAATACTCAATAATACGGCCTTGCGCATCTCGGATGTTATGGGCGAAGTGGAAACGGTTGCTGACAACATGGCTTGGTATGTGGACAGTTGTCAGGATCCGGATTCTCTCATCCGCGACACACGAGAGATTCTGATAAACAATCCCCATTTCCATAGTTGTTCCATCTCGATGGAGCCTGATTACTTTAAAAGCTACGGACGCTATTTCTCTATTTATTCCGTGCGTGATGCTGATTCTATCAGTACGGCCCAGTATGGCAGCGACGATTTCCAGTATTTCCATCTTGACTGGTATATGAAACCTCAGGGTCTTCGTCAAGGCTGCTGGATAGATCCTTATCTCAACGCTAACCCCAATGCCAAGTACCAGACGGATGTCATCACCACTTACAGTCGACCGCTCTTCGATCGCGACGGTCTGTTTATCGGCGTCATCGCCATCGATCTGAATCTGAAGTGGCTCTCGCAGGAGATTACATCTGTCTCGCCTTATCCTAACTCGTCGAGTATCATGGTTGGTAGCAAAGGCCAATACCTCGTGCATCCCGATACATTGAAACTGATTAATCAGACCATTTTCTCCGATCCCGACCCTAAAGCTAAAGAAGCTGTTGATACCTTAGGCAAGAAGATGCTTGCCGGTGAGAGCGGGGTCTTTCGGCTGGTGGTTGACGGCAACGATGCCCTCTTACTGTATCGACCTGTCGGTAAGGCAGATTGGAGTATGGCAATCGTTTGTCCTGAGTCTGATGTGTTCAGTGGCTACAACCGTCTGCTTGTCATAGTTTGGACCACTATCTTCATCGGTTTGCTGGTCATTCTGTTTTTCTGTTACCAGGCCATTGCCGGTGCCATTGCTCCCCTTCATTTACTGGCCCATCAGGCCCGGGATATTGCAGAAGGACGTTATAGTAACCGCTTGCCTAAGGTCTCACGTGGTGATACTATTGGTCAGTTGCAGAATAGTTTTGTCGACATGCAACAGTCGCTGTCAAACTATGTCAGCAACATCCGATTGATCAATACTCAGATGGAACACCGCAACCGTGAACTCCTCGATGCCAACGAGAAAGCGCTTGAGGCTGATCGAAAGAAGACGGCCTTTCTGCAGGATATGATGCACCAGATCCGGACGCCTCTCAATATCATCGGCGGTTTCGCACAAGTGCTCAATGAGAATTTCCACGAGATGCCCTCCGACGAGTCGAAGCGCATCATTCAACTGATGCAGGATAATGTAAAGAAAATATTGCGCATTAGTAGGATGTTCATGATCTTCGCTTCCCCAAGAGGTCACTTAGCCCTGACGAAAGAAACCTTCAGTTGTAATGAACTCTGCAGGGAGCTAATCGGTAGTTTCCAACTCACCAATCCCTATACCGTAAAGCTCTATTTCGAGACTACGGTGCCCGACGATTTCATGATTTGTACTGACAAGCAGCGCGTAAAACTCATTCTTGAAGAGTTGCTCGACAATGCCAACAAGTTCACACATCAGGGTTCCATCATTGTGGCTGTGAGCCGACTTGACGATAAGATGGTGACCATTACTGTCAGCGACACGGGTATCGGCATCGCCGAGGCTCATCGTCAGATGATCTTCTCGCAGTTTGCCAAGGTCGACCTATTTACGGAAGGCGTAGGTTTGGGCTTGCCTCTCAGCAAACGGGCTGCCCAGCGTATTGGCGGTGATCTCGTACTTGCCCCTGAATGTAAGGAAGGTGCCTCGTTTATTCTCACGATTCCAATTAATAATCACTAATTACACAAAAATTAGACAAGAAATGAAACAGTTATTATTACTATTCACGACCCTGTTGGCGTTGCCAGCGATGAGCCAGGATTTACAACTCAACGACCGCGAGTATTTTGAGCGTCAAGGTGTAAACGTGCTGGTGTTCAGCAACAGTTTCAACGGTGGCTTCAATGACGAGAAGAACTCGGGTATTGAGATCATCCACCATGGTGTGCGTACCGTGCAGGGCGGTGCCGTGCGTCTGAATAACACCCCTGAGCAATGGGATCTCGTGCCTAAGATGACCAACCGTAAGGTGGACCGTGAGAAAGGCAGCATCGAGGTGGGCATGCGCTACGACGACTACGACTTCGACAGCCGCGTGGTGGTTACTGCCAAGGGTAAGGCTGTGGAGATAGCTGTCTACTTGGACAAGCCTGTGCCGGAGAAGATTGCAGGCGAGGCAGGTTTCAACATTGAGTTCCTGCCCTCGCAGTATTGGCTGAAGACTTTCCTGATGGACGGTCGCCTGAACCGTTTCCCCCGTTATGCCACTAGTCAGACCATCACCCGTCCCAACAGCGAGAAACCCCGTCAGTTCAAAGGTTTCAAGACATACGACGACCGTGGCACCGACCGCTTCGTCGATCCTCTACCTTTGGAGACCGGTCATCAGATTACTGTTGCCACCGACGATCCATCACGTATGATTCGCATCAGTAGTGATGATGCCGAACTGAAACTTTACGATGGGCGTATGCTGGCTCAGAATGGCTGGTTCGTGCTGCGCAGTGTGTTGCCAAAGGGTAAGACTGGCAAGGTTGTCACCTGGACGGTAGAGCCTCACGCCATTCCCAATTGGATCCGCGAGCCAAATATCGGTTTCTCGCAGATCGGCTATATCCCCGAGCAGCCGAAGGTGGCTGTAATCGAGCTTGACAAGAACGACCGCATGCTGCCCACCGCTACGCTGATGCGTATCAAAGCCGACGGCACGACGGAGCAGGCCTACAAGGGCGAGGTAAAGGTGTGGGGACCCTATTATAAATATAATTACGTGAAGTTCGACTTCTCGCAAGTGAATACCCCGGGTGTCTATTTCATCCAATACGGTGATACGAAGTCCAACGATTTCCTCATCGATGCTCATGTCTACGATAAGATCACCGATGCAACCACCGATGTATGGGTACCTATCCACATGAACCATATGTACGTCACTGAGGGCTATCGCACCTGGCATGGCGAACCCTTCAAGGAGGGCTATCTGCAGGCTCCTGAGAGCGATCACTTCGACCTGCATCGCCAAGGTCCCACTACCGACACCAAATACAAGCCCCTCGAACTTATCCCCGGGCTGAATGTCGGCGGATTCTTCGATGCCGGCGATTTTGACATCGAGACCGGTTCGAATATCTCGGTAGTGCAGAACTTCATCCGTACCTGGGAGCTCTTCAAACCCCAGCGCGACGAAACTTTCGTCAGCCAGAAGCAGCGTTATGTCGACCTGCACCGTCCTGATGGCGTCCCCGACATCCTGCAGTTCATCGAGCATGGAACGCTGAATCTCGTGGCACAGGCTGAGCAGATTGGTCACATGGCTTCGACGCTCTCAAACTCTATCCTCGACAACTATCACCATCTGGGCGATGCTGCAAGTATCACCGACGGTCTGCACTATGACCCGAGTCTGAAACCTTATGAGGTAAGTGCCGACGGGAAACGCAGTGGAACGCCCGATGATATGTGGGCCTTCACCAATCGCAACCCGAATCTTGATTTCCAGGCCGCTACGATGTTCGCTGCTGCCAGTCGTGCGTTAAAGGGCTATAACGATGACCTCGCCGAGCGTGCCCTAAAGCAGTCGAAACGCCTGATGCAGGAGGCTACCGAACTGATGAACCAACGTCGCGGACCCCGAGCTGATGCACAGGCACAGGCCGATGCCAACTGGCTTACTGGTGTTGGCGATGGCAATAGTGGCGACCAAAATAACACCCGTCGGCGACAGAATGCCCAGCAGGGGCGTCGCAACAACCGCGGTGGCGACCTCGGCACAAACCTGCAGCTCTATGCGGCCACGAAGGAGACCCAATACCGCGACCGTTTCCTCGCCCAAATTTGGCAGGCTCTCGACCGCAACGTCAGCAACACCATGCAGACTGCCCTTGACGCCGTGCCCTACATGGATGATGCCTACAAGCAGCAACTTCGCCCCTACATGGAGAAATATGTGGAGTACATCAAGGGCTTCGATACCCAGAATCCCTACGGTGTGCCCATTGGCTTGGGTAACTGGGCCGGCGTGAATGCCGTGCTCAATTTCGGCATCACCGTGAACTATGCTCACATCTACTTCCCCGACATCATTGCGAAGGATGAGGTCTATCGTGTCAGCAACTGGCTCTACGGCTGTCACCCCTATCATAATTACTCGTTCGTGGCGGTCGTGGGTGCCACCCGACCTAAGCAGGTGTTCTACGGCAACAATCGCGCTGACTTTTCCGCCATTCCGGGTAATGTGGCGCCAGGTCTGCTCTTCCGCAAACCAGACCATTTCGAGAACTACGATGATTGGCCCTTCCTTTGGGGACAGAACGAGGGCACCATCGCCGGCAACACACAGTATATCATCTTCGGCTCAGCGCTGAAAAACATTGTATCAACAAAATAAAATCACACACAGATGCACAACACAGAATTCAGAGTACTCAGAGTACTCGGTTTACCCAGAGTATTCGGATTTGTTTTCTTTCTCCTGATGGCGACGGCGGCATTCGCACAGACCGACGACAACGAACCCCGCCGCCTTACAATCAGCGGTCAGCTTATCGACGCCGAGTTCCGCGAGCCCATGGCGCAGGCTACCATTCAGCTGTTCACCGTCACCGACAGCGTTTTTGTTGGAGGCACTGTCAGCGACAACAAAGGTAATTTCTCCGTTGAGGCTCCTAACAACGGCACCTTTCGCCTGAAGATCTCCTCCGTCGGATTCCAGCACATCGAGCGCGACGTCACCTTGCGCCGCGGCCAGAACCAGGAACTCGGCACGCTGCTGATGTCGCCGGAGAGCATCATGCTCAAGGAGGCCGTCGTCACAGGCCGTGCAGCACAGGTGATCGTGAAGAAAGACACCCTTGTGTTCAACCCCGATGCCTATCGTACTCCGGAGGGCTCGGCCATCGAGGAGCTTATCAAACGCATGCCCGGCGCTGAGGTCGACGAAGACGGTAATATCACCGTCAATGGCAAGGAGGTGAAGAAGATCCTTATCGATGGCAAGGAGTTTATGCTTGGCGATACGGAGACCGCTTTGAAAAACCTGCCAATCTCCATTATACAGAATGTGAAGTTCTATGACCAGCAGAGTGATCAGGCTCGTATCACGGGTATCGAGGATGGTAATAAGGAGACCGTGCTCGATTTCACTATCAAGAAGGGTATGAACCGCGGCTATATGACCAATCTCGACCTGGCCGGCGGTACGCAGCACCGCTATGCCTCGCGTGGTATGGGCTCGAGCTTCACCGATAACACCCGCATCATGGTGACTGGCAACTTCAACAACAAGGAGGAGAATGCTGGCTGGTGGAACCGTCGCGGCCTGAATAGCCGTAAGATGCTTGGTGCCAACCTCAACTACGACGACGGCGAAAAGCTCAAGATCGACGGTAGCGTTCGTTGGAACCACCGTGGCGGCGATAATATCAATGAGAACAGCAACGAGAACTTCTACAGCGAGACTAACCGCACCTTCTCGAACAGCTATTCGAAGAGCCTTTCGCGCAACAACGGTTGGAATGGTAACTTCCGCTTCGAGTGGAAGCCCGACACCCTCTCGAATATCCTCATTCGCGCCAACGGCAGCACCGGCACCAGCGACGGCACCTCGACCTCACTCTCGGCCACCTACAACGCCGATCCCTATCTCTACGTCACCGATCCCGTCTCCGATGCTGCTATCAGCGAAATGCACAGTCGCAACCTCGCTGTCAACCGCAACCGTCAGGCGAGTCTTTCTTATGGCGAGAACAAGAACTTCTGGGGTATGCTCCAACTTTACCGTCGTCTGAATCCCCGTGGCCGTAATATTACCCTCCGATTCGAGGGCAGCATGGGTGACAATGATAACCAGAATGCCTCGAATACCGAGGTGCACCTCTACCGCGTTAAGAACATTGCGGGCGAAGATTCTACCTACTTCACTGCCCGCTACAACCTCACGCCCTCAGATAACAGCGGCTACGTGATCAATGCCCAGTATAGTGAGCCCCTTTGGAAGGGTGCCCACCTGCAGGCCAGCTACGAATTGCGCTACAGCCAGAACAAAAGCGACCGTCAGACTTTCGATTTCAGTCGTCTTGACGTGAATCCATTCGAGGGCATCCATCCCATTTACCGTGAGTGGGATCCTTGGATTGGCTCCTTCGGTGGAGAGTCAGCTCTCACCCCTTATCTCGACAAGAGTCTGAGCCGTTTTTCAGAGTACAAGAACTACACCCACAACATTCGTCTTATGCTACGCTATTGGGAGGAAAAATACGACTATAATGTGGGCGTGCTTGTGCAGCCGCAGCACTCCAATTACATACAGGACTACCGTGGCATCTACGTCGACACCATCCGCAACGTGACGAATATCACGCCGACGCTCGACTTCCACTACAAGTTCTCTGACCAGCAGAATATCTGGTTCCACTACCGCGGAGACACCCGGCAGCCTGACATCACGCAGTTGCTCGACATCACCGACGACTCCAATCCGCTCTATATCACCCAGGGTAACCCCGGACTGAAACCGCAGTTCACCAACTCGCTGAATGTCTACTACAACAACTACATCCAGCGCTACAAGCGTTCGGTGGTGGTATACGCCAACTATTCGAACACGCGCAACTCCATCTCGAACTTCGTGCGCTACAACCCCGAGACGGGTGGAAGCATCTCGCGGCCCGAGAATATCAATGGCAACTGGAATGTGAACGGCGGCTTTAACTTCAGCACCGCCCTCGACTCAGCCGCCCACTTCAACGTGGGTGCTGATACGCGCGTGCGATATAATAATTATGTGAGCTACTACGCCGAGCATAACAAGGAGTCGCAGAAGAACTACACCCGCTCGACCAATCTGACCGAGCGCCTCACGGCCAGCTACCGCAACGACTGGCTCGAGGTGTCGCTCGACGGCTGGTGCAACTATCAGCACTCCCGCAACGAGCTCCAGCCCTCAGCCGACCAGGACACCTGGCAGTTCAACTACGGCGGACAGGTGCTGCTGCGACTGCCCTACGACTTCGAGTTATCTACGAATATCCACGAGAACTCACGCCGGGGTTACAACGATCCGTCGCAGAACACCAACGAGCTGATCTGGAACGGACAGATATCCAAGTCGTTCCTTCAGAACAAGTCGCTCATCGTGGCGCTCAACTTCTACGACCTGTTGCGTCAGCAGTCTAACTTCAGCGCCTGGGTCAATGCCACCGGTCGTGGCGAGTCGCGCTTCAACAGCATCAACAGCTACGCCATGCTCCATGTGCGCTATCGTCTGAACATGTTCGGCGGCAAGGTCGATACCGAGGGCCGCTACGACAAGAAGTGGGGTAACAACGACGGCGGTGGTGGTAACCGTGGTGGCGGCAACCGTGGTGGCGGAGGCGGCAATCGCGGACGCAGATAGAATTTACTGTCCTACTGTCCATTCATACAAACAAATAACCCACCCTTATTCGCCAATAAGGGTGGGTTATTGACAAATAAGGCTGGGTTATTGCAAATACCGATGTCACCTTTTGCTTCTCAGAACTGTTATAAATACTCTTGGCTGTGGATGCGTGCATGGAGCGGCATGACCACAGGCGAGTATAGTCAACCTGTGCGTACTATTTGCGTACTCAATAATTTGGTACTCTCATTAGTTTGTGCTAATTTTGCAGCCAATATGCGATTAATAACCATTTTTTTGCTATGTATCCCATTGTCCGGCCTTTCTGTTCAGACAAAGGCCCAGCAAGCTGTTTTTGTGTATGGGAAAGGCACTTGCACTGCCGTAGATGTCCAGAATGTCAATGAAATCAAAATGACAGAGAATGTAGTGGATATCTCCCTTGGTGTTAACTATAGATGTACTGATGTCGACAGCATCACGTTCAGAGAGCCAGAAGTGGATTATGGCCGTATCGGGTGGTGGGGTAGTTCAGCAGATGGTCCCTCCGCTTGTTATTATCAGTCCTTCCGCAAGGATCATCCAGACATGATCTTTGAAGCTGCTGACAGCATCTGTACCTCAGCCTTTTACTACTTGCCGGATGAAGAGTCATTGCTTCAGTCACGTCGGAGAGTTGGTCGGAAATGGCGATATGTCAAGAATACGCTTTCTGGTCGTCGTAAGTTTCAAATCCATCAGCAGCAAGCGGATAGCGATCATACAAAAATGGATGAAAACGGGCTGATCTATCTGGATCTGACCAACCAGTTCTGCAACCGTCCTGTCATAGAAGCCAGGAAAGCGGTCAACATGTGGTACCATCCTCAGGATACTGCCAGCATGCCCAAAAAACCTTTGTTCGGAACGATTGAAAGAAACAGCTATGACCGTAGTGCATTCATCCACTATGACGTGCCTCTGTATGGAATTGACGATAGCATCCACTGCCACATCTTTTTTTGGAACGATAACGGAATGGTCAGGGGAGACTCGATGAGAATTGTATTTCCTGACCATCTCCTGGCAGAGGAGGAATTTGAACTCATGGATACTGAAGCCGACGAATCCACACAATTCTTTATTACTGACAATACCATCTATATTGTTGAAGAATTCGAGGCGACAATCGACGATGTGTTGCGCTGGCTCATACGTTTCGACCTTGATGTCTGTAAACCAATCTATATTCGTGAAGAGGAATGAAAAAGCTACTATCACTCTTGTTGTCGGCCATCTTCCTGGCTGGATGTACTGCATCCAGAGGGCGCCAGGCGTATGAAGAAGCCCTTCGCTGCATAGAACAGGGAGATGCCCCTCAGGCGCTTGCCAGTCTGAAGGAGGCTGCGGAACTGGCTACTGACGATTCACTCCGCATGGCCATCTATAACGATATGGGCCGGCTGCTCTTTGACGAAGGCCTTCAGGAGCAGGCGTTGGATGCTTATCAGATGGCATTAAAGAGCTGTCGCACTATGGCTGATACGCTTGGTATGGCCTATGTGCAGTTTGATATGGCCAATATTTACCGTACCCGCGACGACGATGACAGCTGTGTCTACTATTTCGATGCTGCTATGAGTCTGGCTCTGTCACAAAAGGACAGTCTGCTGGCAACCGACATCCGAAACCAGTTGGCGGGCTATTATTTGTGGCATAAGGACTATGAACGGACACGACAATTGCTATCTCCCTCATTGTCACAAGCGACAGAGACGACTGGTGGCATCTGTTTCATGGTTGCAGACCTCTATCGCCAGACTGGTCCGGCAGACTCCGCTCGTTATTACTGCAAGCTGCTGCTACAGAATGAGGAGACAGGACTGCGACAGATGGGGCACAAATGGCTGGCAGATCTGTTGTTGACGGAAGGACGGGTAGAAGAGGCTGCCAAACATCTGCATCAATACGAACTATTGACAGACACACTGATGCAAGAGACTGACACAGAATCACTTCGCCGGATCAGTGCACTCTATGACTACTCCCTGCGCGAACAGGAGAATGCACGTCTGGAGCAGCAAATAATCATAGCCATCGCCATCATCACGGTGCTGATTCTTCTATTGGTGGCTGTCGTCCTCTATTTCAGTCGCCGTCGTATGAAATATAGGATGAAGGTACAGCAGCTGGAACATCTCCTGGCAGATTATCGCCAGCGTGATGAAAAAGTCACTGAGCGACAGAACGGGATATTGGCTGATACGCCCATCTGTCGTCATATCAACCGTCTTTTAAGTGACTCACGCCAACCTTCGATGACGGATGAAGACTGGCACATCTTAGAAGATACCTTCGTGAAGATACAACCCACCTTCTTGAGCCGCCTGCAGACGTTCCACAAGTTCTCTTCCCATGAGATGCATATCTGTATGTTGTTAAGGCTCGGTTTACAGCCAGCAGCCCTCGCTCAATTGTCCGCCCATTCCAAACAATCCGTTTCCAGTACCCGTTCACGTCTGTTCGAAAAGGTCTTTGGACAAAAGGGCACGCCTGCCCAATGGGACGAATTTATCCTGTCATTATAGGCTGATGCGAACGGTTTGCGAACTCGCAACCATCTTTCATGCGTCCTGTTGACCTTTTGCGTACTTCCCTTTACCCTTTGAACGCTTGGGTCCTGCTAACTTTGTGGTCAAAAAACGACCATGAAGTATAAAACCGTCTTCATTTACTTCTTCGTTTCCCTTTTGCCTGTTTGTCTGGCTCTGTCAGGATTATCCAGTCTGACACCATGGATCGACGAAGTGATGTTTATCGACACACCCATGCGCTATGTGAGAGGAGCAGGGTGGACCACTCATTCATGGTATTCTATCGCCAGTCAAGCCCCTTTTATGTTGTATCCTCCACTCTATTCCATGATACTTGTACCGTGGATGAAAGCATTTGGCACAAGTGTCTTGGCATGCCGTTCGCTGAATGTCGTGATAACCCTGTTCATTGGCTGGGGGCTGATAAGAATCCTCCAGCAGTTAAACCTGAAAATGTCGTTTATCCAGACCCTTCTGCTGATAATACTATTATGGTGCATCAGCGATATGGTTTTTATGTATAGCAATGGGAGGCCAGATCTGATGGGGGCTTTATTCATTGTTATTATAGCCAATGAAATGATACATACCGTCAAAAGCAGTAAACGAAGATGGAGCGTATTGGTCTTATCTGCATTTCTGATGACTACGGCTATACAGGCATCTGTATATCTTGTTATACTGTTGCTCTTGTCATTCTTGGTTTTAGATACCTATCGTAATGACATCAGGTATTTGGCATTTTGGGCTGGGGCTGGCGTCTTTCTGGGTTTTGTGATTAACTGTGCGTTTATGGCCTATCATGGACATCTTTTGCCGTTTGTCATAAATATCTTCTCTTATTCAGGTTCTGCGAAAGCAATTGCAGCCTTCATCCTGCCAATGATGGGTGATAGTCTATGCATCGACGCTGCTTACTATATGGGAAAGCTTTCAAAAATGGGGGTAGAATCTCCTTTATATATGCGCTTCATATCTGCGTTTACCCGTCCAGCCTATCTTGCATTGCTAATGGCTGATTCCGCTTTTCTCCTCCTCTATCTGAAGAGCATAAAGAAAGAGCCTTATTACATGATCATCAGGTATCTATTCATCATGACTTTGACTGTTCCCTTGCTAATGGTTTTGGCAGGTCGTTATGAATCATATTATTATTGGATGGCGTATCTGCCATTATTCTTGCTGACTGTCCTTTTGCTCAGGTTTCCCAATTACCGTTGGGGATGTTTCATCATCGCTTTTTCAGTATTGTTTATACTAACCCACGACAGAATGCGTGAAGACGATAGCAATTATCACGAGTTGGAATCGTTTATAAGCCATTGCACAATGTTAAAGGACCAGAAAATCATCGCCCCTTTTTCTGTGTTTTACGAAATCTCAAAATTAAGTAGCGACACCTATTACTTAGGGATATTTCCGTCTCGGGCTCTTCCTCAGAGAATAGATTACATCATTTTGCCTGAAAGATCTGCCGATTATGGCAATGATCGCTTGTACGACTATTTCGATAGTGTCAGTCAATCAGACTCTCAACAAGTGGTCTTGTTAGCCGAGAATAAGCGGCTTGAATTGAAAGTGTATAAGATAAAGACGGAGTAAAAGACGATGGGGGAATATTTTTCTCACTGGATTGTTTTGATGTTTATCTTTCTGACATTATTAATTGTTTCTGCCAGAATAAGGAATAAAGTTGGCTACAATCTCATATTCATGAATCAGGTAATAACCATCTTGGCTAGTATGACGATTGTCTGCTATATGATGTACACCGTCTCGCCTGATGTGATAGAGCGTTTCCACAGTCGGTATCTGTATATTACCAACATCTTTGTTATAGTCGGAATCATCCGTTATTTGCAGATCATATTTGTAGGGGTAAAGAATCCAATTCACACGGAGGTTCTCCTGAAAGATCACTTCATCCAACTATGTATCATTGGTTTGGGAATAACTTTTTGCCTTCTTCATTGTCTGGCGGTGAGCAGTGAATGAGGCGAGAGGCCGACGGCATTCCCATTTTGTATTCCCATTATTTGTTTATTTGCGTATTTATTTGTACCTTTGTCGGCGAAATTAATGATGGACATGAGACATACAATGACGATTCTGCTGCTGGCTGCGGCCATGACTGCAGCCGCGCAGGTAAAGACCGAAATCCTGTCGATGAACCAGGCTGGCCCCTATGCCGTAAGTACACCGCTGGCGCTGGACACTGTCGACGTGAAGGGTAAGAAGTTTGATGAGGCCTCGCTGATGAGCAGCATCGCCCTGACCTCGCCGACGACGGACCGTTTCGAGGGCCAGGTGCTGCCCTCGCTGCCAGACTCGAAAAGCGTGGGCTTGCTGTCGTTCTATGTGAACAACCGCGACTATCTCAAAGGCAAGATCGAGGTAAAGGGACCTAAGCACTATCAAGTCTTCGTCGACGGTGAGCCCGCAGCGCCTGAGCTGAAGCTCGCCCCCGAGCATCATACGATTGCGATACGGTATCTGGCCGAGCCCAACGATACCGACTCTATCCGCATCACGATTGATGCCTCTCGTGAGGTAGCAACGACGCTCGACGCCAAGCATCCCTTTATGGTGCACGATATCCTGGATGGTAAGCGTGTGCGGGATATCTCCATATCGTCTGACGGACAGTATGCCTGTGTGGCCTGGCAGACCACGGAGCGTGGCGGCAGCAACCGCTGGAACTATGAATTGCGCGAGGTGAAGACCGGTGGCACGGTGATGCAGCCTCAGCGACAGGCCCGATGGTTGCCCAAGACCATCGCCTGGGTCGAGGAGGAAAGGGAAGGTCGCAAGCGCGTGCTTTATCAGGTGAAGCCTACTGGTGAGCGTATCCGCTGGATCAGCGCTTTGCCCGAGGGCGGCTATACCGTCGCCCCGACGGAGGATTATCTGGTGATGACCATCGAGGAGAAAGGTCCCGAAGAGGATAAGGAGATGTTTGAGGTGTTGGAGATGGACGACCGTCAGCCTGGCTGGCGCAACCGTAACTATCTGGCTCGCTACGATGTCGCCACGGGTGTGACGCGCCGTATCACCTTCGGTCATCAGCAGACACGACTGATGGATATCTCGCAGGACGGGCGGAAACTGCTCGTGGCGCAGTCCTATTCGCGTCTGGCAAAGCGTCCCACCGAGGTGATGGATTTCTTCATCGTTGATGCAGAGACTTTCCGTGCCGATACGCTCTTTATCGGACAGGGTTTTCTGGCCGGCGCCTCATTCTCGCCCGATGGCAGGCAGATCCTTTTCAAGGGCTCGCCCGAGGCCTTCGACCGCATCGGCTGTACACTGCCCGCTAGTGTGACGCCAAATATGTACGACTATCAACTCTATCTTTATGATATCGCCACGAAGCAGGTCACTCCCCTTACCAGGGACTTCAATCCCTCGGTGCAGACGACGGACTGGACTTGGGGTGACGGACTGGTGTATTTCACGGCCGAGGATCGCGATTTCGTGCGCCTCTATCAGTTGGATCCCTCGTCGGGTCGCATCGTACAGCTGGAACATGCTGGCGACAATGTCAGCAGGATGAGTGTCGCAGCCCATGCGAACATCGTCGGCTATATCAGCAACGGTACGTCGGAATATGCTTCGGCTTTTGTGGCCTATACCGCCAAGGGCAAGGCGCCGATGAAGCAGGTGAGACTCTACGACGGCAAGAGCATTATGTCGGATATTGCCGTAGCCGACTGTCGCGACTGGAACTATACGAATGCCAAAGGCGAGACGGTCTATGGCCGCATGTATCTGCCGCAAGATTTCGATGCTACGAAGAAATACCCGATGATCGTGTATTACTATGGCGGTTGTTCGCCCGTGAGCCGCTATTTCGACGGCGTCTATTCCGGTCATTACTGGGCATCGCTCGGTTATGTGGCCTATATCCTCCAGCCCAGTGGTGCCTCGGGCTTCAGCCAGGAATGGGGCTCGCGCCACGTGAATACTGCCGGACGCGGACCTGCCGAGGACATTATCGAGGGCGTGAAGCGCATCTGTGCCGAGCATCCGTTCATCGACGCGAAGAAAGTAGGGTGCATGGGAGCCAGCTACGGTGGTTTCATGACCATGTACCTGCAGACGCAGACGGATATCTTCGCCGCCGCTATCTCGCACGCCGGCATTGCCAACCACACGAGCTACTGGGGTGAGGGCTACTGGGGCTATAACTACAGTGAGGTGTCGATGGCCAACAGCTATCCCTGGAGTCATCGCGAGCTCTACGTCGATCAGAGCCCGCTCTTCAATGCCGACAAGATCCACACACCGCTGCTGTTGCTCCATGGTACAGCAGATACCAACGTGCCCATTATCGAGAGTCTGCAGATGTTCACGGCCCTGAAACTCCTCGGCCGCGATGTGGCGCTCGTGGAGATTGCCGGCGAGAATCACCATGTGCTCGACTATGGCAAGAAGATCAAATGGCTCGGCGCCCAGATGGCGTGGTTCCAGAAATGGCTCAAAGACGATCCGACTTGGTGGGATGCCCTTTTCCCAAAGAAAAATCTGTAGAAATCATATCGGTTAATTCTTCAAATATGATAAGAAAGCGATTTGCCTGTCTGCTCCTGATTCTGGCGCCCTTTATGGCTATGGCGCAGGATATTTCGGCCACTCTGCCCATCCCCGCTGTGGCGCAGAAGGACGGCAATCTGTTCCATATGGCCTCTGCATCCGCCAAGGGCAAGCCCGTGCTGCTTCAGCCACTCTATTGGGTGAAGACCTTGATCGACTCGTCGGCTGTGGCCACCATCGACCGTGATTATATCGAACAGCCTAAGCCCTCATGGGCCATAGAAGCCAGGAGCACCCTGAACCAGTCGACGCTGAAGATGGAGAGCACGTGGGAGGATCCTGTAAATGGCAACACGAACCTTTGGGCGAAGAGCAAGAATGGTCTCTCCACTTCAGTAGGTCTGTGGCTGGGTTATCGCGGCTATGGTTTCGGCTATTCCAAGGAGCTCGGTAAGACCAACGGCTCTACATTGTCTTTCGGAGCCATGGGCGGCAGCTTCGGTATCAACCTGCGCATCAGCTCCTATCACAGTGATATGCCCGACCTTTATATTGACGGAGAGAAACTGTCATCCTACGACGAAGACGACGACCGTCTGGAGGATCCTATTAAGGTGCGTACGCTCTTCCTCGACGGCTATTACATGCTCAACGGCAAGCACTTCTCATATGCCGCTGCCTATGATAATTCGCTCATCCAGAAGCGCTCGGCCGGATCGGTTGTCGTCGGCGGAATGTACTGTCACAGCCGCGCAGATTATAGCGACGATTCCAATTGGCTGCTGGCAGTACTGATGGAGGGTGTGGGAAAGGTGAAATTCTCGCAGGGCAGCATCGGTGCAGGCTATGCCTACAACTGGGTGCCCGCCCGCGGATGGCTCGTCAGCGCGATGGCCATGCCGATGCTCACATTTTACAACCGCACCACGGAGTATATGTATGACTATGATTTGATGAATCCTAACGTGAAGGATTGGGGTGCGCTTTCAGAAGATGAGACTATGGAATGGTTGGGTCACGAGGATACTAAGATTATAGCAGCCAACGAGCGGAAAAAGACGTCTGATAACAAGGTGAAACTGAACTTTGATGCGCGGTTGAGCGTGGTCTATAATTTCGACCGCTGGTACATGCGCGTCTTTGGTCATTATAATCAGTTCCGCTATGGTAATGATGTTGTCTCAGGACGTGTAACTGACTGGACTGTGAATGCGTCGCTGGGATTTAGGTTTTAATGAATAGTGAAAAGTGAATATCGAGGAGTTAAAAGATAAGCGGATTGCAGTGCTGTTGTCGGGTGGTGTCGATAGCAGTGTCGTGGTCTATGAGTTCGCCAGGATCGGACTCCACCCCGATTGCTTCTATATCAAGATTGGCCCAGAGGAGGATGCCGAGTGGGATTGCTCTTCTGAGGAGGATTTGGAGATGGCGACGGCTGTAGCTCATAAGTACGGTTGTAAGTTGGAGGTGATTGACTGTCACAAGGAATACTGGAATCAGGTGACGACCTACACGATGGAGAAAGTGCGTGCCGGTCTGACGCCCAACCCCGATGTGATGTGCAATCGTCTGATTAAGTTCGGTGCCTTCGACGAGAAGCGGGGCCACGATTACGATCTCATCGCTACAGGCCACTATGCTCAGACCGAAATCGACGAGCTGGGGCGCAAGTGGCTCTGTACGAGTCCCGATCCCGTGAAGGATCAGACCGATTTCTTGGCACAGATCTACGACTGGCAGCTTCGTAAGGCACTCTTCCCGATTGGTCACTATGTGAAGGACGAGGTGCGGCAGATTGCGGAACGTGAGCATCTGGTGAATGCCAGGCGTAAGGACTCGCAGGGCATCTGTTTCCTGGGCAAGATCAGTTATAACGACTATATCCGTCGCTATTTAGGTGAGCAGCCGGGCGATGTCATCGAATTGGAGACGGGCAAGCGTATCGGGGAGCATAAGGGTTTGTGGTTTCATACCATCGGTCAGCGAAAGGGTATGGGGTTTGGTGGCGGACCTTGGTTTGTGGTCAAAAAGGACGTCGCTAACAACATCCTCTACGTTTCCCATGGCTATGATCCCGAGACGGCTTATAAGCAGGACTTCCCCGTCCACGATTTCCATTGGCTTGTCACAAAGTGTCCTGACCCCAATGTGACATTCAAGATTCGTCATACGCCGGAATATCACCCGGCAACTTTGGAATGGACAGGCGAAAACACATTCGTCGTCCATTCAAAGGAAAAAATCCATGGTGTCGCCCCAGGTCAGTTCTGTGTCATCTACGATGCCAACCATCACCGCTGCCTCGGCTCCGGCGAGATTACCGTATAAATCAAACTATTTCTTAGTGAAGCTTCCGAAGTAATCCAGACAGACCTTCTGCCATTTCCTGGCATTCTCCAATTGGTGCTGCAGGCGGGCATCCGTTTCCTTCCAGCGCTGTTCGTCGATGAAAGGTTTTGCCTCGTTCCAGATGCGGACAAAATCCTCCACCTCCTTCACACCACGGCCATAGCGGTATTCCATCTCCTCATATACCGTGCGCCCGCTCTTCAGACGATAGGTCCAAGGCACACGATGGAACCACAACAGATAACGCTCCGGACAAGTGTTAATATCGTCGTAGATCGTACAGTAAGGCTCGCGATACTGCGCTGTGGCATTCGACCCCGTGTGCGTACGGTCGAAACCGATCGAGTCGTTGTTGGCCTTGTGATAGTAGACAGGGCACCACTCGATGGGGTAGCGTGCAATGAATCCGTTGGGCTCGGGACCGTAATGCTCGTCGAAGGCGAAGATATGGTGCAGGCCGATGGGCATCATATAGTCGACACAAGCCTCACGGCTGCGGAGCATCATGTTCAGCAGCGATGAGAAATTACCAGGTTGGTTGAAAGTCTGCTTCAGCCACTCCTCAGCGATGGCCTCAGAAGTGAGATTCGGGTTCCAGGCCAGACGGCCGAAGGCATACCAGTTGGCCTGTGAGAAATGGTGGCCGCACCAGTTCTTGTCGAGGCCGATGTTAGCCACACCAGCGATACCCACCAGTCGTGAAGGCTCCACAAAACCGAAGAACTCGCGCCACATCGGAGCCAGATACACCAGATGGCGCGACTGTCCGAGATACTCCTGTGTAATCTGCAACTCTGCCATCTGCTGCGTCTTGTGCATGGTGTCGAAGATGGGTGCATAGGGCTCACGGGGCTGGAAATCCAGCGGACCATTCTTCGACTGCAGGATCACATTGTCGCGGAACTGGCCGTCGAGATCCTTGAATTCCGAAACCGCCTGTTTTACACGATCCTCACCCTTATGGGCAGCGCCATACACGAACGAGCGCCACATCACGATACCGCCGAAGGGCTTCACGGCATCAGCCAGTGTGTTGGCACCGTCGGCATGCGTGCGGTTATAATCGAAGGGGCCGGGCTGGCCTTCAGAATTGGCCTTCACCAGGAAACCGCCGAAGTCGGGAATCAGCTGATAGATCTCCTTGGCCTTCGCCTTCCACCAAGCCTTCACCTGTTTGTTCAGCGGATCAGCCGTCTTCACGGGCTTACCACCGTTGAATCCTTTGGCGGGAATCGACATCGGCGAGGCGAAGTTTACCGACAGGTAGACCTTGATGCCATAGGGGCGCAGGATATCTGCTATCTCCTTTACCTTATTAAGATAGAGGGCCGAAAGCATCTTGGGCGATGCATTTACATTGTTGAGCACGGTACCGTTGATACCGATCGAGGCGTTGGCACGTGCATATTCCCTGATGAGCGCCACGTCGATGGGTTTGGGCTTCCACTGGTCGCTGTTCCGTCGCGTCTTCGGGTCTTCCAACGCCCAGAAGATGCTGCGTCCGGCATAGCCG
Organism: uncultured Prevotellaceae bacterium; assembly: GCA_902763615.1. Lineage (GTDB taxonomy): Bacteria > Bacteroidota > Bacteroidia > Bacteroidales > Bacteroidaceae > Prevotella. The sequence continues at coordinate 10,070 of CACWSX010000014.1, read as the reverse complement.
CGCTCTATCGAACTGTCCAGATTGTCCCAATGGTTTAACAGACGGAGTTTATAGTACGGAGCTGAATAGCCCTTCTCGCCTCTCAGCAGGGCGTAGGCACCATAGAGCAGACCCATCTCGTTCTTGGCGGTGATGGTGCTGCCGTCGATTCGGTAGGCATCCTCGGCCATCGTGGGATCTGTCACCAGCGTCGCTTTCGCACCCTGATAGTAATTGCGCAGTTCCTCGGCTGCGAGACATTCTGGTCCCGATACTTGTGCTTTCTGTACTTTGTCATATCTCAGCCACAGCTGGTGGCCGTCCTCCGCCTTTGCGAACCCTGCAAAGACTAGTGCAAACAATAAAAATGTAAGTTTCTTCATACCTATAGTTCGAATTTTGGTGCAAATTTACAAAATAATTGCGCAATTTTTTGGTGAATCATGGTTTTTAACGTATCTTTGCAACATACTCCGATGAAATTTAAATAAGAACACAATGAAAAGACTACTAGCATTTCTGACCATCTTCATGGTCTGCATGATGGTAAAAGCAAGCAGCTCCTTCTATACAGAAATGGAGCCGCTGAAATTGACGACACCCGAGATGAAACCCGAATTGGTGATGGGCGAGCTCCCTGCAAACCCCTTTGCCGGCAGTAAGGCTAATATGGACGCTTCTTACAGCAGCGTGCAGACGCAGGGCATGGATTTCGATTTCTTCAAGTCGAAGACCAACCCCGGTGTCAAGCCATATAAGTTCATGGACGATATGACCTTCGTAGGTGTGCCCCTGTTCATCGCAGGCTTGGCCATCAAGGGCGATAAGGCCATGTTCCGTGTCAACCAGAAGGCCGAGGATGGCGGCAAGAAGAATACACAGTTGCTGAGCGATTTCAAGACAGGCATCGACGATTATCTGCAGTTCTTCGGCCCCACGGCTGTGGTGGGTCTGAAGCTGGCAGGTGTCGAAGGTCGTAGCGACTGGCCCCGCCTGCTGGCAAGTGCCGCCCTGTCGTATGGCATCATGGCCGGCTTTGTCAATGGCATCAAATATACCGCCAAGGAAATGCGCCCCGACGGTTCTACTGCCAACTCATGGCCCTCAGGCCATACCGCCACCGCCTTCGTAGGTGCCACCTTGCTGCATAAGGAGTATGGTCTTACGCGTTCACCCTGGTATTCCGTAGCCGGTTATGGTCTGGCCACCGCCACGGGTGTGATGCGTGTGCTTAACAATCGCCACTGGGTGAGCGACGTGATGTCAGGTGCCGGTATTGGTATCCTCTCCACCGAGTTAGGCTATGCTGTCGGCGACCTGCTTTTCAAGGGCAAAGGCCTGCTGCGCAACGATCTGGAGATGGACTTCGAGAACCCCTCGTTCTTCAGCATCTCGATGGGTGTAGGCCTGGGCAGCAAGAGCCTTGATTTCAGTTATAAAGACCGGGTCGACGGACAAATCGCGGAGGATATCGACCTCGACGAGGAAATCAGTAGTCAGGTAGAGTTCCGTGCTGCTACGGTGGTGGATGCCGAGGGTGCCTATTTCTTCAATAAGTATGTCGGTGTCGGTGGACGTTTGCGTGTGCGCGCCATGTCGGCAAAGACCTTCGGACAGTATGCCGAGTCTGTGCAGGTTCAGGACTGGGATGCTTGGGGAGGCTTGGCAGACGCTTATTATCAGCAGTTCCCGAACGATTACACAGGCGAGCCAGTATCAGATGCTTTCACCTACTTGGATAAAATCGGTTTGTTCGACTTTCAGAATCTCGAAACACCAGCCGATGCGCCTGTGACGGATATCTACGGTGTGGTAAAGAGCGACCATCTGGCCGAGTTCACGGGCAGTTTAGGCCTCTATTTCAACCTCCCGCTCAGCAAGCATTTTGCCCTGGGCACCAAGGCTCTCATCGGCCGTTCGTTTACACAGGAACTCGACATCGACGGCCATGCCGAGGGGTATGTCCGTAACATCGACTATAAGATTGGTATCGAGAGCTCTGGGGCTCGGAACGGTTATGCACCTCAGATAGAAATCACCGATTTGTCTTATCCTACGAACATTGGCGAGAAGTGGACCGACGAATGGGACTACCTGACGATTGGCGCCAAGAGCTCTACCTCGTTTGGTACGGGCATCTCACTCACCTACAAGTACAAATCTAACTTCTCATGGCGTCTGTACTGTGACTACGACTACACCGAGAAGAACTTTACGATGACCTACGATCCCTATCATTTCCTGAAGAAGAACGTGACGGATGGTACCTACACCTTTATGCAGGCCTTCTCCAAATACGCCGACGACATGGGACCCATTGAGTATAAGAAGACCAAGAAGATGAACTACTTCACCATCGGTCTCTCCTTCCTCGTCAACATCTGATGCCGGAGGCATCATGATGGCTATCAATCTGCCCTATCAGACAGAAGTCGTAGGCGACGAATGCCATTGCCACATCGGCGAAAGCCACAGTGGTTGTACCCAACAAACTCCATCGAGCACGCTTGGGCATACATGCTCGAATTGCTGAAGAAGATAATGTAACAAAAAAAGCGCCTTTTTCACCTTTTGCAATAATGTCGTCATTTGATCTCTTTGCTATAAAGTCTAAGAATCTTTTCCCTACAGAAATAGAATATCAGGAACGGTGTAACAAAGCCGATGATGCTGCCCACGCACACATCCGACAGGAAGTGCTGGGAGAGATAGACGCGCGAGTAGGCGCCCATGGCGGCAAAGACCAGCAGCAACAACGATAACGAGTGAAACAGAACCCGGGTCCTGATGTCGAATGATTTGCCTTTCCGACTATAGTAATAGGCCTGGATAATAACCAGGCAGGTGCAGGTCATCATGGATTTTCTTCCATTGCAAAACGAGCATGGTGAGGTCATCGCTTTGCTCAGTGTCGCCTGTGAAGTCGGCCACAGCCTGCGTCATCCGTCGGATGAGCGCACGGGGCTGGGAACCGGCGGTCTTTATCACCTCCATCACCCGTTTCTTGCCAAACATATTGTGGCCGGCATTTTCCGCCTCGTCCAGACCGTCGGTATAGAGAAAGAGGGTGCTGCCCGGGGCCAGACTGGTCTCTTGTGCGGTAAACACCCAATCGGGCATGGCGCCGATGGGCAGATTATGATCCACGCCAAGGGGCTGTCCATTGATGAGCGGTGGCTTATGCCCGGCATTGCAGTAGCGCAGATGCCCGGTGCTGAGGTCGAGCACCCCGGCGAAGAAGGTGACGAAGAGGGTCATGCTACTGTCGCGGATGATCATATCGTTCATGCGGCTGACGATACGCATCGGCTCCGACTCACTCTCAGCCAACAGACGGAAGGCGCCGCAGACCGTGGTCATGACCAATGCGGCAGGAACGCCCTTGCCTGCTACGTCACCGATACAGAAGTAGAGGCGGTTGTCGCGCACGAAGTAGTCGTAGAGGTCGCCACCCACGGCCTTGGCGGGGGTCAGCGTGGCATCAACCTCCAGATCCGGACGCTCTGGGATGTTCTTCCTCAGCATTGACATCTGGATTCTGCGGGCAACGGACAGTTCGCTCTCGATGGCCGATTTCTGGGCAGTAGTGGTCTTCAGTTCGTCGATATACTGGCTGAGTGACAGCTGCATGTTGCCGAACGAGTCGCGCAACAGGCGTATCTCGTCGTCGTCCCTGATGTCGGGCAGCGGAGCATTGAAGTTGCCTTTCGCCACCTCTTCTGCCGAACGGGCGAAGCGGTGGAGGGGTGATGTCACCTTTCTGATCTGCTGGCGACAGAACAGGTAGATAGCCGCCAGACCGATGAGCATGACCAGCAGGATGATGGTGTTGAGCATGCGCCCGTGCCGCTGTATCAGGTTTTCGGGTACCACCATCATGACGGTCCACTCCACATATTTAAGATGGCGATAGAAAATCCACGACGGCACTCCGTCGACGATGGCAGATACGGTTCCCTCATTCCCCTTGAAAGTCACTTTGGCATCGAGCGTGTCTTTCAGCATGCGGTCTCTGTCAGGATGGAGAACGTAACGGCCGTTGCGGTCGATGATGCAGTTGTACGACGGATGCTTCTCGTTCTGCTCGTAGTTCCTTTTCCCCTGTCTGACTTTCTGCAGCATGTCATTTCTCAAATCCTCCAGCGACAGGTCAGAACAGAGTAGGGCCACGGGCTGCCCCTCACGGTTGTGGATGGGTACAGCGTAAGTGGTCAGCAGGCGCGGCTCAATATAGGTCGTCAGCTGCGGATCCTCGAAGTAGGGATCCACCCAGTCGGCACTATCGCTCTCCATCCGCGCTACATACCAGTCATCTTCGAAGTAATCGTGATACACGGTGTCGATGCGCATCACGCTGACCACGTCTGCCGTATCGCGGGTGGCAAAGGGCACAAAGTATTTGCCTTTCTCCGGATAATAGTCGGGTACGAACAGCAGTCCGCAGCTGACGATCCAAGGGTTCTCCTTGACGATACGCTCCAGATGGTCGTACAACCTGTCTGGATCGTCGATGTCGCGCTCTATCTCATGAACGTTATTGTTGGTTGCCACATAGACATCCGACAGTCTGCGCTGTATCTCCCTATGCGCCCTCATCACCACAATCTGAAAGCGCATCTCGGCCTCGTCATCCATGTACTCGCTCACGGTGAGATACACCACACCGGCAATGACGGCCATCATGGCCAGTACCACCATCATGATGCGTAGCGTGAGTCGTTTGGAGATGGATTTCATCTTGATGAACTGTAGCGAATGATATCCCGTTTACATATCCCTTGTGAAGAGGGCCCTGTAGTCTGCCGGCGACATGCCGGTGACATCCATGATGCGGCGCTGCAGGGTGCGCACATGGTTGAAGCCCGACTCCTCGGCAATGGCAGCGATGCTGTAGTTGGGCTGCGTGCGCAGCAGTCGCAGGGCATTCATCGTGCGCAGGTTGTCGATATAGGCCTCGGGTGTGCGGTAGATCGACTTGTTGCGGAAGAGCCTGACGAGTCGCTCCGGGCTGACGCCGAGGAGTTCGGCCAGCTGCTTGGCGTCGAAGTTGGGGTCTAGGTGCGAGCGTTTCTCTTCGAGCCGCAGGTCTATCAATGCCATCAGCTGTCCGTCGTCCTGCAGGTCGGCATTGCGCTGCCGCTCAAAATTCTCCTTCATCAAGGTCCGCGCCACCTCGAAACGCCGGCGCAGCTCCACATCGGCCTCCATCCGCTCGCTGAGGTCGAGGTTACGGCTCACCAGTCGTATCATCTCCGACTGCAACCGGGCATTGTCGGCTCTCAGCCGTTCTATCTCGGCCTGCATCTGTTTGATTTCCTTTTCCGTCATGGTGCTTTGATGATATCAAAAAGATTAATGAATCCCACCTCGTCGAACACTTCGTAGATCTCGTCGTTGAGTCCTGTGAGCGTACATTTGCTACCCTTGCTCTTGGCCACCTTCAGCAGGTCGAGGAAGAGCCGCATACCGCTGCTGGTGATGTATTCCAGATTAGTGCAGTCGAGGATGATGTCATGGCCCTCGCAGTCGTAGAGCACCTGCATGTCGCGCCCTACCTGGAGTGACGATGACGTATCAAGCCGACCTTCGAAGGTCATCACGTAGTTCTGGCCATCTTCTCTGAATTCAGTCTTCATATTACTTATAGTTTAATATCTGCTGCAAATATAGGCATAATTATCCGAAACAGCAAATTTCAGGTCTTTTTTTTTTGCGTTATGCACAAAAAAAAGCGGGCCGTGGGGCTCGCTTTTGCCGCTCATATCGTCTTACCAGCCTACGGATTGGTACCATTTCAGCTGTTTGATGTCCTCATTGTTGCGGGCATAGTATTTTCCGTATTCCGTATTGGGATCCTGCGGTATATACATGCTCACCCCGTGGTATTTCTCTTCGGTCATCTCGAAGTCGCTGTAGATGTTGCGCCACGTCATGCAGGTTCTCCACTGCTGGGCAAAGCGCTTCTCCACGACGGCCTGATCCAAGGCCTGCTTCCACTGCTGGTAGTCGCTCTCCGAGAGCTGTGAGCGGAAGAAGTCGCCGGCATCATAGAATAGGTTGTACTCCTGGTGGAACTGTATGCTCGATGCGCTGTAGCCGTAGTGTATCAGTCCCTGCGTGTCGGCATAGCCGCTGCCGGTCATGGCCTGCACCTTGTCGAGGGCGTAGCGGGTGGCACTGGCCAGCTGGTCCATGGCGCTGGTCTTCACTGCCGAGAGGGGCAGGTTGCCGTTCTGTACGTTGTAATAGAGGTCGATGATGGATGTGCAGAATGTATTCTTCTCAAACAGTGCAGGCACGATTTCTTCGTAGGGTGCGCCCTCGCCGGGGATCTCTGCCGGCGAGCCGATGATGTAGTCGGTGGCGTTGCGCAGCTCGTACATCGTCTCCAGGCACATGAAGTTGCAGCAGTCGGCGAAGATGAACTTCAGGTGAGGCACCTGCTCCAGCACCCTTGCGATCGTCGGCACGTTGATCCATCTTCTGTTCTTACTGCTATAGGCGTAGCCGTCGCCATTGTCCACACCGAAGGCACGAGTCTCGCCGGGCTCCTGTTCGATGAGCCAGCCAGTGGAGTGTCCACCCAGCACCAGGCCGTATTCGTTGGCGGGATAGTGGCTGTAGGCATACCTCAGTACCTGCTCCATCAGCTCCGGGTTGCAAGCCTGCATGTTGCTGGTGCTGATGCCCATGTCCTCGAGCGACAGCGAGTCTGTCAGCTCACCGTTACGGACGCGTGCCAGCCAAGGCTTCTCACCCTGCATGTCGCGACGCACGAATACCAGCAGCGTGTTGTTGCCGATGCGTCTCGATCCTTCCTTCATCTGCTCCAGGTTCGTCTGCAGCGATTCCGACAGATTGTTCTTGCCAGCCAGATACACCAGCACGGTGCGCTCTGATGCTGCATACTGGTTGATGTTCAATGTTCCATTCTTCTTTACTTCCAACAAGATATCGTCATCGCTTGAGCAAGCGGTGAAAGTCATTATTGTTCCTACGGTCAGGATGCTCATGAGCATCGTCTTAACCAAATACTTTTTTCTTGTCATAATTGTAATATTTCAAATTGTTATGCTGCAAAGTTAGGGATTATTCCGTCTGTTTCCAAGCAATCACCTGCATTTCGCTCCGACTTGTTGCGACACATCGGGGTGTTTTGTAACAAATCGGGGGGAACGTTGACACAGTTGTCGCATCAAACCTATTTTAAAAGCAAAAAAAAGGATTTATGTGTCATAATTCATGGAAAAGCAGTATCTTTGTAGCGTGATTTTTGAAACATGTCTATTTTAGTATGTTAGTATCAGAGATTTCTTTGTGGGGCGCGGCCCTGGTGGCGTGCATTGTGCTGGTAGCGATGATAGCATTGGCCGCCTTCGACAGGCAGATGTTGCGTCGCATGTTGGTGATATTCGGAGCCACGGTGGCACAGATGGCCGTCGTCGTAGCCGTGGTGTGGACGGTGTATCAGACAGACGCCTGGTGGGCCTATCTGCTCTGGTTCCTGCTGGTATTGGTTCTGTCGATATGCTGGTGCCTGTTTCCGCTACAGGCTATGTGGCGTAAGATGTGTTGGCCCGTCAGCGCGGCGATGCTCGTAGGCAGCATGGTGGTGGGAGGCAGTACGATGCTGATGCTGCCCATCAGTGTCTTCCAGTCCGTCTATTCGGTGCTGATGGCCTGTATGACGGTTTCGCTCATGCAGACCATGATGAACTACCAGCGCAACCAGCAGAAGCCCGAGGTGCTGCGCGAAGACATGTTTCATCAAGTAAGGAATATGGCTCAGCCATTAGTGATGGTCGTGCCGATGCTCTATGCCGGCATGCTGCTGGGAGGTACACCTGCCCTCCAAGGGCTACTCGTCACCCTGTTGCTGATAGCGGCTTCCTTCGTAGCCAATATATTGGCGGGCGTGATAGCGCTGAGGATGATTAAAAAGGTTACTCAGAGCCGTTAGCAAAAAAAAAGCGGGCCTTGCGGCTCGCTTTTCTTTAAAGAGAGGATTTGAATCGTATCTTTAGTATTTTGCTACATGCTCCTTTGTTAGTCTGATAGTCTCTTCGAGAATCCACTTCAGGTCTTCTGCATTCTGCTTTGGCTCGCGGTTGAACTTACTCTTGAAGTTTCTAATCGCCGAAGTGGCATGACTTCTATAGATAGGGTCGAATCCGTTTCTATTCTTGATTTTATTAAGTTCTTCGTTTGCCGCAATAAAGTTTATGATCTCCAACTGGTTCTGCTGGATGATATAGTTGTTGTAGTTCCTCTCTTCTGCCTTTTCTAATTCTGCAAGCAGATCCAAGACTTTGGTTCTTGATTCTGCATTGTTGGCATCAGCGGGGTATTTCGTGTAATTTTTAGAACTATAGGGATTGTATTTCTTAGGATCCAATGTTCTGTCAAAGCACTCGTAAAGTTGCAGATAAGTCTGTTCGCGAGTCCACTTATTCCTCTCTGCTCGCATCAACAGCACGTTCTCAAAACGATTCAGGAATGTTGTGTCATACTTCTCGTCGATCTCATTGAACATTTTCACATAGGTATCCAACAGAAATTCCTCTTGTTTCTTTGCGGGGCTCTTGTGCTCGGTGCCGTCGCTCGGGAACTTCAGGAGTGTCCAGGGGCCTACGATGTCGAAAGTGGTGTGCCACTCTGCGAGCTCATAGCCGAGAATTTCAATCTTTGCACCGGCCCAGGCCTGTACGGTCAGCTTTACCTCTGCATTCCAGTCAATGCCATTGGGGTTGATGTTGATGCTGGCTTCTGCACCCAGGCGGGGACCTACGCCAATCTCCGGTCCTGCCACGTCGTAGATCTTCACGTCTGCTGCGAGGAAGAGACCTACACCTGCTTCTGCTGAGAACTCCAGTTCTGGCTGGAACATGGTGAACTCGTTCTCCAGTTCTTCAAACTCCTTGAATGTAGACCATTTCCCTTCATAACGACAGCCGGCCTTGAACTTGTTGGAGTAGTCGTACTTGCACTTCAGATGTGCAGAACCCTTGACGCTTGCGTCGAACTTCAGGTAGAGGTTTGGATTAACAGTGACTGCCACGGGGATGACACCAATGACGAAAGTGAAGGTATAGCCCCTGAAACTAGCCAGCTTGACCTTTTCCTTATCATCAGGGAGCTTGAACTCCTTGGAGAATCCGATGGTAAACTCTGGGTGGAATCCGAAATTGCCGTCAAAACCTGTCTCAAACTTCTTGATGGCGGGATAAGGAATGATACCCGCCCACTTGATACCGGCGTTGAGGGTGAGGAAGTAGTTCAGGTTAAACTCTACTGGAATCTTACCGGCGATGTTGATGGAGTCGCCCTCGCACTTGCCTAGCTGGAACTTCTTGTCGAACTTGAGTTCGCTGTCGATGGACAGGATGCGCGGATGAATCGAGGCGCGGGTGTCCTTCAGCAGTTCCTCCGGGGTAGCGTACTGGTACTCACCGGTCTGTGCTGCGCGGGTGGCGCTGGCAGAAGGCATGTCGCCCTCTAAATGATAATCCTTGTCGTAGCCGTAGGGGTCGGTGTACAGGATGGCTGCGGGGTGGACCATGTTGTTTTCGTCGACGTACTTGGCAGCGAACTCGGGAATGTTGTCCTCAGCTGCGCGGGTGGCTACGGCCTGTGCATCTTCATTCACGTAGAGGTCGGTGGAGATCTGGGCGGCCTTGTCGCCGATGAGCTCTGCGGTGGTGACCTTGCCTACCTTAATAATATAGGTGTCGCCAACGAGCTCCTGCTTCAGACCCTTGCGACCGTATGCCATGTGGCTGGGAGAGTCCCAGATGCCGATGGGGTGGTTCTCGAAGTTTGTGATGCCCAGCTTGTCGGCGAGCGACTTCTTAACGGCAATCTCTGTGGTGTCGGCGTTCAGGATCTGTACATCGTCTTCACTGTCGAAGTTGTGATACGTGAGTCCGTAAGGCTCGTAGTTGGAGTAGTCGCCCTGCTGTGCGGAAACCGGCTCTACCATACTGTTGTCTAACTCATCATCGCTGCATGATGTGAATGCGAATGAGAAACTTATAATACCTGCGGTAACGATGCTCATGAGCACCTGCTTTACCAAAATTGAATTTTTCTTC
>CACWSX010000013.1 GCA_902763615.1 uncultured Prevotellaceae bacterium | reverse complement strand
AAGAAACACAGAAGCAGCGTCATCACGTCTGACATTGGCGTCATGTCAATCCAGATGTCTTTTTTCTGTATCTTAATTTTAGCCATTCTCTAAATGCTTTTTATGCGTTAAAAAAATGGTTAAGAATTAAGCCTCGTTGTGATTAGAATCGTATGTAGCAGCGATGGTGAAACCAATCTCGTCGAGAGCGTAAGTCAGCTTGTCGATCTTGTTTGAGAAGAAGTTGTAAACAACGGTAGCAACCCAAGCATACCGAGCACAGTACCGAACAGAGCGGTCAGGGTACCCAGAGATACGATGGTAGCAACCATAGGCATGTTCATCTGAAGGGTAGGCATCTCCAGCTGAGTAGCCTCCTCGTGAGCCTGAGAGATCTTAGCAATCTTAGCGGCCTTCTTCAGAGTGTCGTCACCCTCAACGGTCTGATACATCTTGATAGAAGCTTTTACCACATTGGCTACAGAACCCTGCATCTTGTCGCAGAGAGCCTCAGCCTCAGCAAACTTCTGACCCTTGATCAGGTCCTTCACCTGAGCGGTGAACTTGGCAAGATTGATCTTACCAGCTGCAGTCTTGATAGCGAAATAGCGCTCGATACCGAGGCAGATAACAGTGAAGAGAAGGGTAAGGATCAGACCTACCACGAAACCTCCCTTATACACAGTACCCAGAAGGTTTGCAGGATGACCGCTACGGTCGCCACCGATGAAGTTGTCGGGGTTACCCATTACGAAATACCAAACACTGTAACCTGCGATAGCACAGATAACGAGGATAATCCATGCAGCTTTAACACCTTGGAAGCCCGAATTCTTTTTGGCTGGGGCTGCAGCCTTTGTTGTTGTTGCCATAATTTAATTAAAATTTTTTAGTTATTAAAAATTGAGTTATAAATATTCTCTTTCAATACGTTTTTGCTAGTTCCGTAGATAACCTTTTCCGACTTTCGCCGAAATCACTTGGCAAAGATAACAAATTTCAAGCGACTACCGCACGGATTAACAAGATTTAACTAGTTAATTTTCAATAATCACTTCAAATCGGCTAACACCAGTTTCATACGTCTCATTGCCTCGGTGATATTTTCATCGCTTGTAGCATAGCTCATACGGAAGCAGTCGGGATCGCCGAAGGCGTCGCCGCCAACCGTTGCCACATGACCTTTCTCAAGCAGGTACATGGCGAAATCCGTAGAGTTGTTGATAGTGGTCTGGCCGTCACTCTTGCCGAAGAACGAGCTGCACTTCGGGAAGAGATAGAAGGCGCCCTCGGGCACGTTCACCTCCAGGCCGGGAATCTCCTTGGCCAACTTTACTATGAGGTTGCGGCGACGCTCAAAGGCCTGGCGCATGTCCTCCACGCACTGCTGGTCGCCGACATAGGCGAACTCCGCAGCCTTCTGGCTCACAGAACACGGGCCGCTGGTATATTGTCCTTGCAACTTGTTGCAACCCTTTACTATCCACTCGGGCGCAGCGATATAGCCGATACGCCAGCCGGTCATCGCATAGGCCTTCGATACGCCGTTGACGATGATGGCCCTTTCCTTCATACCGGGGAACTGTGCTATCGACTCATGCTTGCCGATATAGTTGATGTGCTCGTAGATTTCATCGGCCAACACGTAGAGATCGTCATGTTTCAGAATCACTTCGGCCAGTGCCTGCAACTCGTCCTTGCTGTACACGCTTCCTGTCGGATTGCTGGGCGAACAGAGGATAATCATGCGTGTCTTGGGGGTAATGGCGGCTTCCAACTGAGCGGGCGTCATCTTGAAATTCTGCTCAAAGCCGGCTTCGACAATGACGGGCTTACCGCCAGCCAACAGTACCATCTGGGGATAGCTTACCCAATAAGGAGCAGGAATGATAACTTCCTCGCCGTCGTTCACTAGCGCCATCACGGTGTTACAGACACTCTGCTTGGCACCGTTCGATACAAGAATCTCTGCAGGTGAATAGTGCAGGTGGTTCTCGCGCTCCAATTTACGTGCAATGGCCTGCCGGAGATCGGGATAGCCAGGTACAGGCGAATAGCGGGAATAATTCTCGTCGATAGCCAGTTTGGCAGCCTGTTTGATGGGCTCGGGGGTGTTGAAATCGGGTTCACCCACACTCATGTTGATCACATCGATGCCTTGCGCCTTCATTTCAGCGCTCTTCTGCGACATTGCCAGCGTGGCAGAAGGGGCCAGACGCTGCAAACGATCGGATAGTTTTGCCATATTTTATCAAGTTTTGTGCAAAAGTACTATTTTTTTTTGTGAAAAGAGTAATCTTTTTCACACTTTAACTATTTCAAGTGAAGCAAATGCCCCATTCGGTTCTTTTTTGTTTCCAGATAGCGGAGGTTATAGGGGTTTGGGGTTACCTCGATAGGTACGTTCTCTACAATCTCTAGTCCGTAGGCCTCGAGACCTACGCGTTTCACTGGGTTGTTTGTCAGCAGACGCATTTTGTGAATCCCCAGATGTCTAAGCATTTGTGCACCGCAGCCATAGTCACGCTCGTCGGGCTTGAACCCCAGATGGATATTGGCATCGACAGTATCGAGACCTTCCTCTTGGAGTTTATAGGCGGCTATTTTGTTCATTAGGCCAATACCACGGCCCTCTTGTTGCATATATATCACTACGCCCTTGCCTTCTTTTTCGATAGCTTGCATGGCTTTGTGCAACTGTTCACCACAGTCGCAGCGTTTCGAACCGAGAATATCGCCCGTCATGCACGACGAGTGGACACGTACCAGTACGGGTTCGTCATCCTGCCACTCGCCCTTGATTAATGCCAAATGCTCCTGTCCATTGCTCTTCTGACGGAAGGGAATCAGACGGAAATGGCCGTAATCAGTGGGCATATCCACTTCTTCGCCAACCTCGATGAGCGACTCCGTACGCAGGCGGTAGGCAATCAGATCCTTGATACTGATGACCTTCAGATTCCATTCCTTAGCCAGTTCCAACAGTTGCGGCAGTCGCGCCATGGTGCCGTCTTCGTTCATGATTTCCATCAGGGCACCAGCGGGATAGAGACCCGCCATATGGCATAGGTCGATAGTTGCTTCGGTATGTCCACTGCGCCGTAATACGCCGTTGTCTTGGGCGTATAGAGGGTTCACGTGGCCTGGTCGTCCGAAGGTCTGCGGTGTAGAGTGAGGGTCTGCGAGGGCCTTGATGGTTTCTGCACGGTCGTGGGCTGAAACACCTGTGGTACAGCCTTCCAGTTTGTCGACAGTCACGGTAAAGGGCGTGCCCAAGACAGATGTGTTGTCTTCCACCTGATGGGGCAATTCGAGCGCCTTGCAGCGCTCAATGGTGATAGGGGCACAGAGCACGCCTCTGGCGTGTTTCAACATAAAGTTCACCTTCTCAGCCGTGATTTTTTCAGCGGCGATAATCAGGTCGCCCTCGTTCTCACGATCCTCATCGTCGACGACAATTACAAACTTTCCGGCCTTGAAGTCTTCAATGGCCTCTTCTATCTTGTTCAGTTGTAGTGTGTCCATATATAAATAATGTTTACATATTATTAATACGCTCTACAATGTGGTCGCTGGTATGTCGGATGGTGCGAAGGTCACGGTAGAGTCGCATTCTGAAACGTAGCATTCGGATGTAAAAGAAGATACCCAGTGGGATAATCAGTCCTGCGATGATATTCAGCCACTTCTTCCTGAATGGGCGTGTGTGGGCAGTCGTCGCCAATACGGGATAGTGGTTCAGTTCCGACAGGATGATTTTATCCTTCGTGTAGCTTAGATCCTCTATAATTGCCTCCAGTCGTTCGTTGATTATCTCCATCTCCTGGTCGTCACCAGCATGGAAGAATACCTTAATTGGATTGGGCCAATGTAAGAGTTTATGTTCGTGGGTATAGCGGTAAATGTCCTGATTCAGACTCTGTAGCTTCTGTGCATCCTCCTGATACTTCGGATCTTCAATGATCACCTCCTTGCGGAAGATGTGTCGCTTCGAACGCAGACCCAGTAATTTCATGGCAAAATTCTTATAAAGGTCGATGTTGAATACTACCGAGTCGTTGTTGGCCTTGTACGTGAAGAAAATAGCTATTGGCGTGAGCACGGCAGTGGAGATGAGTTTGCCGAACCACACTGTCCATTGGTCGTCGCGCGCCATCTTCATGCCGGAGTTTTCGAAAATGAAGTAGACGATGAACACCAGCACTGATACAATGACAGGCACACCCAGACCGCCTTTGCGGATAATGGCACCCAATGGCGCACCGATAAAGAAGAAAATGATACACGACAGCGCCAGTGTAAACTTGCCGATGGCCTCGATTTGGTGGGTTCGCATTCTGCGGTGCAGGTATTCTGCATATTCACCCTTATACTCCATATCCGTCATCGACATGCGGATCGTGTTCATGGCATCCGTCACCACTTCCTGTTTTTCGCGGTTGTTCAGACGGGCAAAGACCGTATCGATGTTCACCTTCTCCGTACGCGCGTCCCTGAGTGCCTTCAACGAGTCGTTCTGCGAGAGTTGCGGGTGCCGGTAGGTATAGCGCTGGGCATCAGCGTAGTAGGCATGACCCACACTGTCGTTAAACTCCTTGATCGAGTCCATGTCGTGTAAGATTTGTCCCAGACTCTTCGCACGGGCGTCGGCAGAGATGTCGGCCAGATCGGCCAGATTGAAGCCGCCGTCGAAATCGAGAACAATGCGCTTTGTAGAGAACGTCTCGCGGCGATAGGGCACAGCAGCACTGTTGGCGAGGTCTTGCGAGCGCATGTTCTCAAACCATTCGCCGCTAAACAGGTTCAGCACCAGATGCTTTTTCTCCGCCGTCGACTGCATCATGCCCGAGTCGGCAAGGATGATCGCCTGGTCCTCGTAGCTGCCCGATTGGCGGTAGATCATTACACCATAGAGCATACCCGTCTTCAGGTCTTTTTTCTGCACGTAGATGTTACTACCTTGTATGCCGTCGTAGAAGATTCCTTCAGGAATCTCTACCTCCGGACTCTTCTGCTTCACACCCAGCAGCAACCGATAGAAACTCTGGTTGGCCATCGGTGCTACGATGTTTTGGAAATAGAACGATACGCCTGCAATCAGTAGCACAATGAAGATTAACGGTCGGAAAGCCTGCAACAGCGAAACGCCCGCAGCCTTGATGGCCGTCAGTTCAGAACTTTCGCCTAAGTTACCGAATGAAATGAGCGAAGATAGCAGAATGGCCAAAGGCAGGGCCTGCGGAATCAGCATCAGGCCCATGTACCAGAAGAACTGTGCCATGATCTCCAGCGACAGACCCTTTCCGATGAGCTCATCAACGT
Organism: uncultured Prevotellaceae bacterium; assembly: GCA_902763615.1. GTDB lineage: Bacteria > Bacteroidota > Bacteroidia > Bacteroidales > Bacteroidaceae > Prevotella. Next base: position 68,591 of record CACWSX010000013.1, on the reverse strand, counting down.
ATCGCCACAGGAACTGCATCATCAGCACAAACTGGCAGATGAAGAAGGTGCCTATGAAAAGCAGCCCGAACTGCTTAACGATAAATATGTCTAATTTCTTAATTCGGAACATAATCAGCGTGCAAAGGTACGAAGAAAATCCCGAATAGCGAAAAGTTAATAGTGAAAAGTTGCTAAAGTCCGCTAGCGCGGTGAAGCCTGTCGAGATTGCTTTCCCAGAGAATCTTCAGTCCGTCAGCATCGTCGTCTTCCGCAAAGTCGGTGATGAGCAGGTTCAGATGATTTGTCAGTGGACTCTTCTCAATCCGCATTTCCCAATACGTGTCATCGTCCTCCTCTTCCCACTGCATACGGATATGGTCGTGTTTCACATATTCTATTAATTGCGCCCGACGCACATCCTGCTGTGTCCAGGGCTCCCCCCAAGTAAAAGTAAACACACCTTCTTCTTCCGTCACATGGTCTGCTAGCCAGCGTTCCAGCCCGTGCGCACTGCTGATAATCTCCCAGATGATATTCGGAGACGCTGTTGTCAGAGGGTATTCGATGTCGATTTTCTGTTTTCCCATATGCTTTACGGGTTTGTTATTGTGATTAGTCGCTACAAAATTACATAATTTTTATGGAAACACAAAATATTTTCCAGAAAAATTTTGGTAGTTTCCAAAAAAGTAGTACCTTTGCACCCGCTTAACAAAAATGATGGCGGGATAGCTCAGCTGGTTAGAGCGCATGATTCATAATCATGAGGTCGCCGGTTCAATCCCGGCTCCCGCTACCAAAAGCAAGAGATTAAGAATAAAGGACTTGAAAGATTTAATTCTTCCAAGTCCTTTTTCTTTTTGTTTATATCTGTTTACTTCCTTTTTGAGCTTCCGTCACGAAACAAGCTACGAGACCATAGGTGATAGTTGGGCGTATCCAGATTTCCGTCAGCATATAGTCGGTATATTCGTTGATGGGTTCCAGATAGATGTCGTAGTTGTAGAGTGCGGCAATGATTATGTCGATGACGCAGATAGCCCATAGGTTGTTCTTGGTGTAACTCTGCCAGTTCTTGCGTGCATAGAAAAAAGTGAGCATGCAGAGCAACAATACCGACAGTGTGAGGCAGGTTAGGTGTAGAGCGTAATAGGCCAAAGGTGGTGCAAAGAGAATGTCGCGCAGTAGTACCGTAATACCCACCGACACGGAACACCAGTAGTTGAATCGGTGGCTGTCGAGCCGGTTGAAGAAGTACATCCATATCATCACCAGACAGGCCATGTAGAACAGGTTGAGCACCAGTTCGGGCCACGCCTCCTTCAGTCCCAAATGAAACACGCCATAGAGCATTATACCCACCGAAAAAATACCTGCCACAGCAGTAATTACGATGTCGAAAATCTTGGCTTTCTTCTTGAATCTTGTCTTCTTCATTTCGTTTCCAATTTGGTGGCGACGGTCTTGTAGCCGTTGGCCGAGGTCTTGAGTACGATCTTCGAGGATGACTGGCCTGCCCGGAGGATGACCAGGGCGGAACCGTTCCAGAGACGACGATGGTCGACGGCATTGAGTTCGGCGCTATTGATGTCGCCATTGCTGACGGCCGCGATGGTGGCGTCGCCCTCGACGGCAAAGTGGAGTTCATCCTGCGCCATCGGAACGCGACGACCCTTGCTGTCAACAGCCTGGATGCGGACGTGCATCAGATCAGTACCGTCGGCTTGCCAGGTGTTATCCTCGGGTGTGGCGATGAGGCGGACGGCCTTGCCCGTGGTCTCGATCTTATGGCGCGCAACGACGATGCCCTTGTTATAGGCAACGGCCTCCAGTTTTCCGTCGGCATAGGGGATATCGTTCCAGCGGATCTGGTTGCGCTGCTTGGGGTCGTTCACGGGGTTGGATTTGCGCCCGAGACGCTTGCCATTGAGCAACAGCTCCACCTCGTCGGCATTGGTATAGGTGATGAGGTTGAGTTTGCTTCCTGGTTTACGGTTCCAGTGATCGCTCATACCGTCATTGCCGGTCTGCACGCCGTTCCACATAACATCATTCTTCGAGTCGATGACGGCGATATGTACCACAGGTTCATCGGGTTTGAAGAACGAGCGCATATAGTAGGCCTTGGGCTTGGGTTCGAGCGAGATGTCGAACACGCCTTGTGCCCAACCCTTTGCGGGCCAGCCTTGACTCTCGCCGAGGTAGTCGATGGCGCCCCAGTAGGCGAGACCGATCACGCGGTCGAGGTTCATCTCGAAGTAATTCTGGCCCATGGCGGAGATAGAGGCCTCGCTCTGGTAGAAGGTCATCCAGGGGAAACGTCGTCCGTCGCCAGGGAAATACATATAACGATAGTTGTAGGCCTGGATGTCGGTCTGGATGGCGAGGTCGTGGGGTAGGGAGTCGGTGTCCCAGTTGCGGTAACGGGGATGCATGGCGACGGTCACGAGTCGTGTGGAGTCGTAACGCTGGAGCAGTGTCTTCTGAAGTTTGTACATCGTCACGCCGAAGTCGTTGAATGGCTGGTTGGGGTCTTGCTGCAACTCGTTGCCGAGACTCCAGAGTACGACGGAGGGTGAGTTGCGGTCGCGCTTGATCCACTCGGGCACATCATACTGCCACAGCTGTTCGAAAGGCACCTTGCCGCCTGTATGCTGACGCGTCCACTTGTCGTAGAGCTCGTCGACCAGTAAGATGCCGTGCTTGTCGCAGAGGCGGATAAAGTCGCGGCTGTAGGGGTTGTGCGAGGTGCGGATATGGTTCATGCCGAACTGTTTCATCAGCAGGATGCGCTTCTCGATGGCCTTCGGATAGGCGGCCGCACCGAGGGCGCCGAGTGTATGGTGGTTGGCATAGCCCTTGAGGAGCACCTTATGGCCATTGAGTTTGAAGCCGAAGTCAGGGCCGAACTCGATGGTGCGGATGCCGAACTGGTCGCAGGTCTCGTCGGCCACCGTGCCGTCCTCGCGCAACAGCTTGGCCTTCGCAGTATATAAATAAGGTGTATCGAGATCCCAGATTTTCGGATTGGGGATGGCGATGTCGGTTGCAATGCGGGCTTCCTGCCGACGGGTACCGCGATGACGCTTGATGGCGACAGTATCGCAGTAGGCCGTCTGTCCGTCGGGATCGAGAATCTCGAGGGCGACGTGCGTGTCCTTGTTGGTGCGGTTGGTGAACTCGGCAGAGATGCTTACATAGCGGTTGTCGCACGTGGTGATGTAAAGGGGATGACGCTCGAAATAGAGGTCTCTCGGGGTGGTGACGAGGCTGACGTTTCGGAAGAGTCCGCCGCCGGTGTACCAACGGGAGTTGTCTGGTTCGCGGGTATCGGCGATGACCTCGATGAGGTTGTCCTCGCCGTATTTCAGTCGGTCGCTGAGGTCAATCTCGAAGCCTACGTAGCCGTAGTTTGTGCCTCCCACGGACTGGCCGTTGAGCAACACGTCGGCGGTGTACATGATGCCCTCGAAGTCGAGGAGCACACGACGGCCTTTCCAGTTGGCATCGGGGGTGAGGTGGTAACGGTAATAACCTTTGCCCATCTCCTTGAAACCGCGACTCGACAGACGGCTCTTGATATTCGCAGCCACATCGGTATTGTCGGCTTTCTCATCTGCCGCTGGTGCCACCCAGGGCTGTTCAATCTGGAAGTCGTGCGGCACGTTCACCTTCCGCCACTCACCTTCGTTGTTCAATCTGAATTCCCAACCGGGATTCAAACATTCTGTATGTCGTTGTGCCGATGCGCCCAGCGTCATCAGCACGGCCGTTAAGCCTAAAAATAGTCTTTTCATTTCACAAGCTTATAGTATTCACATCCGCCGAGGAGGAAGCAGCCGGTGCCGTAGTCCTCGAAGTCGGGAACTTTGGTATAGGAGAGAGGCTGGCCGGCGGAGGGGTCTTTGCCCGTGCCCTGAGCCCAGCCGAGGAAACCGTCAGGATGGACGCAGTCGCGGACGAGCGCCTCCCAGGCACGATCGCAGACAGGACGATAGACGGCCGCTTTGAGGTAGCCCTTCTGAATGCCCCATGCCATGCCGTAGAGGAAGAGTGCGGTGCCCGTCATCTCCTTGCCGCCATAGTCGGCATAAGAGACGAGACTCGGGTTCCACAGACCGTCCTCCGCACGCTGACACTTCCGGAGTGCCTCACTCATCAGGAGGAAGTCTTTCTTTAATACCTTATAATATTTATCCTTTGGCGAGAGCAGGTTCATGCAGCGCACGAGGGCCGCATACACCCAGCCGTTGCCACGACTCCAGTAGCAGTTCTTGCCATCGGGGGTCGCATAAGGTGCCACATAATCCTTGTCGCGCCACCAGAGTCCCTCCTTCGTGTTGAAGAGTCCACCAGCCAGCGTGTTACGGCTCCAGAGGTACATCTTCATCGCGTGGTCGGCGTATTTGCGTTCGCCCGTCACCTTATAGGCCTGCATATAGACAGGCATCGCCATCTGGATGGCATCGATCCACGTCCACCAGCCGTAAAGCGACCCTTCAGCCTCGGGCTTCTGCTTGTTGGGCGTCTGCATCTGGTTGTTGAGGTTCTCCAATATCGGTTTGATCTTCTCGTCGCCACCACTCTGCATATAACGGTCGAAATAGGTCTGTCCGCAGCATTGGTCGTCGGCATCGTTGGTCTTCACACCGTTGCGTGGCGTCCACTTGTGGAAATTGCCCCAGCGGTCGGTATAGTCGATGTACCGTGCGTCCTTGTCGATCTCGTAGAGGGCCATCAGTCCTTCGTAATACACGGCACGTGTCCACAGCGACGAGGGGCGCACGCGGTTAACGTTGGTGGGCAGCGTGGGGTCGGCATACTTGCTCATGAAGTAGTCGTTAGCCTTGCGCAAGGTCTTCATCACCTCGCTGGCAGTTTCGCTCTGGGCCATCATGGTACTAGCAATCATCAGAGCGAAGAGTGATAAAATAGTTTTTCTCATTGTTTTGTAATAGTTTTTATTGTTTGATTTCCTTTGTTAATGTTGCTGTCTTCTCACCAGCAGCAATGATGAACTGCAGATTGGTGCCTTCGGCGTGGGCTTCGATATGGATGTCGCCCTTGGTGCCGTCGGGATAGCCCTCCTTGATGAGGTTCTTCACCACATGCTCCATATCCGCTGCGATAGGGGCACTCTGCGCCTCGTTCATGCCGACGGCCGTACATACCTCCTTGGTGAAGTAGGCAATCCAGACCTCGTCCTTCGGATCGTTGGAGATGACGATGCTACGCTGATAAGGGTCGCCCGGCTTGCGCTGCTTGTATTGGATGGTGAAGATGGTGAACAGGTTGTCCTTGGCCTCCTGACCCGTGAAGCGGCCGATGGCCTCTTTCATCCAGTTGGCGAACGATTCGGGAGCGAGTTTCTTTTCCAGCACCTTCGTGGCCTGCAGACTCTCGCCAAGCATACGGCGCTCGTTATAGTTGTCGCCAGAGGTGTTCTTCATCTCCAACAGATCCTGTGTGTAGAGGAAGATGAGGGTACCTGGGTCGATGCGCGTCTCCTGGACGGTGTAATGGAAGTCGGGATGAGTACCTACAGGGGCATTCTTGTCGACGGGCAGCAGTCCGATGCCGGAGCCTACGAGCATGGGGGCTGTCTGTCCGGCGTTGCTGTAGCACAGACGACCTGTAGCGATGTCGAGGACACCCACGAGGAGGGTGACGGCCATATTGGGGTTGTTGCGGCCAATGAGTGTCTTGTTGATGGCACTCACGATCTCTGCCGGATTGGTCATGTCGAACGAGAGCGTACGGAACTCGGTTCGGGTGATTGCCATCGCGGTGGAAGCGTCGATACCCTTGCCCTTCGCTTCGCCGATGCAGAAGTAGAAATGGCCGTTGCGCTCGAAGTAGTCGTAGAGGTCGCAGTCGACCTCGTTGGCGGGCTTCAGGGTGGCAAACAGACGGATATCCTCATGTGGCACGGCGCGGGGCATCATGGCCTCCTGGATCTGACGGGCGATATGCTGTTCCAGCAGACCTTGCGTATGGAGGGTTTTCGAACTCTCCATCTCGTCGTAGGAAGCTTTCAGACTATTGTATTTCTTCACCAGACGGTGAGTCTTGTGGCGGCGGTAGAGGGTGTAGAGCGAGAAGAGTCCGAAGATGAGGGCGATGGCCACCAGCAGGTTGATGGTGCGCAGACGGACGCGCGAAGCCTCCTGATCAGCCAATTGGGTGGTCTTCAGACGAATGGTCGACAGTTCCTCGGCATCCTGTTTGCGGGCCTTGGTGATGGCGGAGTCGAGTGATTCGCTGATCTCGAGGGCGACGCTCATCGCTGAGTCACGGCGACCAGCCTTCATATTGGCCTTGAACTTGGGCAGCACCATCTTCTGGAAGTCCTCGATGGAGTAATCATCGTCGCCCAGTATCTCGTCAAGGCTCTCGTAGTTGTCGGCGGCCTCCGACCAACGACCGGCGGCGGACAGATAGTCGACGGCGGCGATACGGCCCTCGGGCATCTTGCTATACTGGGTGGTCAGATAATGGTCGTAGACCTTGGTAGCCTCTTCTTTCTTCCCCTGACCGTCGAGGGCGATGGCGCGGTAGATATCATAACGGGCCCACTGACGGTCGACGTAGGCGGGGTCGGCATCGTTACGCTGCTCATACTGACGGATGAGTTCAGCATAGCGGTCGATCCAGACGAGCGCCTCACGGAACTCCTGTGTCTCGTTGTAGTTGAAGGCGATGTTCACCACACCGGCGATGGCGTTCTTATAGGCCACATCGGAACGGTGTTCGTTGATATTTTTCAGGTGCGTTTGATAAGCGCGCTCGTAGTTCTCGTTGGCTTCATCTTTCGCCAGACCGAAACGCGACTGACACAAACCCATGATAAGCAACAGGTTGTTGTAGTCGCTCATGGTGTCGCATTTCAGCTCCTCAAGACGTTTGACCACAGGTTTCGCCATGTCGAGCACGGTATTATACTCACCTCGCATACCCAGAACATTGGCCAGATGGCTGGCCGACTTGGCGTAGATGGCAAGATCCTCGGGGGTGGTGGAGTTCTCGGTCTGGGCGATAGCCGTCTTCCAATAAAACTCCGCCATGCGCAACTGGTTGGTGCGGTCGCAGGCATAACCTTGCCAGTAGTAGGTTTCAGCCTCACTTAGTTCGCCAATGGTGTGCAGACTGTCCGCCAGTGCCAGCAGTTTCTGATACTCTCTCTCCTCATAGGCATTCATGATCTGTCGGAGAGCTCTTGAGTGACGCTCTTCCGATGGCTTGCCGTTCTTGCAGCCTGAGAGGGCGAGAAACGATGCCGCGATGAGCATCAGTGCGAAGATGTGAATTCTTTTCATGACGTTATTGTTTTTAGTTTCATTATTTCAAGAATGGATTGACGGTCTCGTCGGGGCCGAGATAGAACCCGGGCTCCGAGGGTTGGTTGTAGCCCACGTTCTGGGTGGCCACCGACAGACGATAAGGTATATCCTCCATCAGGCAGTTGATGCGATAGTCGGTGGGAATGGGGGAGACGAAAATACGCAGTTCGCTACTGTCGGGGGTGCGGGCGATGACCTCTTCGCGCCAGTCGCCCAGGATATCGGCCGACAGACATGGGTTCGACTTCGTGCCGTTGTTGAACACAATGCCTGGCAGTGTGAACACATCGTCGATGGTGTTGTTCTCCCAATTGTATTTCGACACTTTGTCTCTGTCGAGCATCTCGCGCAGCAGGTCGCCGTCCCACCAGATACCGAAGTTCATCGGCAGCCAGCGACCACCGAGCATCAGGTAGTTGTTGTGCTGCGGGTCATCGGCATCCTTGGCGGCATTGATGATTTCTCCTTTGAGATTCCTTATCCCGTGACTGTCGGCACTCCACATTTCGACGCCCGGGTTGTTGGGGTCGATGTCAGCCGCCATCGCCCGGCCCACGTCGCTCTTCGAGGGCACCTTGAAAATCACTTCTCCCGTGCGGGCATTGCGGAAATCGGAGCCGTCGCGGCGGTTTTCATGACAGTCCCACACTTGCAACTCGCGGCTCTTGGGGTCGAAGGCCATCAGGTGGATGGCATCGCCGTGACCCATACCTGTGTTGTAGAGACCTCGACCGTTTTGGTCGACAGCCATCGAACCATATGTGATCTCGTCGCATCCGTCGCCGTCGACATCGGCTACACGGAGATTGTGGTTACCCTGTCCGGCATAACTGGCCCATTGGGGATCGTTGGTGTCAAACACCCATCGGCTCTTGAGCTCGCGACCATTCCAGTCCCAGGCGGCGAGCACCGAACGGGTGTAGTATCCTCTGCAGAAGATAGCCGATGCTTTCTTTCCGTCGAGATAGCCTACGGCTGCCAGCATACGGTCGCTGCGGTTTGCTTTTTCATCACCCCAGCCTTTGAGGTCGCCACGCTCGGGGATATAGGGTTTGCTGTCCATCGCCTCACCCGTGAGACCATTGAACACGGTGATGTATTCTTTTCCCGTCAGGATGCGCCCGATTCTGTCGGGTCCCTTATGACGGTAGTCGGCCAAGGCGTCGCCGATGATGTTTCCCTTGGCATCGCGGGTACAGTCGGAGGTGCGCACCATCATTTCTGCCTTCCCGTCGCCATCGAGGTCGTAGACGATAAAGGGTGTGTAATGTGCCCCGCTACGTATGTTCCTGCCCAGATCGATGCGCCAGAGCAGCGTGCCATCCAAGCGATAGCAGTCGAAGAGGGTAGGGCCGGTGTAGCCATCGTGGGCGTTATCGCGAGCGTTTGAGGGATCCCATTTCAGGATGATCTCATATTGTCCGTCACCATCGACATCGCCCACGCTGGCATCATTGGCCGAGTAGCGGTATTGTCTGCCGTCAGGGCACTCGCCGTCGGCGGGTTTCTGTAGCGGGATGGTCAGATAACCATCGGGGGCATTGGCTTGAAGTAGGTAGCGGCCGTTGATGCTTCCACCTCTTACCTCGTAAGTGGCTGATGTTTGCAGGGGGGTGTTGTCGACAAAGAAAGTGCCGCCTTTTGTGAGCGGTTCGCGGTTGAGTTTGTTGCCATTGCGGTAGATATCAAAGGCTTGTCCTTTCGCATCATTGGTGAGCGTGCGCCAGCTGACAATAACCTGCTGACCGTTGCGGACGGCTATAACACCTCGGTTCAGATACTCGCGTTTGATTTGCTTCATGTCGTAATTGGGCTGTGCTGCAGCCGACAACATGCCTAAAAGAAGGCTAGTTAAGATTAGTTTTTGTTTCATTTGTCTTAAGTATGTTTGGATTCGTGTGCAAAAATACAAATATTTGGTCAATTTTGCAAGAAATGAGGTGAATATTTGGCCGTTTTCGATAATATTATTACTTTTGTAGCAGAATATAGACAAAGAACAAACAATTTATGGATAATGTAAAACTCGATCCCCATGGCGAGGCACTATTGCAGCAGTATCGCGAATTAGTGCCCATGCTGGAGCAGATGGCCAAGAAGGCCTACGGCCTGTTGCGCCGTGCACTTCGTGAGCAGGGCATCTATATAACGGCTTTTGAATATAGGATAAAAACCGAGCAGTCCTTGGCTGGGAAACTGGAACGAAAGGGTTCGAAATACAAGAGCATCTACGATGTGACCGACCTCGTGGGACTGCGTGTCATTACCTTCTATACTGACGAGGTGGATAAGGTGGCGGTCATCGCCAAGCGTGTCTTCGACATCGACTGGCAGGAGAGTGTCGACAAGCGCAAATTGCACCAGTTGGACAGCTTCGGTTACAACTCGCTGCACTATATCTGCCGATTGCAGGAAGAACACCGGATTCCGGAATTGGGTGACTTGCGCTTCGAATTGCAGATGCGGACGGCTTTGCAGCATGTTTGGTCGACTATTGAGCACGATACAGGCTACAAGGGCGAAGTGAAGATCCCCCGTGAATATAAAAGACAGTTCAGCCGGCTGGCTGGTATGTTGGAATTGGTCGACGATGAGTTCAGTCGTCTGCGAATCGTACTTACCGACTACCGTCGCCAGGTGCAGACCTTGGTGAAGAGCGGTCAGCTCGACGAAGTGTCACTATCGGGCGATACGTTCCGCAGCTATCTCGAACTGCATCCCTTCGACCGCCTGAACAGACGCATCGCCGCCGTCAATCAGGCTGAGATCTATCCTATCTCGGTGATGAACTACCTGCCGCTGCTGGAGTCGTTCGGACTGGAGACGCTCGCCGATGTGCAGCAGTTCATCGATGACAATAGCGACGATGCCTACCAGTTGGCTCTTTCTCAGTTGGCTGTTACCGACCTTGACATCCTTTCGTCAGGAGCGGCCCTGCAATACCTCTGTCTGGCGTATGTCCTGAAACACGATGGCGGTCGCGACGGTCTGAAATTTGTTTATGATACCATCAACGGCGTTGACGATGCCAATGCCAGGATGGCCGACCTGATCTTAGAACAGGCCAAGACACTTCGATTCATGCAGACAAAGAAAAAGAAATGAAAAAGATTCTGTTGTTTTTCGTAATGACGGTGTGCGTCAGCAATTTTGCTTTGGCGCATACGGATTTTAATGAGCGCCCCAAACTTGTTGTGGGCATTGTAGTCGACCAGATGCGATGGGACTATCTTGGCAGATACTACGACCAGTTTGGTGAGGATGGCTTCAAGCGTCTGATCAAGAAAGGTTATAGTTGCGACAATTGTCTGATCAACTATGTCCCCACAGTGACGGCTATCGGCCATACGAGTGTCTACACAGGTTCGACCCCTGCGCTGCACGGTATCTGTGGCAATGACTTCTTTATCGATGACGACCCTGTTTACTGCTGTGGTGACAAGACCGTGGATCCTGTGGGGACGGATAACCGCAAGAAGGGGTGCATGTCGCCCCGTAATCTGCTCGCAACGACTATCGGCGATCAGATTAGACTGCATACCGACTTCAAGTCGAAGGTGGTGGGTATCTCTTATAAAGACCGTGCGGCCATCCTGCCTGCAGGAAGAAGTTCTGATCATGCTTATTGGTTGGATACCGACAACGGACAGTTTATCACCAGCACCTATTATCGTACGGAGTTGCCTGAGTGGGCGAAGACCTATAATGAGGAACTCAAGAAGAATCCAGAGCTAAGGAGAGTGGGTAAGGATGTCGGTCTCTATCCCCTCTGCGGACATATCACCACCGATATGGCCATTGCAGCCCTCAAGGGTGAGCAGTTGGGTAAAGGCAAGGTAACCGACATGCTCTGTGTAAGCTACTCGCAGACAGATGTGATTGGTCATAAATACAGCACCCGTGGGGAGCATACCGATGAAGCCTATTTGGAACTGGATAAGGATATCGCCCGATTGCTGAAAGCCCTCGACAGTCAGGTGGGCGAGGGTAATTACCTTCTTTTTCTGACAGCCGATCATGGCGGCGCCCATAATTTCCAGTTTATGATCGACCACGGGATGAATGGTGGTGCCTGGAAAACGCGTGAAATAGCATTGAACGATCAGTTGAATGCCTGTTTGAAGGAAAAATTCGGTGATGCTGTTGATCACCGTTCGATTATTAACGGTTTCCACGGTTATCGTGTATTTTTGAATCACGGCAAGATAAAATCTTTAGGTTTGGATCTGGAGAAGGTCAAAGAGGTGCTGGTTGAGTATTTCTCTCAGGTGCCTCATGTGCAGTTTGTGATGGATTTCGGGAAAGTGAACACCTGGAGTGTGCCCGATGTGCTCCGCAGCCGTGCACTTTTAGGCTATCATCCTCATCGTTCAGGCGATTTGTTTCTGGTTCTGGAAGCTGGCTGGTATGATTTCGGAAGGGGTTCGTCGCCCATCGGCACCACGCATAGTGCCTGGAATCCCTACGATGCCCATATCCCTTTGTTGTTCTATGGCTGGAAGGTGGAGCATGGCAGCACCAGTCGTGAGGTGCATATCACAGACATCGCCCCCACCGTGACACAGATGCTGCATATCCAGCAGCCGAATGCCTGTATTGGGGAGGCCATCGGTGAAATAGTAAAGTGAAAGTGTCTTCCACTATCATGGCTGCGAAGTATTACTTCCTCCGGAGTGAAGTTCAACTTTTAAGCCTTGTTTCTTTGACCCTCTCGGGCGTGCTCACATAGAGTATCGTCAATCTCGCTGGATTCTGGTGCAAAGATACGATGATTGTTAACGCCAATGTATACAAACTATAAAAATCACCCCAATTAGTTAAATAATTTCAAGACACAATAGAGTAATAGAATCAGGCGGGGATTCTTTGTTTATTGTATAATCTCTAAGATTTTGAGTAAGTATTCTTCGTTCGTCCAACTGAAGCCGGGAAGATTCATGACAGATTCCATCCGTCGACGGTTCTCCTTGTCAAAGGCTCGTTTGAGATGACGCTCATGCACGAGGACGAACTTGTTGCCAATCCGATAATAATAAATGGGTATGACCGGAAAGTGGATATCCTTGGTGTCCTGAAGGTCGATGGTGGTGAACTGGAACATGTTCATCGACGAGAGGTCATTGAGATCAAGGTTGGTGATGTTGGAATTGTTCCTTATTAATTGCTGGTAAGCCTTGAGGTCGAGCACCTTGGCACAGAAGAGTGCATTTGATCCGACGGTATCAATCTGATAGGCCAGCACCGAGTCGATGCGGATGTAGGAGCGGTCCTTGAAGTCGACACGCAAGAGATTCTTGATATTGGCTTCTTTGGTAAGTTCTCCACTGATATAAAGTAGCGAACTGTTCTTCAGGAAGATGTTAGCCATTGGGATTTCCATTTTCTTGCCGTCAGCCATATAGACGGTGGCAGGACGGAACTCCGGGAAGGCCGTCAGTTGTGGCGTCACTTCCTGAGCGGCAACCTTCATGGCAGCCATGAGTAGTACGATAGCTGATAAAACTAGTTTCTTCATTTTTTGTTATATTTAATAATGTTGGCTCCTTGTTTGATGATATAGATGCCCTTCGGGAGGGTGTTCGCGTCGGATATGGTCAGCTGGCGGCCTGAGAGGTCGAAGATGACGGCCTTTTCTGCCTGCGTGTTGGTCTGGATCTGTTCGATGCCTGTCAACTTGCCGTCGATGTAGTCGGGCAGATAGTAGCCCAAGTGAGGAGGCTGGTTATAGGCGGTGTTCTGCCAGCAGATACCCATGCGGTAGGTATGGTCGTGCATCAGAGTCGGTACACGATAGGTGGTCGGCGTGTTGGTGGTGAAGATGTTCAGCGTGGCATTGTCGCTGGCTGACCAGAGGATCACTTCCTCGCGCCAGTCGCCGAATAGGTCGGCCAGCAGGTTGGGCGTTGCCTTTGTACCGTTGCAGCTTTGAGAGGCGTTGTAGTTGCCTAAGAGTGTGTTGATGAATTTATTGCTATTATTGTCCCAATGGCTGATGGTTGTACCGTCGAGCAGTTCATCCTGCAAGTCGCCGTCCCAGTAGATACGGAAGTCCATCGAGCCTTTCTGGCTGATGACCTGCTTGCCTGTCTGGGCGCTGAAAGGATTCTGGTTTCTTGCTGGTTGTTTATCAGGATCTTTAGAATCTTTTACATACTTGGTGTTATTGTCGAAGCCACCGTATGAAGACCAGAACTCATATCCTCGGTTGGAAGCTATGATGTCGGCAGCCATTCCACGCCCATTGTCAATGCGTTCCTGTCCTCCCATCCAGATGATTTCACCTGTAGCTGCATCATGAATGTCCCAAGGATATCTACTTCCTTCCTCGTGTACATCAAAGAGCTCGAGTCCCGGACGATCGGGATCCAGGTCTGCCAAGTGCATAGCGTCGCCATGACCAAAGCCGACCGAATAAAGCATTTTGCCGTCGTCGTCGAGGGCGGCGGAGCCCCAGATGATCTCATCTTTGCCATCGCCGTCGACGTCAGCGATAGACATGTTGTGGTTGCCGTTGGCATACATCGTAAACCGTTTCAGTCCTGAGATGCAGCTATTGCCTTTCAGGGTCTTCTGATTACCTTCAGCATCTCTAAGTTTGTAGGTAGTCCTTGAGTCAGAGCTATGGAGCCAGCGGGTCTTCAGTTCTTTCCCATCAAAATCGACTGCCCAAATATAGGCATACGTGTAATAGCCTCTGCAGAAAATGCCGCTGGGATTGTGGCCTGGTCCATCAAGATAGGCAGTGGCGGCGAGGTATCGCTCGCCACGATTGCCGTAATCGCCATAGTCTTTTTTACCATCGCGGTCATCCCAGTTCTTGGTGCCTGCTGCCTCGCTCAGTTTCGCTTCGGCATTGCGGTTGGGGTAGTAGGCGATGGTATGAATGGCGGCACCGGTCTCACCATTAAAGACGGTGAGGTATTCATGTCCGCTATTGATGCGGCCAGCACTCGTACGATGGTCCTTGGTGTTGACGGCAGCCTTGATGTTTTCGTCAGTTGCGGCCTGGTTCACATAGTTGCCCAGACCATCTTTGGAGCCAGGAGCGGTCTTGCACATCATCTCGGCTTTGCCATCGCCATCATAATCATATACTTGGAACTGGGTATAATGGGCGCCGGCTCGGATATTGATTCCCAAATCTATACGCCAGAGTTTGGTACCGTCAAGTTTATAGCAATCAATATAGACATTATCGGTCTTGTCGCTCTGGGAATTATCTTTCGAGTTGCTTGGATCCCATTTCACGAATATTTCGTATTCGCCATCACCGTCGACATCGCCGACAGAGCAGTCGTTGGGGGAGTATGTGCCGCCTAATGCACCCTTGGCCGGACGGTCGAGTTTCAACTTCTTATAGACTTCGCCCCAAGCCTTCACCGGGTCGGAAGTGCTAATGATCTCGCCATTGACCTTGGTGATGACCTGGTATTCAGAACTGCTGTCGCCGCTGGCATCGGTGTAATTGCTCACTTCCAAATCGGAGGCGATGGTCGTGCCGTTTTTGATGAGGTCGAAGCGGGTGGTACTATCGTCGGTACCTAAAAAACGCCAGCTGACGAAAATCCCACGACCGCTGTTGGCAGGCAGTGCCACAACGCCGCGATTCAGGTGCTCCATTTGGGTAACAGGGGTGATTTGCGCCTTGCTATATAATAGCATGGCTGATAGTAGAAATGTGATGTAGAATCTAAGTTTGTTCATTTTTTAATCGTTATCCGGGTGCAAAGGTATGAAAAAGCCGCGGTATTTGCATGGGTTGAAATGATAAAAAAACTAAATTTAGTGATTTTATTTACCTAAAAGCATGGTTATTTGAAAAATTTAACCTAATTTTGCAGCGTGTTATGAGCATATTATTCTAACATTATTAATAAATTATTTAAAAACGTATGAAAAAGAATCTTTTGTGGATGGCTGGTGCCATCTTGACTTGTGGACTCGCATTCACAGCTTGTGCCGAAAAGGATCTTCCTGTTGAACCCGCGCCCGTAGAGCCTGGGGACAATTGGAGCAAGGAAACATCTGTGTTTGATTTTGAGGATGGCAAAACAACCTTGTTTGTTGGTGGTAAGACTCCCCGTATGTCTCTTGAGATTCAGGACAATGCCGACAAGGGATCAAAAGTGTTAGCATTTAAGAATGCTGGTAACGCTCAGAATGGCTATGGTTTCATGGCTTACAATTTCTCTGATCTTGCCAATAAAGCAACCAAAGTGCAGGTTAATTTTGACTACTACAATGCTAATGGAGGACGTGGTAGTATGACCATTGGTGATGCTCTTGTTCGTGGTGCTGATGGTGCTGGTGCTGGTTTTGGCCGTGGTTCCTATGGTTCCAAAGGTGCTATCATTCGTATTGGTTCTGACGGCAACAACTTCTTTGTTAACGATCGCGTACTTGGTGGAAAAGATGATTGGTGTAACAAGTGGCTCACTATTGAGGTTGGTATCTACAATTTCGACCGTCAGGTAGAATGGGTTATTAAAGAAGGTGATGAAGTCCTCGCTCAGAGTGGTGTTACAGAGGGTGAGGGTGAAGAAGCAGTGTTCACACCTGGTAAGATTGACTTCTGGCAGGCTGATGCCAACGAGGCTACCCAGATTGACTGCTTTGGCTGGATTAACAACAGCGTTAGTTATATCGATAATCTGAGCATCACCAATGCTCAGGATCCTTCAATCCTATTTGCAGAAGATGTGAAGGTGTCTTATGTTGACCATAATGGCAAAGAGTTGAAAGAACCGAGAAAAGTTTCTGGTCGTGTAGGAACCTTTGTATCATTGATTGAAGCAGACAAGGCTCCATTCTATAATGCCGATAATACCAAGAAGTATATTTATGCTTATGACGATACTCAGTATAATCCGATTGCTGAGAAGGGAACGGTGATTAAGGTGGTGTTCCGTGAGGCTGAGACCTATTATGCTCTGCTGAATTGTATGGCTGGTAGCATTAATCTGAACAGATTCTATGACGTTAATAAATACAAGTTCTTCGAAGGTGATAGCTATACTATCCATCCCTCTCGTGTTTATTATAAGGATGGTGTCTATTATACTACTGCTGCAACTGATTGGAATGGTGTTCAGTTCACTTTCCCAGGATCTCTTACACCTACTGTATCAGGAGGCAACACCGTTTATATTGGTACGGTGAATTACGAGGCTGATGAGAATATTGTTTACTTCGCAAACTTTGAGGATCTGGCTCTGCCGACAGAGGACGCTGGTGAAGGAACAGGTCTTGGTCAGCTCAAGGGTACTGTTACCAACTGGTGGAACTGGACAAATGGTTACTGGACTCGTTTCGATGGCGGTCGTGGTATTAACCTCGGTGATGATTCTTACGTTTGGACAGAGCCTATTGCTGAGGGTGGTAAATATACTGTAACCATCTATGGCCGTAACAATATTTATTATAAGACTGAAGGTTATGAGATTCCTCAGCCTTATAAACTCGGCTTGCGTGATGCTGAAGGTAAGGTTACTTACTTAGACGTTGAGATTCCTGCATGGGGCGCTTCTGTAACGGGTGAGAGTGTAATCGAGGGTGTTGAGATTCCTGCTGGTTCTTCTCTCGTGATTTACAATGGTGGTGAGAAGATTACTGCTAATGACGGTACAGAATTGGTTAAGGATCTCTCTTTCGACGACATCAAGGTAACTAAGCCTGTCGCTGCTGAGTAATAATAATGGGATATAATCCTAAACAATAAAGTTAGCCCTCGCGCCTAAAAGCGCGGGGGCTTTTAAACAAAAAACAATTGCTTATGAAAAAATTATCTACGCTCGCCTTTATGGCTTTCTTTTTCTGCTTGAGTTCTATGGCTCAGGTCGTGTTGGGTGACATCAACTTCAGTCTCAAAGAGGGACAGAAGATCAGCCCGAAAACTGGAAAGATTACAGTAACATTCCCCAACGTCACAGGTGTTGCCGATCCTGCAGCCACAAACTTTGTGATTGCAGGTGCTTTCAGTGATATCGATTTCGATGGTGTTGAGGGTTCGTTTGCCTCTGGTGTCACTCTCGATTTGGCTGAGTTTGAGTTGCAGCCTGCTACAGCCTATACACTGAAGATCACTTCAGTCAAGGTGGATGGTGCAGAGTTGGCTCCTGCAGAGGGCTATGTTCTGAACTTCAAGACCCGCGGTGCTGACCGCAAGACATCGTGGTCGTTCGCTATCGACGATGCTTCGTTGGAGCAGATTGCTGCCCAGGCCACGGAAAACGCCGAGGCTCAGGATCCCGCTAAGTATATCGACATCACAAAGAGCGGTAATGCCCGTTATTATGTGCCTGCCCGTAACTATGAGGAGATTATGCTTCCCGATGGAACGGCTCTGCCTGCAACCGAGGACCTGCTGTTTAAGTTTGGTGAGAAGGTCTTCTATGTCAGTGGTCATGGCGGTGGATGGGCAGATGCTATTGTTTTCAATGGCAATGACCAGTTTATGGTGATTCCCGATTGTAAGGAGGGTGATGTGATTACATTTAATGCCAACCGTGCTACTAAAGCATCCGATAGCAAACGCACTTGTATTCAGGCTATGAACGGCGCTGCTATTGCTCCTGATGGATTTGATGCTTCAACAGGTGTGAAGGATTCTATTCAGTTGGGTTCTGCATACGCTAACTTCAAGTTTGAGGTGCAGACTGCTGGTGATATCACGTTCCGCTTCAGCAACTGCTATGTCAAGACTATTGAGATTTCTGAGGCTCAGCCTAAATTGCCGCGTAACTACAATGTGGTAGCAGCATTTGTTGGCGAGGACAATACGACGGTGCTGAAGGAACTGGTTGGCAAGACCGAAGGTGTCACAGGTTCTACCATTAAAGTGAATTACCCATATTGGCTCACTGATGCAGATGGTAAAGTCTATACACATGGTGCAAAGGGTTCTGAGTTCGTTGAGGCATTTGATCTGAAGAACGGAGAAGGCGACACCACATTTGTCGTCAGCTATAAGGCAACCGAATATGAGGGTGTGGTATTCCTCTCTGAAGGTGAGAACCTCACTGGTGCCGTTGAATGCACGAACGCTAATGCCGTTGTCCGTTCCTCTATGGGTAAGGCTGGTTATGTGACCGAGGATCTGAAGCTCGTGACCTTGCAGCCTGGCACTTATAAGGTTCGTGCCGTTCTCTTTGATGCAGACAAGGAACCTGCATATATCTGCACGCTGACCAAGGGCGCTGGTGAGGAGAATGAGATCTACCTCTCAGCCGTCAGTACCAACTGGACTGAGACAGAGTCAGACTTGCTGACTATTACTGAGCCTACCGATATCACGCTGAAAGCAGGTGGCGGTGAGAATCATGGTGTCGATGTTATCATGATTTATGCTGCTACCGATAATCCAGACGGCATCGTAGAGCTGAAGGCAACTAAGAAGGCTGAAGCCCGTAAGGTTGTTAAGAACGGTCAGGTTCTCATTGAGACCGAAGCCGGTATCTTCAACACTCTCGGTGTACAGATGAAATAATAATTTTCTAATAATGACCACAGATTTCCTGGATTATCTGGTTAATCCTTGAGATCTGTGGTCTTTCATAAAAACAAATGAACAAACTACTTTTACTATTATCTATCCTGCTGTCATTAGCTTTGAATGCTAATGCACAACGCGTTATTGACAAACTCGACCGTGGTGTGGTCGCAGTGAAAACCACTGGTGGCGTCTTCGTCAGTTGGCGCATCCAGTCTGATGAATACTATGATGTCACTTACAACCTTTATCGCGACGGCTCATTGGTGGCCGAGAACCTGACCACCTCCAACTATACCGATGCTGCAGGCACAGCCTCCAGTAGCTATTCTGTTGAAGCCGTGAAGCGTGGCAAGAAACAGCCTGCAAGCGCTGCTGTGACCGCTTGGTCAAACAACTATTTAGAGATAGTTCCCAAACACGATAAATCAATCACCTCCACCCTTGTACCCAACGATGCCTGCTGTGCGGATGTCGATGGCGACGGACAGGTGGAGATACTCCTAAAATATGACAACCAAAGTGAAATCAGTGCCAGTTTCCCACGTAATGGTCATAATGGCGAATATTCCATCTTTGAATGCCTGAAACTCGATGGCACTGTGCTTTGGTGGGTCAACTGTGGTCCGAATATGGGCGACTTCCAAAACAATGAACAGAATATCGTGGCCTACGACTGGGATATGGACGGCAAGGCAGAAGCAATCATGCGTGCTGCCGATGGTACCACGATTCATGCTGCCGACGGTAAGACATACGTTATCGGCGACGCCTCTATCAACTATCGTGCTGCTACCGGTGGCGGTGCCAACTGGTTTATGCACGAGGGCGCAGAATATCTTGTCTATGTTAACGGTGCTACGGGTGTGCCTTACGTGACGATGGATTACCCGCTGAAGCGTCTTGAGAAAGGCGAGACTGATTTGAATAAAGCCTGGGGTGACGGTTATGGTCACCGCTCTTCCAAGCATTTCTTTGGTGCTCCTTATCTGGATGGCCGCAAACCGAGTATTTTCCTGGGTCGTGGTATCTACACCCGTCATAAGTTCGTGGCGTTCGATGTGGATCCCGCTACCCACCAGCTGACAGAGCGTTGGCGCTGGACCAACAATCAGGCAGGCTCTCCCTGGTATGGTCAGGGCTATCATAATTATGCTGTTGTAGATGTTGACTGGGATGGCCGTGATG
The DNA here is from genome assembly GCA_902763615.1 of uncultured Prevotellaceae bacterium. GTDB lineage: Bacteria > Bacteroidota > Bacteroidia > Bacteroidales > Bacteroidaceae > Prevotella. The sequence continues at coordinate 48,593 of CACWSX010000013.1, read as the reverse complement.
AGATTGTATGGGGCTCGATGGTAATTGATGACAATGGTAAAGGTCTGTCAACTACCGGTCTCGGGCATGGTGATGCACAGCATCATGGTGACCTCAACCCGTATGTTCACGGGCAGGAAGGGTTCTTCTGTAATGAAGACCGTCCGTCAAACAACTATCGTGACCTGACAACCTCCCAATTGTATTATCGTGTAGAGGGTGGTGATGATGACGGTCGTGCCATTGCAGGCAATTTCCTTAATACCGTCCCTGGTGCTGTCGGTTTCTCAGCCCATGATGCATCGCCAGGTCCGGTAAGTCTGGTTGAAAACAAACATCTCGATGCCCTCAATGACACTTCTGGCATCTCCCAGAACTTCCGCTGTTATTGGGATGGCGATCTGCAAGAAGAGACCTTTAATTATCGCAATGGCAAGAATACTGAAGGCGTGGTGCTAAAGCCCGGCACAAACACCTCTTGGGTGCTGGCAGGCTCGCTCACCAACAACGATACTAAGGGCACCCCTTGCTACATGGGTGACATCTTGGGCGACTGGCGCGAGGAGTTTATTATGCGCACTGCCGATAATAAGATTCGTATTTACACAACTACCATTGAGACACCTTGGCGAAACTACTCATTATGGTACGACCACCAGTACCGTAATGGTATGGTGTGGGAGATGTGTGGCTACAACCAGCCACCTCACACCTCCTATTTCCTGGGCGAGATGGAGAATATCACCGTTGCGCCCCCTGCACTCACGATGGAGGGGCGTACCGAGATTGCCAATGGTGGCACTGTCTCTAATAATGGCGAGGAAGTCATCACTTGTGAGACCAACGACATGACTATTAACATTGCTGATGGGGCTACACCTTATTTATATATAGATAATGCGCCCTCGTGGGTTCAGGGTTCTGCACCCTCGGAGGCAACAGCTGCTTCCTATAAGATTACCTACCAGTACTATACGCACACCCTTCAGGGTGGTGGATTCGGTGGCTCTACCCGTGTGGTGAAACAGGGTGATGGCATTTTGGTTTATCCTGAAAAGGATATGACTTACAGCGGCAATACTGATGTGTGGGCAGGCACACTCAGTCTGAATGGCTCTATAGCCAACTCACCGCTGTGGCTCAACCGTCTTACTTCTCTTAATACCCCAGCTAAGGCCATTACGGTGAAATCGTTGACAGCCGATTATGGATCTGTCACAACAATCGGTGGGGTAGGTGCTATCGGTACACTCACGGCTACAGAATCTCTGAAGATGGGCTTCGGTTCACGTCTGATAATCGATCTTTACAGCGACGGACATAAGGCAGATCAGATGAATACTGCCAAACTCATCGTTGAGACGAAGGACTGGAAATATGGGCCGACGTTTAAGCAGCCCGTGATAACGTTTGACTGTCACTTCGCAAGTGGAGAGGAAAAACTAGCCACAGGCCAGTATGACTTGGGGGCTGTAAATTCAGTGGACGGTGCTATTGATAAGATCAAGATAGAGGGTATTGCCAAGGTGAAGGCTTCGTTGGCTATCGAGAATGGACATCTTGTCCTGAATGTGGAAGGAATACGCGATGCTGCCGACATCGAGTGGAATGCCACACGGTCGAATGTATGGGATGTGGCTACGACGGAGAATTTCGTTACCCACGATGCAGCTCGTGCCACAGAGACTTTTATCGAGGATGATAATGTCTATTTCACCGACAATTCGCAGAACAAGAACGTTGTGATTGCTGACGGCACGGAAGTGAAAGCCGCCAATATCTATTGCACAGGCTCGGAGGCTTACACCTTCAGTGGAGCGGGCAAAATTGTCGAAGGCACATTCCACCATAGTGGAAGTGGTTCTGTCACGATGGGCAATGCCAATACCTATACTGGCGGTAATCATCTCACAGGTGGAACCACCATCGTCAGTTCACTCTCCAGCGCTACACAGGCCTATGGCAACCTTGGTGGCCTTACCACTTCAGCCAACAAGTTTACCATTGAAAATGGGGCTGTGCTCCAGAACACTGCTGCTGTGACCAATGGGTCATCGATTCGTTTGATTGGTAAAGGCGTCATCAAGACTGATGCCTCTTTTACCCAGCAGGGCTTCATTGCTGGTGATACATTGGTAAAGACAGGTGCCGGTTCTTTCAGTATGACAGGGAATCTCAATGTGCCACGAGTCATTGTAAAAGCGGGAACGATGAACTATAGTGGCAGTAACTTTACCAAGACGGTAGAATTGCAAGGCACAGCCTCTATCGCAGGTGACGGCTTTATCCCTTCTCCCATTGTTGTGGCAGAAGGCGCAAAGACTACGCTGACATTGACAAAAACCAATTATCAGGCTTATTCCGGGGCATTGACGGGTGAGGGACAACTGACCATTAATCCTACCAACACCGTGAACCGTGTGTCTATAACGGGCAAATGGACGGACTTCAAGGGAACAATTGTCTACAACAACACTTCTATTCTCATGCCTTTGAAGAATAGTGGTATGCCAAATGCCACATTAAACATAGGGGCTAATACCAATATCGGTATCGCAGCATCCAGTGATAACGCTTCAATCACTTATCCGATTGGTAAATTGATTGGTTCCGGTACATTGCGTCATAAAGAAATGAATTTTGGAAATCAGAATAGTGTGTCAGGCAATGTGACATGGAAGGTGGGCTCTTCCGATCTTGGTGATTTCACCTTCAATGGCGTCATCTATGATGCAGGCACTAAAAACAAGTCAAACTTTGAGAAGGTCGGTAATTGTGCTATGACCGTTGGCGGTTCATGGCAGAATAGCGGAACGGTGACTGTCTCTGAAGGCAGTATGATCCTTGGTCAGGGTAAGACGCTTGGAAAAGGTGCACTCACTGTGGCTGAGGGTGCTACATTGGCTGGTATGAGTTCTGTTCTCAGGTCAACATCCAAGAGTCATCCCTTCACCAACAGTAGTGTCACCATCAATGGTGCCTTACGTGTTGGTGCAGATGGTCAAGCCTCTGCAGGTTATTGGTATTTCGGCAATATGCCGCTTACTTTCGGTGCTACAGGTAAACTTTATGTAGGTGTAAGTAAGTGCGCTACTTCTGAATCTGCACCTGGCTGTACCCATCTTTGGGGCGATGAAACTAGTGGTTCTATCACCTTTAAGGATGGTGCTACCATCAGTGTTTATATGGATTCCGCTTATGATCCTGTGGCTAGTATTGGTACCGATGAGGCCAAGGCCGACTCCTTCTATGTGTTCAATTTCCCGAAGGCTATCATTGGCGATGTTCATTTTGAATTGCCGCAGTTGCCCGAACATTATTACTGGGATACTGCCAATTTTAAGAATGGTTATCTGCATGTCCGTTATACAAGTTCTTCTGCTATCACGGGTATCGCATCTGGTGAAACCGTTCATGTAGATGTCTTTGCTACTAATGGTGCTATTGTGGCCAGTTATGTAAGCACGCTCGCTGAGGCTAAGGCTGCTTTCTACCGGTTTGCTTTGCCAAAGGGTGTCTATATCTTGCGTTTCAGAGGTAAAACAGATGCTATTGGCTCCATGACTTTGAGGAAGTAAATTGCAAAAAAAACTAAATTTCTTGTATGAAAAGAAAAAAATGACTATCTTTGCGGCGTATTAAGACAAATCTTTTTTATTATTTAATAACTTTCTAAAAACAAATCGTATGAAAAAACGTTTACTTTTTGCCTTTATGGCATTGTGCGTTGCTGTATCCGGTTATGCGCTCACGAAGGGTGAGTTCGTATATACCCCGCAGGGACGCTTCCAGATTACTGGAGATCTTGTCGCAAAAAGCACTTTTGCTGATTGGACAGGATGGGAGGTGAGAAGTGCAGGCAAAACTCTGGCTGAAAAGTTTAATACAAATGCCAACGGTTATGCTGCAGGTCTTAACTCTGTTGTTTGTGTAGATGCACCTTCTGCCGATAATGTCGGTGAGGGTATGTATTTTAAATTTGAGCCTACATCCGCAGATGGAGTTTATGTAGTTAGCTTCAAGATGAAAGGTGCTTCTGATCTTGGGCTTCAGATAGATAATCATGTGAGAAACAGAGTCGTTGGCGATGGTTACGATGATTATCGAAGAGAAACAAACCTGGCCGTTGTTGCTGGTTGTAAGAACGCTGAATATACGTATCCGCTTGCCACATCAACTGATGCAGATGGTAATGTTACAGACGATGTGGTTATCATTAACACGGCTGAGGAGTTAACAGGCGATTGGCAGACCTTCAACTATGCTATCGTGGGCGATGGTACAGCCCGTACTTGGTTTATTTCTTTCACCTCTATGCCTACTACGATTGAAATCGCCGACCTTCAGATTGCACCTGCCATGCAGTTCGCCGACCTCCGTCAGCGTGATGACATGCTGGAGAAACTGAAAGCCTACAGAGACTGCTACCCTTGGAAAGATGATGTGTGGGCTAGATTTGATGGCTATCCTGAAGTAGTTGCAAGTCTTGAAGCTATTGGGGATGAGAGCGGTCAGGCAGATCTTGATGAACTGTTGTCGGTAGCTCAGGAAGTCCTGGATGAGTTCCTTTATGAGAGTATGGACGACTATCTGGATGGTAATACTGATAACTATCTGGGAATTAAGACCACTAGTGGTAATACTCAGAAAGTCAGCAATTATGGTGATTGGAGTTGTCTGCCTACGGGACGTGCATTCTGGAATAGTGGCGCTTATCCTGACTTAGGTCATTACGGTGGTAACAATAAATGGTGTTATGGTGCTCAAGATGATCCAATGGGCGTCTTTATGGAGGTGACATTCGATCCTGGTTCTTATGTATTTACCATTGAGGGCTTGGCTGCTCTCCGTGAGCATCCCACCAGTTCTTCTTGGTGGACTAACGAAGGTTGGAACCCTGCCTATGGTGTGGCTTCTATTGTGAAGGTCGTTGATGGCACACCTACTGATACCATCGCTTCTGTTGTCAAAGTTTTGGATTCTCGCCTTTACACTCCCTTTGTTGTACCTGTTCAGATTGCTGAGGGTGGCACCTACCAGATTGCTTTCAAGGCTTGGTGTAGGGAGGAATTCAAGAACTTAACTAATGGTTCTGTGGTTTATGTAAAGGATGCTAGACTTTATGGTAAGAACGACAACAAGTATAATCAGAAGCAGCTGAGATATTATAACAATGTGATGGCGCAGATTACCACTGGTCGTGAGAATCTGACCACTGCTGCTGGTTATCTGGATGATGCGTCATACCTCTGGGGTAAAGATGCCCTGAAGGCTGTTGCTGACGAAGTTGAGCCAAAGATTGCTGCATACGAGGCAAAGAGCCAGGATGATATCATTGCTACATTCGACAGAGATACTTATGTGAATACGACTTCAGAAGAGACAGGTCTGATGCAGTATGAGGTTTATCAGGAGGCTACCAAGCTTATCATTGCTGCTAATCGTGAATTCCTGGCTGAGAACGATACGCTGAATTCTATGCAGACTGTCATTGACAATGCTGAGACAACGATTAAGATGCGTCTTTACGATGCTGCTACTGGCAAGGATGCGCTTCAGGCTGCTATTGATAAGGCAAAGGGCATTCAGACTCAGATGAAGGCTTCACAGTACAGTCAGGAAAATGCTGCTGCAATCGTGGCTGCCAATGCCGAACTGAACGAGGCTGTTTCTGTATTTACGACGACGATTCCTGCAAGTGCAATCTCAACGATTGTTGATATTGACTTTGAAAAGGCTGTCGAGACTGAGTTTGATTTCGAAACTGGTGCAAATAGCTATGTTAATCCAGGAACTGTAGGTTCAATGACTCTGTCTTCATTCAGTCCTGAAGCAGCTACAAACCAGGAGTTTGAAAAGGGCTACTGGGCTAATGGTGAACAGTTGTGGAAGGGCTATCTGCGTGTTGGTAACGGTGAAGGTACTGTAGTCTTCGACCCGACAGAAAATGGTTCTATGGGTACCAATATTCTGAAAGTGGCTTGTGACTTCTACGTTCAGGGCCTTAATGGTAAATCACTCGGTTTCTACCTGAAAGATGCAGAAGATAATGACCTCTTCGGTATTTTCCATAATTTCTATAACAATACCAATACCACGAATACATGTGAGGCTGATATGAGCAAAATCTGGGCTAAGTCAGGTGGTAGCTATGCCAATGCTTCTCCTGCCGATGCTACAGATTCTGTAACAGCTAATCCTCTGGAGAAGACTCATTTCGAGGTGATTATGGATTATGGCAGACAGAGTGTTTACTGCACAATTAACAGTGTGAATGGTGCGACTGTTTCTAATGAGTTCGCTTTTGAGGCTATTCCTACCAAGTTCGTCCTCAAGTGTGACTACAATAACAACGACCGTCGTGCTTGGTTCGACAACCTGTTGATTCAGCGTATCACCGCTGGTGCAACGGAGAAGTTCGATCCTGCAGGTATCGATGCTATAAAGGTTGCTCCTGTGGTTGAGGGTATCTATACACTCAGCGGACAGAAACTGAAGACAGTTCCGACGAAGGGTATTTATATCCAGAATGGTAAGAAGATTGTGGTGAAGTAATCACGCTTCTCTCTTAATAATCATTCCCCTGCAGCCTTGCTGCGGGGGATTTTTGTTTGCAAGTAAAACTTGGTTATTTGATAATAAGTCTTAGTTATTTGGCGAAATAGCACCTATAGTGAAAAAATTGATTGTTAAAATGTTGCAAGTTTCAATAATTTTTTGTTATTTTGCAGCACGAATCTATCTACTACGCAGAAATGTGTGGTTATAATGCTATCCTACTGGCAAATCAAATAATTATTAATTATAACAAACCATTTATGAAAAAACTCTTTTTGTATGCATCCCTTATGTGCATAGGCCTGATGTCCTGTAAGAAGGATTATCTGGTGCCAGAGGGAGAATTGCCATCTTGGCTTGGCGAGAGTATCTACAAAGAGCTTCAGCAGTCTTCACAGCTTGAAGGCACGTTCAACACGTACTGCAAGCTGATCGATGACTTAGGTTACACCGAAGTGCTGAGCAAAACTGGTAGTAAGACGATCTTCCCCGCCAATGATGAAGCCTTTGCAAGATTCTTTGCAGGGGGAAACAACAAGTTTGGAGTGAGCAGTTATGAACAGCTAACCCATTCACAGAAGGCAGAGTTGTTGTTCTCTACCATGATCGACAACGCTATTCTCGTTGGTACGCTGTCTAACATGCAGAACAATGCGGGTAACATGCTGCAGGGCCAGTTGGTGAAGCATGCTACCAACATGCGTCTTTCTTATGCTGTGACGCCATTCTCGGTTCAGGACATGCCTGCTAACAACCAGTACTTCTCCCGTTTCCAGACAGGAGGCCGCAACTCCATCCTGGCTGTGTTTGACAACACGGTAGCACCGATGGTGCATCTGACGGGTGAGTATATGTTGAACAACAACATGACTGTGACGGGCGACGACAGCGATTTCAAGGTGCTGACCGGTCAGGACTATGTTGATGGCGATGCTTATGTATTCGACCGCAAGGTGGTAAAGGCCGATGTCGTATGTCAGAACGGTTATATCCACCAGTTGAACGAGGTGCTCGTAAATCCCGGCAACATGGCAGAGATCCTGCGTGCAGGCAGCGACACCCGTTTTATCTCACGTATGCTCGACTATTACAGTTTCCCAGATCCGGACCTGACGCTGACGGAGCAATATAACGAAACCTCGGGTGGCAGCAGTCAGGATACGGTGTTTGCCATCCGCTATCTGAGTAAGAACTCACAGCGCGCCAAGTTGGCACAGCCTGTTCGAGGCATGACCGTTGCCGATAACCGCCTGCTTGACTTCGACCCGGGATGGAACTACTACAATCCTACGATGAAAGGCCAGCCTGTTGAGGATGATGCGGAGATTGCCGCCTTCCTCGCTCCTTCTGATAAGGCTGTAGAAGACTATTTCCTCAAGGAGTCGGCCTATATCCTCAAGAACCTGGGCGTTCCTGGTCTTGAACTCTCATCTTCGACACTTAACGACCATCTCGATGCTGTCTATAACAACGATCCTTCGATCTTTGCCAGCATCCTGAACAACGTGATGAAGCCTTATCTCACCAAGACCGTGCCCAGCACGTTCTCTACGGTGCAGAACGATGCCTTCGAGTTCCTGGATGTGACCAGAGATGACATTCTTCGTAAGAGTGACGGCAAATACGATGTTACCATCGCCAACAACGGTGTGGTGTATAAGATGGGCAAACTCTTTGGACCGAAGCTGTACAACTCTGTGCTCGGTCCGGCCTCAGTCTATAAGGACATGCGTACCATGGGTGAAATGCTCAACGACCACCAGACAACTGCTGGTGTTGCTTCGAAACTTGGTGCCGACATGTATTACTATCTGCTCTCGATGAAGGCCCGTTATGGTCTCTTTATTCCGACAGATAATGAGACACAGTTCATCGTCATCGATCCTACTTCTGTGAAGGATGCCGACGGTCTGAAGGGATTGCGTTTCCGCTTCGATCCGCAGGCTGACGGTTCTTTCCACGTGATGGTTAAGAGATATATCTATCAGTCTGGTCCTTACAATCAGCTCAGTTCCTATGTGGAAACAGCCGGTGCTCAGGATATCAATATCGAGACTGGTATGTTCAATAGTCAGATCAAGGATCTTCTGGACTATTGCACCATCGTGCTCGCCGATTCTACTGAGACAGGTAAGGGTAATCCTCAGTTCGGCCTTTATGGCAACAAGTACTACAAGACCAAGCATGGCGGTGTGGTCGTTGTCAACGACAACAAGGTGGCTGGCGGTCTGCAGATGAACGATCCCTCACAATGGTCGACCATTACTGAGACCTTCGACATAAATAGCGCTGATGCCAAGATTGAGAATGGTACGGTGTATCGTTTGGACTATCCGATTCAGCCTACTATCACAAGTGTGATGCAGACGTTGTCGCGTCCGGAGTTCTATGACGAGAATGCCGACTACGATGTAAATGCACCGGAATATGACCACTTCCTCAACTTCTGTCTGCAGTTCAACAATGAGGAAATCTATACCTTTGCAGGTATCGTCACTGGTGACAAAAACGAGACGGAAGAACAGAAGAAGACCAAGATGAAGGCCTACCGAGTGATTGATGATAATGACAACTGGGGCATGCTCAGTGCTTATAATTACACCATCTATGCGCCAACCTATGAGGCGATGGTCAAGGCACAGCAGTCTATGGGTCTGCCCACATGGAAAGAAGTGATGGCTATTGTGAATAATTGGGAGAGTGTAGCCGATCAGTACGGATTCGCGAGTCAGGACGATGCTTCAAAATATGTGAAGGAGCAGCTCGATAAGATGTCTAAGTTCGTACGCTACCACACTCAGAACAGTTCGCTCTTCGCCGACCGCTATTTCAAGAATTACGATCCCGTGACAGGTCTGACGTCACCGGAGCCTGTTTTCTCTACGTTCTGTTCGAATGCGCTCGGTATTGCCCAGACGCTGACCGTCTCTGGCGGTGACAACAAACTCACGGTGAAGGACGCCTCCAATACGGCGGTGACCATCAATGCTTCTTCAAACACTGCCAACCTGATTGCCCGTGATATCACGACATCGGAGAAGACCGGTACGGCTGGAACGTACAGCGTCATAGAAACATCGGCCTTCGTGACAGTTCATGGTATTGACACACCTCTGTGTTTCAACAGCAACCGACAGTATTAAGTGAAAAGTGAATAATTATGGCAAAATATAAATTTCTATTGACACTCCTGTTCACCGTCATCGCTCAGACGATGCTGGCACAGAGTAAAGTCATATCAGGTACGGTGGAAGATGCCATGGGACCGATCATGATGGCCAACGTGGTGGAGCGTGATGCCAACAACCGTATCGTCAGCGCGACACAGACTGATATGATGGGTAACTTCTCCATGGAGATTAAGAACCCGAAGAATAAACTCGTATTCTCGTATGTTGGTAACAAGACCAAGATTGTCAATATCGGCAATCAGACCACCTTCAATATCAAGATGGAGAGTGAAAATACGACCGTAAGCGAAGTGGTTGTCAAGGGACGCCGCACCAGTTCGGGCGGTCTGAACATCGACAAGCGCGAGATATCCGTATCGCAGCAGACCTTCAGCATGGATAAGGTGGATGGTATGGCCTTCACCTCAGCCGATGAGGCCCTGCAAGGTGAAATTGCCGGTCTGGATATCGTTAATAACTCTGGTAACCTCGGTGCCGGTACGTCTATGCGTATGCGTGGTGTGTCGACCTTGAGTGGTAGTGCAGAACCACTGATTGTGGTCGATGACAAGGTCTTTGAATATGACAAGGCCGACTTCGACCCGGAGAATATTGATGAGGAGGCTTTCTCGAGTCTGCTCGCTGTGAGCGTGGATGATATCGCCGACATCAAGGTGCTCAAGGATGCAGCCGCTACGGCTATCTGGGGCTCGCAGGGTGCCAACGGTGTGATTATGATTACCACCAAGCGTGGTGCACGCGGAAAACCAAAAGTGACCTTAGGTTATAAGTTCACAGGTACTTGGATGCCAAAAGGCTACGACCTGCTGAATGGTGACAACTACACCATGATGCTCAAGGAGGAATTCTATAACCCCACACAGAGCGCTTCTGCCACCTCGACCATCAACGAGATCAACTATATCCCTGCTGAGTCATGGGCCGAGGCTAACAACTGGAATAAGAATACCGACTGGGTAGATGCTGTCAAGCAGTTCGGTGAGCAGCATGAGGCTAACTTCAATATCACCGGTGGTGGTCAGAAGGCTACATTCCGTATCTCTGGTAGTTACAGCCATCAGCTGGGTACCATCATCAAGCAGAAGATGGATCGTCTGACCACTCGTTTGGTACTCGACTACAATGTGTCTGACCGCATCCGTTTCTCTACCAACTTCGCACTGACTTATACCGATAACCTGAAGAACTATACAAAAGGTAGTAGCAAGAGTAGCGGTTCGCATAACAACCTGCTGGCCATGGCTTTGGCGATGGCACCGAATGCCAGCATCTGGCGCATGGACCAGTTTAACAATAACACCGGAGATTACTTCCTGATGAACCCCACCATGAACGGTATGACGCCTGACGATGGTAACTACACATCGACACAGTTGCAGGACGTGGTGGCTATCGGTAACCCTGTGGCATACGCTAACAAATCCTGGCAGAAGGAGCAGACCTACAGCATCGTGCCCGACTTCAATATCAAATACGAATTGCTCGGTACGGAAAACGGTCAGCATCGTCTGACCTTCAACGGCCGCGTCTACTTCGATATCTATGCCTACTCGAAGCCGACCTATATGCCTGGTAGTCTCTCTAACGGCAGATATACGGATGAGAATTATAATTTCATCACCAATACCGAGACCAACCAGTTCAAGATGGGATCGCGTGTGGAACTGATTTTCACCCCTGCTTTCAAGAATGAGGACTTCTATCTCACCATGTTGGCAAGATATGAGGCCGGTACACAGAAGAATACGTATCAGTATACCAGCCAGAACTCTATTCCTAATGGCATAGAATCAGCTACAATTGATGCCAGTCTGATTGGAATGGACAACCAGCCCAGCAGCACCAAGTCGGCTTGGCAGGACTTTATCTACAACGCTCACTTCTCCTATAAGTCGCGTTATACGATAGGTTTCTCACTGCGTGGCGATGGTAACTCTAAGTTCGGACCGAAGAATCCTTGGTTTATTTCGCCTGCCGTCTCCCTGCGATACAACCTCAGTGAGGAGCCGTTCTTCACACCTCTGCGTAAGGTGGTGTCGATGTTCGGTATCCGCGGATCATGGGGTATTGCAGGTAGTTCCAACGTTGGTGTAGAAAATTATTTCAACCAGTATAATTCTCGTGCCGGACGCTATGGAACCAGCTATTACACCACGATGAGCGGTATGAAGCTCGACGATTTGCGCCCACAGAAAAAGACGGGTCTGAACCTCGGTTTCAACCTCGGTTTCCTCGAGGATATGATTGAGGTCGACCTGAACCTCTATAAGGATAATACCAAGGACCTGATCATGCAGAGACTCCCTATTCCGACCTCTGCTACCTGGAATACTTCTACTGCCCTCTCTTACGGAAACGTGGGTGAGATGGAGAACAAAGGTTGGGAATTGTCTGTCACCGCTAATAAGTTTATCAGAATAAAGAAGTTCTCGGTGACTGCCAGCGTCAACCTGGCTCAGAACGTCAACAAGTTGCTGGAGATGGATCAGCGTGTATTGGACAACCTGAACTCACAGCCCAGCTGGGGCAATCGTGGTTCGAAGTCTATCCTCAGCCGCGTCGTGGTGGGTGACCCGCTCTGCTCTATCTATGGATTCCAGAACTTAGGCGTGTTCCAATATACTTACGACTACCTCACCAATTACAATACCAAGCAGTTGCAGTTACAACAGCAGGCTGCTGCCCGTGGCGAGGCCTACGACTGGAACTACGAGGCTTGGATCAACCAGCAGCTGGCTGAAGGCAAGACCTTCCCCGTGGCTACTGATGAAGAAGGTAAGGTCATCATGACCAATACCGGTGTGCCCAAGCACCTGGCTTATTATTATGGTGATACAGAATATGAGTTCAAGGGTGGTGATGCCATCTATGAGGATGTGAACCACGATGGTACGATCAATGAACTCGATATCAAGTATCTGGGTAATTCACTGCCGAAGATGCAGGGAGGTTTCAGCTTTACATTCCAATATGGTAACTGGAGGCTGATATCCCGCTTCAACTTCCGTTGGGGTAACAAGATCATCAATACGGCACGTATGGGTCTGGAGAGCATGTATGGCACAGAGAACCAGTGTTCATCAGTTACCTACCGTTGGCGTAAGGATGGTGATGTGACGCAGATACCACGTGCCCTCTATGGAACGGGTTATAACTATCAGGTGAGCTCGCGTTTCGTTGAGGACGGTTCGTTCCTGCGTTTCAACAACCTGCAGATCTCTTACAGCGTTCCTAAGAAGTCGCTTAAGAAACTTGGCGTGAACTCGCTTTCTGCTTATGTGACAATGAACAATCTCTTCTGTTGGACGAAGTACACTGGTATTGATCCGGAAATTGCTTCTGGAACCTATACACCAGCCTCTGACGGTGCGACTACTCCAAGGTCTAGGTCTATCACTGCCAGCCTCAGCTTTGGCTTCTAACAAAAGAGTTACATCATCATAAAACACAAAGTATATGAAAAAGATAATTTCAATCATATTTGCAAGCATCGCATTGACATCTTGTGTCGATACGGTCATCTTGCCTGACAACAAGACTGTCGATGACGACTACTGGCAGAAGAAGAGCGAAGTGGATGCTGTTGTTGCAACTGCATATGCCCAGCTGAGAGATGAGGCTGCCATTCGTAACATGATTGTCTGGGGTGACTTCCGTTCCGATGAACTGGTGGTGACCTCTACACTGCCTACCAGTGCTGCCTACAGAACGGCACTGCAGCAGATCTATTCCTGCAATATCGAGACAGAGAATGCATTTACCTCTTGGTATCCTTTCTATTCTGCCATCAACTACTGTAATCTGGTGTTGGAAAAGGCTGAGAGCGTGATTGCCGTAGACCCAGACTATACGCGTGGCGACTATGATGCTAACAAGGCACAGATGTTGGCCTTGCGCTCGTTCTGCTATTTCTATCTTACAAAGGTGTTCCATGATATCCCTGTGACACCCGGTGCATACCTGAATAGCAGTGACGACCTCAACGCACCGCAGGCTAATCCTGATTCAGTACTTACCATGTGTATCAATGACTTGGAGGAGGCTTCTAAGTATGCCGTCTCTGGTTCTACCTATGGTGACTGGCGTGACAAGGGCTATCTGAACCAGGATGGTATCAATGCCATTCTGGCTGATATCTATCTCTGGCGCGGTTCCATCAATCGGAGTGCCAGCGACTACGAGGCTTGTGTGAATTATTGCGACAAGGTGATCCAGGCGAAGAAGGAAGCCTACGAGCAGAATCCTCGCCGTCGTCGTTATGGCGATGAGGAGGTGAAGGATTACTATCTCTCCGACTATAGTGATATGTATGATGACCTCTTCGGACAGACGGGCCAGAATGCGGATGAGAGCATCTTTGAACTGCAGTTCCGCAATTCCAATGCCAACAACAAAGGTCTCGACCAGATGTACTTCCGCTACAACAGTGCCAGCAACAACGGCTTTGGCTATCTGAAGGCTGCGCCGATTTTCGGAAAGGTCGATGCTACAGGTAATGGCGTCTGGGTCAACAGCGTAGACCAGCGTCTTTATGATTATGTTTACGATGCCACCAGCACGAATACCGAACAGTTCGGTGTCCGTAAGTTCGTAGCAACGAATTATGCCGGCACCAACAATACTGCCGATAGCAAGCGCGACACCCGTGTACAGGTCTTTCAGAACTGGATTCTCTATCGTCTCACCGACGTGATGCTGATGAAGGCTGAGGCCCTGGTACAACTCTACAACATGGGTGGTAAGGCCGAGGGCGATACTCGCAACGAGGAGGCCTTCGCTATCTGTAAGTTTGTTAACGACCGCGCACTGTCTGATGCCAACAAGGGTTCTTACACCATGAAGTATACCGTCTATAGGGACAAGATGGAGGAACTGGTGCTGGCTGAGCGTGCCCGTGAGCTGTGCTTCGAGGGCAAGCGTTGGTTTGACCTGATGCGTTATAACTACCGTCACACTGAGACACAGGCAGATCTGAGAAAGAAACTGACAGAGGGCTATGTCGCCAATAGCGACGCGTTTTTCGAGTTGGCACTCCGTAAGTATGCCGTGCCTGCTGCCATGAAGGCAAAGATGCGTGACGAGCGTTATCTCTACATGCCGATTAATCAGGACGAGGTGGAAATCAACACTAGTCTTGTGCAGAATCCTGTGTATAAATCTTCTTCTAAGTATTAATCAAGAATTAGAGAATTAAAGAATTATGATTACCAAGATAAATAATAAGAAATGGTCGAGGATTCTGATGACAGGTGTATTCTGCTGTCTCCTGACTCCTGTCTCCTGTCTCCTTTCCAGTTGCAACGAGGAACCGGATGGCTCTAACCTGTTCTCCTCAGACCAGAAGACCATTGCAGAGATGCTGCGTGAGCGTTCAGAACTGAGTGCCTTCTATCGCATTCTGCAAAAGGGTAAGTTCGACAAGTATATGGGAACGTATGGCGAATATACTTGTTTCGCACCTGTCAACGATGGTGTGAACGCTTATCTCGACAGTCTCTATAACGATGAGTCCTACCTTATCTCCAAGGCCAAGCTGAAGCACAACGGCATCAAGGAAGATGCTGGTTGGAACAGCCTCGACGTGATGGCGAAGGTGGAACTGATGTCTGACTCTCTGTGCGACGATATCGCCCGTTTCCACCTCTCCGGTGAGCAGCATCTGCAGGTGGATCTCGATGGTACAGCCACTACCTGGACCACGATGAAGACAGGCCGTAGCATCCGTGTCGGCAGCTTCGGCGAGGATGCCTACAAGGAGGAATATATCGGTCTTACCAGTCTTAACGACATCTCTGCCATTCTCGACGGTGATATCGAGGCCATCAACGGCATCCTGCATATCTGCTCGAACGTGATTCCACGTTCCGACCGCACCACCGACGACCAGTTGCGTGTGGAGGGTGAGAAAGACCTGAGCATCTTCTATGCCGCCCTTGAGGCAACGGGCTTTGCCGATACCCTCATGATTGAACGCAAGAATAATCCTGACGGTACAGCCATGACTTACGACTTGGGTAACAACCACAACGACCGTGATGGTAACTCTATCTATTATCCCAAGGAGTGTATGATCAAGTGGACCGTCTTTGCCGAGACCGATGATGTGTTCCGCGCTGCCGGCATCAACAGTTTTGCCGACCTGAAAGAGAAGTGTGTGGAGTGGTACGGCAACTGCGGTGCCTGGTATGACTACATCAATGAGAAGGGTATCAAGATCAGCACAGGAGACGACTATACCAATCGGTTTAATGTGGTGAATATGTTTGTGGCCTATCATATCCTGCGTGCCGGTATGCCTATCGACCGCATCGTCTATGAGAAGAATGCCCAGACCAACGCTTCCTGGAACCTCTGCTTCGGCTATGAGCCGCAGGAGTATTTTGAGACCATGCTTCCCAATACCCTCTTGAAGGTATGGGAAACGAACCCCAAGACCTCCAAGGATCTGTGGCTGAACCGTTATCTGACCAACAATACACTGACCAAGCGACTCGGTATGTTCGGTATGCCTAATGACGGCGACCACACGCTGGTATTCAAAGGCGTGTCTGTCAACCGTAATAAGAGCATAGAGACGCTCAACGGCTATATCCATCGTATCAAGGGTATTCTGAAGTACGATCAGAATGCGAAGGATGCGCTCCACGAGCGCCTGCGCCTCGATTCGTCAACCTTCCTCTATGAGTTGATCAACAACGGCCTACGTTTCGCCACGCCGGCAGAGGTGAGTACCCTGAACGGTGGCGGCGACGGTAACCGTATCGCCTTCCAGAACAACTATTTCGACAATATCGTCTGCTACAATCCCGGTACCCTGCTGCGTTTCTGCGTCATGGGCGCTTGGCGAGCCAACAACTCCGACCAGTTCCAGGGATGGGATGTTTACGACTTTGCTGTTAAACTGCCGCATGTGCCTACCGGCGACTATGAGTTGCGTATCATCTATCCTCCGATGGCACGTGGCGGACTGATGCAGTTCTATCTCGGTAACACCTCCAAGCAGTCGGATATGGTGGCCATCGGCATCCCCTTCGATGCTTGTGCCAATCCTTACCAGGATGCGACCATTGGTTATGAGGACATCGTGAACCGTGCCGACGACGAGACTTCCGACTGCGGTGTGGCTAGCGACCAGCGTATGCATGTGCGTGGTTATATGCGTGCGCCGGCTTCCTTCTCACGTGGTACTTATAACACTGTGACCGACCCGCTGACTTATAACGAGAATGATATCTATTCTGCTGCCAGCCAGATTATCGGCTCTACCAGCTGTCGCTCTGAGACGGGCTATGGCACGATGATGCTCCGCCGTATCATCACCACCCAGCGCTTTGAGCAGGGTAAGGATTACTGGCTGCGCATCAAGAACCTGGTGAACGATGCCAACCTCGGCTGGTCGTTCGACTTCATTGAACTGGTGCCGCTTGACATCGTCAACAGCCAGACCATGACAGAAGACTGGTATTAAAATAATTGAGAATTGAAAATTGAAAATTGAAAATTGAAAATTATGATTACCAAGATATATAATAAGAATAAGGTGAGAGGTCTCGTGGCAGGAGTATCCTACTTACTCCTTCTCTCCTCATCTCCTTTCCTCCTTTCTGGCTGCTCGGATTATTCTGATTACAACTCAGTGCCGTCGGCAGGCGACCTGCCCAGTGCCAGCCAGACGTTGTGGGAGAATATCTCCAGCGACCCGCAGCTGACCAAGTTTGCGGCGCTGGCTCAGCAGTCAAAGTTCTCCGAGGCACTCAACAGCCCACGGTTCTATACTGTCTGGGCACCTGTGGATGCCGCCATCAGCGATGCTGAATTCAATCGTCTGAAGGCCAGCGACAGTGCCACCATCGTCAAGCAGTTTATGCAGCAGCACATGACGGAGTACAACTATCCGATCTCCAGTGCGCTGGCAGGTACGACGATTATCTCGCTCAACGCCAAGCACCATCCCTTTACCCAGGATTCCTTTGATGGTATCGGTTACAGTGCTGTCAATATCCCTGCTACCAATGGTGTGATGCACAAACTGAATGGCATGTCGGAGTTCTACCACAACCTCTATGAGAATATCGACAATCTCTCGGGCTGTGACTTGCTCAAGAACTACATCCAGAAATACGATGAGTACTATCTAGATGTCAATGCATCCGTCATCGGTCCGCTCCGCGATGGTAAGCAGACCTATCTGGACTCAGTGATGAAGAAGCGCAACAATGTGATCAACTCCATCATGAGAGCCAACCTCGAGGATGAGGACAGTACCTATTGCATGTTGATTCCTAACGACCAGGCTTGGAGTGAGGCTTATGCCGCCATCAATCCTTGCTACAACTACATTCCGAAATTGGACTACATGGATCTTGAGAAGAAGACCCTCGTGGCCTCTTCGATGAAAGCCACCGATGCCAAGGCTGACAAGGCCGCTGAGGCTGACGGACAGCTGCAGGACTCTCTGACCTGCCGGAACATCGTCAACAACCTGGTCTTCTCTAACTGGTACAAGGGCAACCAGCCGCTCTTTGGCAACGGTTCCTTTGCTCCTGGTGATACGGCTTATACCACCAGTGGCAAGTCACTCACCAATATGCAGGATGTGCTGAACCACACCATCGCTGTCAACGAGATGAGTAATGGCGTGGCGCGTACCATCGACCAGCTGACCTTCCGCTCTTGGAATACCTACAATCCGAGAATCAGCGTCATGGCGCCCGAGGCTACGATGAAGGTGACCAAGCTGACCACCCATAGCATCCCCCTGGCAGACCTGGCAGGACGCGACAGCCTCTTCAGTAAGGTGCCGAGGATGTTCCGCCAGTGGCTCTTCCCCCAGACCTCTCGTTTCTTCACTTACGTGGCGGTCGACAGTGCCAATATCGACGGTACGACGGGTAAGCCGGAATTCAGTTTCGCTCTGAGAACCGGACGCGGAGTCGTTCAGGGCCAGGGTGTCCGTTCAACGACCTATCACATCTATGTGGTCACCGTTCCTGCACAGGTGGAGGAGCCGCTGGCCGATGTGAAGCCTTACTATCTGCGTTTCTATCTCAGCTGGACCGATGCCGACAACAAGCAGCAGCTCACCGTGCTGCCTCAGGGTTCAAAGGCATCATCGGAGATTACCACCGATAATGGTGAGAGTACAGGAACGGTGACTTATGTAGGTGACCCAGGACGTGTTAATGTCATTGATCTTGGTGAGTTTACCTTCCCTGTCTGCTATCATGGTCTGGATGCTTATCCCAGCCTGACGATGATGCACACCAAGAGCTACACCTCTTCTGCCAACCGTAAGAAATACGATCAGCAGATGCGTGTGGCTGGCGTCTTCCTCGTTCCGAAGGAATACAATGACTTATGGGCTAATAACGAATAATGACGACGATGAAAAAGATATTTCTATTTTTGATTGCATTCCTTGTAGCAAGCCCAGTGGCTTTTGCGCAGGATGATTTTGATGATGAGGAGACCTCTACGACCTTCAAGGCACCTAAGCGTACCCAGGTTGCCGATAAGAATCCGACCATCAATGTGAAAGGTCTTGTGATCGATGCCGCCACCAAGACACCCTTGGCCGGTGTACGCCTGAAGACCCTCAACGATGACCGTTATGCTGCCATGACCGATGG
Source organism: uncultured Prevotellaceae bacterium (assembly GCA_902763615.1). Lineage (GTDB taxonomy): Bacteria > Bacteroidota > Bacteroidia > Bacteroidales > Bacteroidaceae > Prevotella. Next base: position 29,236 of record CACWSX010000013.1, on the reverse strand, counting down.
TGATGGTAAGTTCACCATCAAGGTGCCCACCTTCGCCACCGTGCTCTTCGTGCAGTCGCCGAAGTACATGTCGCAGCAGGTAGGTATCGTCGCCGGCGATTCCACCCAGCAGGTGCGTATATCGATGCTCAGCGATGCCTTCTCGCCCATGTATGAGGACGGCACCACCATCACGGCCAAGAACAGTTTCGTCTCCGACGGCAATGGCCTGACCATCGACGAGGAGATGACCGAGAAGTTGGGTGGCGATATCCGCATGAACATGCATTCCGGCAACCTTGAGCAGGGCGCTGCGATGTTTATCCGCGGTATCAGTTCTATCAATGCCAATGCACAGCCCCTCGTCATCCTCGATGGCGTGGAGCTCGATATGCAGCAGAGCAGGTTGTCGTTGCACCAGGGCGACATCTTCAATATGTTGTCGACCATTTCGCCTGAGGATATCGACAAGGTGACGGTGCTGAAGAATGCCACCGCCCTCTACGGTGCCCGTGGTGCCAATGGCGTCATCCTGATCGACACCAAGCGCGGACACTCGATGGCGACACGTATCGATGCCAAGCTCGGGGTGGGGTGGACCTTCGTGCCTAATTATCCCACGATGATGAATGCAGCCCAGTATCGTAACTATGCCGTCGAGGCTCTCGGCACCGTTCCCGAGGTAAAGGAACGCATCGGATCGCTGAACAATCCCCTGCAGTTCAACTTCCTCAACGATGCCAAGGACGGCTACTATTACAATACCTATCACAACGACACTGACTGGAGCGACTATGTGTATCGCACAGCCCTGACCCACAACTACAGTATCAATGTGCAGGGTGGTGACGACATCGGTATGTACAACCTCTCCGTGGCTTATATCCAGACCATGAAGAATGTAAAGTCTACCAGTTACGACCGCATCAATGTGCGTTTCAATACCGATATCAAACTGCTGTGGAACCTGACGACGAAGTTCGATATGTCGTTCTCACGCACTAATCAGAACCTCTTCGACGAGGGTATCGCTGCCGACCTGAATGCCGGCATCATCACCTCGCCCGCCTTCCTGGCGCTGATCAAGAGCCCGCTGCTCAATCCTTATCAGTATAACAAGAACATCAATGCGTTTACCTCGCTGCTCGCAGATGCCGACGACCTGTTCAGCACTCTGAACGACGGCAACTATTCGCAGGCTAACCCGCTGGCGCTGATGACCAATGGCTCGGGTGAGCGTAAGAACCGTAACGAGAACACCTTCTTCAATGTCACACTGAAACCTACCTTCGAAATCAGTAAGGACTGGAAGTTGACCTCTCATTTCAGTTACTACCTCAACCGTAACTCGCAGGCTTACTATCGTCCCAACATCGGTCTGCCTTCGTTCGCCATCGAGAACCTGGGTACGGTCTATTCCAAGACCGCCTCTATCTTCTCTAAGGAAATCAACGTACTGAGCAATACCCACATTGACTGGAACAAGAAATTCGGCGCCCACGACATCGCAGCGATGGGTGGCTTCCGCTATACCTATTTCTCTTACGACAACAGCGACCTGGGTACACAGTACTCTACGAAGCTCGAGGACGATAAGAACCCGAAACTTGCTACGGGCAACGATGTCTACTCTACCGTCAAGGGTGCCGACGATGTCTGGAAGAACATGCAGTGGTACCTCTCCGGCGACTATAACTACATGAACAAATACTTCGCCACCGTCTCTGTGCTGGCTGAGTCGAACAGCCGTTTCGGCAGCAATGCCAACGGTGGTGTGAAGCTGGCCGGTGTGAAGTGGGCCGTATTCCCCAGCGTGCAGTTGGGCTGGGTGATGAGCAATGAGAACTGGTTCCCGAAGAACTCTGCCATCAACTACCTGCGCCTGAATGTCGGCTTCGACATGAGCGGTAACGACGGCATCAGCAACTACGCCGCCCGCACCTCGTTCAATACCGTGCGCTACAACTACAGCGAGATCGGTATGCAGCTCACCAATGTGGGTAACGAGGAGATCAAGTGGGAGACCACGTCGAAACTGAATGCCGGTTTGCAGGCCAACTTCTTCAACAACCGCTTGGGTCTGAGTGCCAACTACTTCATCCACAGTACCAAGGACCTGCTGGCCCTGAAGACGTTTGAGAACCCCATCGGCGGTATCAACAACTACTGGACCAACGACGGTGAGATAAAGAACACCGGTTTCGAGGTGGGCATCAACGGCAAACCCATTGCCACCCACGACCTGAGCCTGGAGGTTGGTGCTACCATCGGCCACTATAAGAACGAGGTCAAGGCACTGGCCAACGGCAACTACACCTCTTCTATCTATGGCGACAACAATATCCTGACCGCTGTGGGCAACCCCGTGGGCGTGTTCTACGGCTACAAGACCAAGGGTGTCCTCGCTACGACCGAGGCCGCACAGGCTGCCAACCTCTATATCGTCGACGAGACAGGTGCACGTGAGTATTTTGCTGCTGGTGACATGTTCTTCGAGGATCTGAACAACGACGGCAAGATCGATGCTGCCGACAAGAGCATCATCGGAGACCCCAATCCCGACCTCTTTGGTAACATCTTCCTCAACCTCAGTTGGAAGCGCTTCACCCTGGGTGTGAACTTCAACTACAGTCTGGGCAACGATGTGTTCAACTACCAGCGTTCTATTCTCAACAGCGGTGCGACACTCTACAACCAGCAGGTGGCAGAAATCGCACACTGGCGCTATGAGGGTCAGCAGACCAACCTGCCGCGTGTAGGCTATGGCGATCCCATGGGCAACAACCGCTTCTCTGACCGTTGGATTGAAGACGGCTCCTACCTGCGTCTGAAGAACGTTCGTCTGAACTATCAGGTTCCCATCCCCGAGTCGTGGCAGTCATGGCTGCAGGGCATCTCCGTATGGGCCGAGGGCGGCAATCTCTTCACCCTCACCAAGTACACGGGTAGCGATCCCGAGTTCTCCGCCAGCAACTACCAGCTCTATCAGGGCATCGACTGCGGCAACATCGCTCAGGGACGCGTCGTCTCCATGGGTGTAAAGATAAATCTCTAATATAATTAAGAATTAAGAGTTAATAATTAAGAGTTATGATTACCAAGATATATAATAAGAATAAGGTGAGAGGTTTCATGGCAGGTGTATTCTACTTACTCCTTCTCTCCTTCTCTCCTTTACTCCTTACCTCTTGCAGCGACATGCTGGAGTCGGATAGTTCGCGTCAGTTGTTCGATCCGGCGCTCGACCAGAAGACCGACTCCGTGTTCTATGCCTATGGTGTCATGCAGGCTATGCAGCAGTTGGCCGACCAGTATTTCTTCCAGAATGAACTGCGTGGCGATCTGGTGAAGCCTACCAGCAAGGCCTCGCTGCATCTGCGCGACCTGGCTTCGTTCACGGCCGATGCCACCAACAAGTACGACAGCGTGTACCTTTATTACAAGGTCATCAACAACTGTAACTACTATCTGGCCCATCGTGACACCACACTGGCTACTGGTGCCCGCAATGTGGTGTGCAACGAGTATGCTGCCATCGCCTCGTTCCGTGCATGGACCTATCTGCAGCTCGCCCGACAGTATGGCAATGTGCCTTACATCACCGAGCCTGTCACCACCATTGCCCAGATCAATGCCAACACCTCGATGACGAGCTATGATGCCATTCTTCAGGGAGAGGCCCAGATGCTCGAAGGCCTCAAGGCCCGCTATAGCGACGAGCAGCTGGCGGTGCCCACCTTCGGACAGACATCGCGCTCCATCGGCCGACTCAACTGGAAGGACGACCGTGGTCAGAATGTTGATAAGTTCATCAACCCCAGCAAGTGCTTCATCCCCCTCAACATCGTGCTGGGTGATATCTATCTCGAACTGGGTCAGTATGAGCAGGCTGCCACGTGCTACTATCAGTATCTGCGCTATGCGGGATTCATCGATCCGAGTAATATCTCCGTCAACTACAACAATTCCTTGAGAATCTTCTTTAGCCAGTACAGTCCTATCTTCAAGGACTTCACTGAGTGGCCCATCGATTATAACGATTCCAAGAACAGTTCGCTTTTCAATCAGATGCCTGTTTGGGAGAATGCTTTTTCTCACGGGTCTTCTTCTGGCGATGTCATCTCCTACATCCCGATGGCGGTGAACTATACGATGGGTAAGACCTCTGACGTGCCGGCATCCTTCGGCTATAACTACTATGGCACCGACTCGAAGAATGCGGTGCAGGTGGGAGGCAGCGAAATCTTCAGTTGTCCCAAGACACAGGACATCCAGATTGTGCCTTCTCAGGCCTATATCGACTCTGCCCGCCGTGCGCAGTACTACTATTTCACCGAGCAGGTGAAGGTGGCACCCTTCAACTGGATCGTGAAGAATGCCCCCCTTGGCGATGCACGCGCCTCGATCGTGACGATGGGTGAAGGGGCCGACTCCTCCTACGTCTATACCCTCAAGCCTTCTACAGCCTATATCTATCTCTACCGCAACGCCACGGTATGGCTCCACCTGGCAGAGGCCATCAACCGTATGGGCTATCCCGATGCAGCCTTCGCCGTGCTGAAAAACGGTCTGCACTCCGAACTTCCCAACTACCGTTACCTGGAGGTTTATCTCAAGGACCAGCAGGGCAACGACTCCATCGACGAGAACGGACAGAAGGTGCTCGATATGACACAGTCGCACATCGACGATAAGTATTACCTCACGCCAGAGTCCTACGAACTGCTCACCACCCGTCTGCCGTTCCTGGCTCAAGCCAACTCCGACATCTTCAAGAACGGCGCTTCCAGAGCGTTCTGCGGTATCCACTTCCATGGTGCCGGTGCCGTAGAGGACCTCTATTCCTCTTATCGCTATAGCACGGTGGTCGGGGCCAAGATTGCCGACATCAGCCGGAAGTTCGGTCTCGGACTGACCAGCTATACCAAGGAGGATTACATCAATGCGATGGAAGATCTCCTCTGCGATGAATATGCCATGGAGTTTGCCTTCGAGGGTACCCGTTTCTCAGACCTCCGACGCCTGGCGCTCCACAAGAACCGTTCGGGCATCTATGGTGGTGGCTTCGGCGACAAGTGGCTCAGCCGAAAGCTGGAGAACAATGCGTCCGGCATCACCACGCAGAACTGTTATCTGCCTTACAAGTAAGATGCTAAATACGAAAATCAAACAAGAATCCCCGCTCGGCCTGAGCGGGGATTCTTGTTTTCTATTCCAGAAACTCTGCTTCTACGATACGCAGTTCGCTTCTGGTCTTTTCGCCGTCTTTGGCTTTGAAGAGGTCAAGTTCACCTGCGGCGGGTTCTGCCACTTCAACAATACCCCCGAAGGCATCCTTGTCCTTGCCGGCACCTTTCAGTCGGATGGTCACCTCGTTGGTCTTAACCGGTTGTGTGGGTTTCAGATGTACATAACCCAGACTACGGGGTGTCTCGCCGCTCCAGATGAGTCGCTTGCCGGCATAGATCTCCAGAGGATAGCTGCGCAGGCGCCAGCCGGTGAGCTTCAGACAGATGTCGCTGACGACGGCCTTGCGCTCCAAACGATACGTGATCCAAGCCGTCGACAACTGCCCATCGTTCTTCCATTCCGACAGTTCGTTGTCATCATAGCTGCGTGAGGCATGATCGCTGTCGAAGCCAGCCTTGGCCGACAGGATGCCGATGCCCTTGGCTTTTTCTGTATAAGAGGAGGTCAGAGGAGTCTCGCCACGTTCCAGGCGGGGCTTCAGTGTCAAGGCGGGCAGTTGGTCTTCTACATCAACTGCATGGGTCTTGATGACGGCTCGCGTGACGCCCTTCAGACCGTCGGCACTGGCATAGATGGTGATGTCGCCTGCATTTACGGTACTGCGGATCAGCACACGGTTGACGCCGCACTCTACAGGGAGTGATAAAGCACCGACATAGTTACCAGCCTGTCCTGTGGCGATACCACCTATCCAGCGACCTTCTCCTATCAATGAGAAATGAATGAGCCGGTTGTCGAGCGGACAGCGACGCCCCTGCTGGTCGATGACCTCCACTTGCAGGATGGCCATATCGGCACCATCGGCCTTCATGCCTTCAGGATTCTCGATCGTCGTCAGCTTCAGTTGATAGGGCTCTCCTGCCGTCTCCAACTGGTAGCGACTGCCGTCAGAGCCGATAGCAACAAGCACGCCCGGTTCATAACGCACGCTGTCGAAGGTGTGCAGGTAGTGGTAGTCACGCCGGCCTTTACCAAGGTTTTTCCCATTTATCAACAACTCCACTTCGTCGGCGGTAGATACCACATAGACGGGCTTGCAGACGGTTTCCTTGTCATAGTTCCAGTGTCCGATGATATAAGTCCCAGGTTGTTCGTCATCGACCCATCCGCTCCACATCACCTGATGGGCAAAGAAGGCATCCTTCGGCAGGCGCATGGCATCGGTGACACCGCTGGTGCGATAGTTCGACTCGCCGCGATGATGGGTGTTGGTGTCGGAGAAGATGATCTTCACACCCCCGCTACTGACGCGTGTGCCTGTGCCGGGACGCTCCAGCCAGTAGTCGTACCAGCGACGCACCATCTCAACGGCAAACTGGTCCATGTTGTGGTTGTATTCATAGGCAGGCTTGTCGCGGTAGAGCGGTCCGTCGCCCTCCTGGTGGAAGGGGTAGCTGTAGCTGTCCCAGTATTTGCGCAGACCCTCGTCGCGACAGTATTCCATGGCCCACATGGGATGCTTCTTCGACTTGTTGATATAAAGCATCTCGCCGCCATATTCCGCCTCGTCGATATCCAGCATCTCCCGGCTGCCGATGGCTCGTCCGCCGTAGGGGTCGTAGGTGTCGCGGATCTGTTTCAGTTCGAGCATGTGCTCACGCGAGATGCTCTCATTGCCACCCTCATAGAACAGGATACTGGGATTGTTGCGGTTGTAGATGATGGCATCGCGCATCAGTTCAGTACGCTGTGTCCAGCGCGCACCCGTCACATCCTTCTCGGCATCCCCGGCAGGCATGGCCTGGATCAGTCCCACACGGTCGCACGACTCGATATCCTGTTTCCATGGTGTGACATGCATCCAGCGTACCAGATTACCGCCCGATTCCACCATCAGGTGATTGCTATAGTCGCTCAGCCAGGCCGGCACCGAGATGCCTACACCGGGCCACTCGTTGCTGGTGCGCTGGGCATAGCCGTGCACCATTAGCACACGGTCGTTGAGCCAGATCTTACCTTCACCGAAGCGTGTCTTGCGGAAACCTGTCCGCGTGGTAACGACATCGTAGCAGTCAGAACCTTCCATGATGGCTGTCTCGACGGTGTACAGATAGCCATAGCCCCACGACCAGAAATGAAGGCCGCTGACCGGCTGGCTAATATGTACGATACGCGTCTCACCTGGTTGCATGGTAATGCGTTTGCCGTTGAAACGGGTCACTTCGTGTCCGTCGGCATCAAGCATCTTGGCCATCAGCGAAAACGTGTGCGGCTTGTTGTCGTCATTCTTCACCTGAGATTCGGCATGTATCGTAGCCCGGTGGTTGGCGATGTCGAAATCGGTGGCATAGATATAGGTGCCGGTAGTGCCCAGATTCGAATAGAGCGGGAGCGTCTGGTAGAGAAGACCGGTGATGTGTAGATACACATTCTTGGGGATACCGCCGTAGTTGGCGTTGAAGTTGCGGTCGTTCCACTGGTAGCGGCTGTCGTGCTGGCGTGAACGGTAGGTCCAACTGTTGTCACAACGCACTGCCAGCACGTTCTCACCCGCCTTGACATAGGGCGTCAGGTCGAAGCCGCAGGCCATCACCCCATTCTCGCTGAAACCGAGGTGGTGACCGTTCAGGTAGAAGTCGGCCCCCTGACGCACGCCCTCAAACTCAATCAGGACCTTTTTGCCTTTCAGTTCATGGCTCTCCATAGAGAATCTCTTACGATACCAGACGATGGTGTCGGTCAGGTCTACAATGTCTTTCTTGAAGGCCTCGCTGCCATTGAAGGCATAGGGTAGGGTAACGGCCTGCCAGTCGCGGTCATCGCATTCCGGCTCTAGGGCGCCTTTGACATCGCCCACCTGCAACCGCCATCCGGCATTGAAGTTCAGTTTCTTGGCATTCGTGCTGCCGCAGATAGCCAGCAGCACCATCATAACGGTGATGTGAAGTTTGTTTTTTTTCATTTCAGAGGTAGAGCAGTTCTTGTCGAGTGTGATACTAATTTGTGTATTTCCGGCCGTTTTGGATGACGATACCTTTCCCGGCTTTCGTATGACGGTGCCCGCCTAAGTCGTAGACGGCACCGTTGTTTTTTTCCATCCGGATGTGACTGATGCTGCTGCTCGTAGTGACCTTGAGCAAGCCTGAAGTATAGAGTTCCGATGTGTCCCAGACGAGGCCTTCGCCCGGGGTGGCAGGCTGGATGTCGGCAAACTCACCGGTCGCCTTGCCGGTAAAGACCTTGATCAGGTCGCCTGCCTTGAAGTCGGTTTCCATTGTGGCATCGTTCAGCCGGAGGATAGCGCCGCTGTTGAGTTTCAGACCGCCGTTGAAGGTGAGTCCCTTGTCGTTGGCCAGCGTGTCGCCCACCTGCAGGATGCCGCCATCGTTAATCGTCGTTACACCTGTCAGCGAGCCCTTGCCGGCCAGTATGGCACCCTTGCGAACGGTGATGCTGCCTTTGCCGGTGTGTTGGCCGTTGACGATGAGTCGTCCGGAGGTGACGGTTGTGGTGCCGCTATAGTCGTTCTTGCCCATCAGTCGCCAGTCGCCCGAGCCTTGTTTCTCGATGCTGGTGGTGCCAGGGTGGGTGCCGGCCTGGTCGTTGTTGTTGATTACACCGTGGAAAGTCTCATTGGTATTGGCTGTGCCTACCACCCAGGTGCCTTCGCCCTTCTGTTTTACGTTGAAACCCCAGAGGGCGGAAGTGGCCTCACCGGAGAGTCCACCCAAATAGTAGGTCGATGCGTTTTTGGCACCGTTGATGGTGGCGTTGCCTTTCAGTTGGATGGTGGCGTTCTTCACGCCCACACCATTGCGGATGGCAAACTGGCTCTGGCCGTTCTTGCCTGTGCCGTTGATAATGAGGTGACCCGTATAGTTGTCCCAGTTACCCTCGATGTATTCGCGCAAATAGTGCACGTTCCATATCAGGGTGCCTGTGCCGCTGACCTTGCATTTGTTGGTGTTCCACAGATCGAAGTCGACGGTTGATGTGGTGCCTGCCACCGCCTCGATGGGGAAATTATAGGTCACGCTGCTCTCGTTTTTCCCGATGGTAATGAATTGACCACCTGCCATCACAAGTCTGGAGGCTGTGCCGATGCCCTTGTCGGAGATGGCCTTCGAGGCTAGTTTAGTTGAACCGCCCTTCATGATCAGGTCGCCGTCGAACTTAAAGAAGTCGGGTGTGTTTACGAGCAGTTGTCCTTCGCCGTTGACGGTCAGGTCGCCTTGGCCCTCGAAACTGCCGTTCATGGTCATGACAGCAGTCTTATCGGCGATGTTGAGTTCGGTGTCGTTGTAGAGCCGTGCCGAACGGTTGGTGGTGGTCGTTCCGCCCGTATAGAGCCAGGTGCCGCCGTCCATCACCCAGTTCTGGGCAAACTCCTGACTCTTGCCCAGACCGCTGGGCTCGCCGCCGTTCTTGAGTGAGGTAAATGCGTAGGTACCGGCATGCATGACGGTAGCGCCCTCATACTGCTGGTCGCTCTGAATGGTGAGGGTACCGTTGCCGGCCTTGTTCATCGAGGCCTGACCGCTGATATAGCCCTCGCCCGCGATGGTGACGTTGGCATCGGTATACACGACGACGGCCGTCTTCGGTGTGGCTTCCGTCAGGGTAATGGTCTCGTCGTCCAAAGGATTGATAAGCCATTCGCCCTCGCCATTGCCCTTGAATGTCTCCACGTCGATGATGTCGGCTTGCTCAGGACGGGTCTTGACGGTAAGATCCGGGGTGTAGTCCGACCGCTGGTCACCCTGATAGGCACAGACGCGCACGACGTAGGCTGTAGCGGGGCGTAGAGAAGGAGAGTTAATAGTGATGAACGAAGAGTTGGTGCGTCCGACTTCCACGAATTGTCCGTCCTGCTGCATCTCCACGATAAAGCCATCTTCGCCCTCGGTATAGTCTGCCCATTGCAGGGTAAGGCTGCTGGTGGTGGCTGAGGCCAGTTGCAGCGTGTAGGGCCGGCGCAGGAAGAACTGACGGTCATCGCGGGTGATGCCGTTGATATAGTTCTCGATGTTGGCATAGCCATTGTCGGCCATCCTCATCGCATCATCCTTAGCAGGGTCGGTGCCGTGGGTCTTCTCCCAACTGTCGGGCATGCCATCGCCGTCGCTGTCGGCCGGCTTCTCGCCCTTGAACCAGTTCCATGAGGTGGGCACGCCGAAAGGCAACTCGTTCTCATTGGTAATCAGATTGCCCTTCTTGCCGAACGACATGACCTCGTCGACCATATAGCAGTCGGCCAGGTCGCGATAGGGCAGGGAGGCGCCTACGTCGGGCAGCAGCTTGTCGATCAGTTCCCTGGCAGGCCATTTCTCCAGTGCGGGGTAGTCGTAGGGCGTTGCCTGACGATTGCCGCCGCCGTCGCCTGTAAACTCTGTGGGGTTGTAAATGCCGTCGCGGTTCGAGTCCTGCCAGTTGTCAGCTCCGTAGAAGTGGAAATTGCTGTTGCCGCCCGTCAGACAGTTTCCGCCTACGGCAGGTCCGTTGATAAAGAGGTTACTCTCGATATTGGCGTACGACAGGCCCTCAGAGTCGCCTCCCATGTTATAGGCCGCGTTTTTCCAGTTGTACACCAAGTTGTTGGCGTATTGGTTGATGCCCTTTACCTTGAAGTTGCGGGTGGAGTTATCGACCATCAGAATCCGGTAGAGCGTGATGTTCTCTGCCTGCATCAGTCCGCCGGCTGAGTGCGTCATCAGTCCCTGTCCCACAATCGAGTTCATCAGGGTGATGTTCTTCGGCGCCGTTCCCTTGTTATCCCAGTTGATGGAGAAATTCTCGTCCTGTCCCCAGGCAAATGAGCAGTGGTCGAAGATCATGTTCTGTCCGTTGGCGATGCCGGCACAGTCCTTGTCCTTTGTGCCGACGGCGCCCATGCGGAAGCGCATATAACGCACGATGCTGTTGTCGGCACCAGAGAACGATACACCGTCGCCATACACGGTGATGCCCTCGCCGGGAGCCGTCTGTCCGGCCACGTAGAGGTTGTTCTTGAATACGATGCGTGAATTGATACGAATGACCCCGCTCACGTCGAACACCACGATGCGGTTGGGCTGGCTCACAGCATCGCGCAACGATCCGCTGCCTGAGTCGTTCAGGTTGGTCACGTGATATACTGTTCCCTTGCGTCCACCCTCGGCATAGCGTCCCCAGCCTTGTGCGCCGGGGAATGCCAGGTGCTGGGCACTCAGAGTGTTGGTGGCGAGAGACGCGACTGCTAAAGCGAAGATAATGATAGTCTGTTTCATTTGTTTGTTTTAGTACTTTTGTATGATTGCGGTGCGAAGGTAATACTTTTTTAAGATATACAAACAAAAAAAAACAAAAAAATGCGTACTTATGTACTTATGTCCTAAAAAAAAGGTATCTTTGCGGACGAAATTGAATCAAAACAATGACGATATGAAGAAAATGAGGTGTTGGGTGATGGTTGTTGGGTGTTGGGTGATGGTCGCCCTTGGTGTGAACGCCCAGAACGTAAGAGAGAAAATCCTGCTCGATGAAGGCTGGAAATTCGCTTTTGGCCATGCTGCCGACCCGGCGAAGGACTTTGGCTGTGGCACGGAGTACTTCAACTACCTGACGAAGGCAAACTCCATCCACAACGAGGGTCCTTATGCACAGAAATTCGATGATGCCGCCTGGCAGACCGTCACCGTGCCCCACGATTGGGTGACGACGCTGGCCTATGCCCGTGAAGCCAGTCACTCGCATGGCTACAAGACGGTGGGCTACAAATATCCCGAAACTAGCGTGGGGTGGTATCGCAAGGTGATCAAGATAGACGGGAACGACCTGGGGAAGCGACTGATGCTGCGTTTCGACGGCATCTTCCGTTCGGCGCAGGTGTGGTTCAACGGGTTCTACATGGGCACGGAACCCAGTGGCTATGCCACTCAGGTGTACGACATCACTCCTTATGTGAAATACGGGGAGGATAACCTGATCTGCGTACGTGCCGATGCCTCGTTGGAGGAGGGCTGGTTCTACGAAGGTGCCGGTATCTACCGCGATGTGTGGCTGGAGAAGTCGGCCGAGGTGAGCGTGGCTCCCTTCGGGACGTTTGTCTATGCAGAACTGAAGGAACCGTACGACGTGGTGATGCTGCATATCAAGACCGAGGTGACGAACAGCAGTCTGAAGACACAGCAGTATGAGGTGGAGCAGCGGCTCATAGATGCCGAGGGGCAGGAGGTGGCCCGTGCCAATGGACACCAGAACCCGCTGAAAGCCAAGGAGACGCGTATGACGCAGCATGTCATGAAGCTCACGAATCCGCATCTGTGGAGCACTACCGACCCCTATCTGTATAAGGTGGAGACCATGGTGAAGGTGGACGGCAGGGTTGTGGATGTCTATGAAACCACTACGGGCATCCGCGAAATCATGTTTGATGCCGACCGTGGCTTCCTGCTTAATGGCCAGCCGCTGAAGCTGAAGGGTGTGAACCTGCATCAGGATCATGCCGGCGTTGGTTCGGCTATTCCCGATGCCCTACAGGCTTGGCGCATCCGTCAGCTCAAGCAGTTCGGGTGTAATGCCTACCGTGCCTCGCATAACCCCATGACACCGGCCTTGCTCGACATCTGCGACCGCGAGGGAATCCTGGTGATTGACGAGAACCGCCTGATGGGTATCAACGAGGAGCATCTGCGGCTATTGGAACGTATGATCAAACGTGATAGAAACCACCCCTGCATCATCCTCTGGAGCGACGGTAACGAGGAGTGGGGTATAGAGAACAATATTCAGGGAACCCGTCTGGCCGAGGCCATGCGCGAATATACGCGCCTCTATGACCCCACGCGTCCCAGCACGGTGGCCAATGCCGGCGGTACGGAACTGATAAAAGGCCTCGATGTGGTGGGTTTCAACTATATTGTACAGAACGATGTGGACAACCGTAAGAAGGCGAACCCCTCATGGCGCATCGTCGGAACGGAAGAGACAACGGGCTGTGGCACACGCGGTTGGTATTTCAAACAGCCCGAGTACCCGGGACGCATGGTTAGCCTGAACCGTACGAACGAGCAAAACTATGAAAATATCATCGAGCGCGGCTGGAAGTTTTATGACGAGCGTCCATGGGCTGGAGGACTGTTCTATTGGACTGGCTTCGACTATCGCGGCGAGCCCAATCCGCTATCCTATCCCGCCCACGATTCTGAGTTCGGCATCCTCGACTACTGCGGATTCTGGAAAGACGAGGCCTGGTATCTGAAGTCGTGGTGGACTGACGAGCCCGTGTTGCACATCTTCCCCCATTGGAACCTGGCAGGTCATGAGGGCGAAACGGTGGAACTGTGGGCTTATAGTAACTGCGACGAGGTGGAACTGACGGTGAATGGCAAGAAACTGGGCCGTCAGACAATGCCTAAGAACGGTCATCTGAAGTGGAACGCTATCTATCGGCCCGGCAAGGTGGTTGCCGTCGGCTATAAGAATGGCAGGCGGGTGATGACGCAGACCATCGAGACCACCAAGCCCGCCAGCCGACTGGTTGTAAAGGCCGACCGTACGTTGCTCAAAGCCGACGGTCGCGATGTGGCGGTGGTCACCATCGAGGTGCAGGATGCTAAGGGTCGCGTGGTGCCCGATGCCTGTCCGGTGCTGACCTTCTGTTTAGAGGGCGCAGGGCACATCCTAGGTGCTGGCAATGGCGACCCGGCCTATCTGGGCGATGATCATCCCCGTCAACAAGATTGCCGTAAATTCACCATCCCCGCCTTCAACGGTCTGGCGCAGGTGCTCGTCCAAAGCAGCCGTCAACCGTCGTCACTTTCACTCACGGCACAGTCAGAAGGTCTGACACCTGGCAGCGTGTCAATTGTCACTTCCTCTCGTCCTGACTGACAACGAGTAAAAACGCCATTGTCCAAGCTTATCCTCTTCCCTATATGTCGGCATGTCAGCATAAGAAGACGTCAGGACCTGGTGATGCGGAAGGCAAGCATGGTGAGGTCGTCATTCTGCTCGGCCCCGTCGCGGAACTGGTCGGTGTCGGCTTTGAGAGCCTCAATTATGTCACGCGTACTTTGAGAAGCATGCGAGTTCATAAACTGGATGATACGTTCTTCGCCATACTGTTCCTGCTGGCGGTTCTCGGCTTCGTTCAGACCGTCGGTGTAGAGCAGCATCATACTGTTGTCGGTTAAATCCATCTCTTCGCCCACATATTCTAAGTCGGGCCATAGCCCGATGGGGGCATTGGACTCCTTGACATCAAGGAAGGAGAATTGACCGTCGGCATTGCCGATGATGGGCGGGTTGTGCCCGGCATTGCAGTATTCTATCCGTCCCTGTTTCAGATCGTACATGCAGATGAACATGGTGACAAACATACCCATCTCGTTGTTTTTAAGGTAAGGAATCCGCGAGTGGCCAGCGTCATGAAAAGCGATGCGGGCACACCCTTGCCACTGACATCACCGATACAGAAATAGAGCTTGTCGCCTTTTTCTACAAAGTTGTACAGGTCGCCGCCCACCTCCTTGGCAGGGGTCATCGAGGCATACATGTCGAGCCCCTCCACGCTGGGAAACACACTAGGCACCATCGACATCTGAATATCACGGGCAATGCGCAGTTCACTCTCCATGCGCTCCTTGGCGCTGGTGGTTTCTTCGAGCTGGTCGTAGGCCGTCTTCAGTTCGTCGTGAGCCTTTTTCAGACGGGCTCCCATGCGGTGGCGCACGATGATGTAGATGATGAGGAACAGGATGGTAGCCGCCATGCCGACGAGCCGGGTGATGTGGCGCTGGCGAACGTAGCGCTCATTCTCGGCCGTCATCTCCAGTTCCTTCTGGTGTACAGCCGCCTCTTCGCGGGCTTCGGCATTGCGCGAGAGGGTGATAGCCGAGTCGAGTCGTTCGGCGATGGCCATGCTGACGGCACGGGCGGTGTCGATACGCCCGGCCCTCTTATTGATTTCATACTTCCTCAGGAACAGTTTCTGTATGATTTCCAACGAAGAGTTGGTGCCATATTCCTTCATCACTTCGTCCATGCTTCCGAAGTTGTCGGCCGCTTCCTGCCACCGTCCTGCCAGCCACAGATAGTCGCTGGCCAGAAGCTTGCCTTCTGCTGTCTTGAAGTATTTGGTCTTGCGGAACTGCCTGTAGGCCTCGGCGGCTTCGTCCTTGCGTCCCAGCCCCTCTAAGGCTTTGGCCAGATAGACGGTGTAGCGGGCCCGTTGCCTTTCGGTATAGTCGGGGCGGGCATCTGCTTGTTTTTCGTATGCGTCAATCAGTTGATCCAAACGGTCGAGCCATAGTTTGGCCTTCTCATAGTCGGCTATTTCCAGATAGTTGTAGCTGATGTTGGTCGCACCTACGATGGCATCGCGGTAACTAATGGCATGAGGATACCTCCTGATATGGTCGAGGTGGCTCTTAAAGGCCTTTTCCAGAGTCTTGCTGGTCTCTTCTTCACTCCATCCGAAATGGCTCTGGCAGCATCCGATGTAGATGAGCATGTTGGCGTATTCGCTGGTGGTGTCGCGCCCCAGGCTTTTCAATCGTTCTGTAGCGGGTATGGCCACTTTCAGGGCGGCTTCATATTCGCTCCATGTACTCAGCAGACCCGTCAGTCGGTTGGTAATGCCGGCATACACGTTCACATCCTCGTCGTCGGTAGAGTTCTCCACGGCGGCGATACCCGTCTTCCAGTACAGTTCGGCCATGCGCTTCTGCATCATACGGTCGTAGGCGTAGCCCAGCCAGTAGCAGGCCTTACCCTCGGAGAAACTTCCCAAAGGCTTAAAACTGTCTACCAATTCTATGATACGCGGGTAGTTCTTGTCCAGATAGGCCGCATAGACCATGTCTTCTGCTTCTCTGCGCTGCCTTTTCTGTTCTCCGGAATTTCCTCCACATCCTAACAGGAATATGGTGGCGGTGACCATCACCATCAGAGTCAAAAGATGAAGTCTGTTTTTGCTCATATATCCCTTTTGTAGATTGTCAGTGTGCAAAGATACAACTTTTTTTTCAAACTTCGTGCCTCTCCCTCCTTTTTTTTCTCTTTGACGGAAATCTGTATGCAGATTGACGCTTTTCCGTTGGTCTCTGACGACCCCATGAAAACTTTTTGCCGATAAATTTTGGAGTTTTCAATAATAGTTCCTAACTTTGCAGCCAGAAAGCATTGTCTTTTTGAATCAACTTATATAATAAGCAATCGTGGATAAACAT
Source organism: uncultured Prevotellaceae bacterium (assembly GCA_902763615.1). Taxonomy (GTDB): domain Bacteria; phylum Bacteroidota; class Bacteroidia; order Bacteroidales; family Bacteroidaceae; genus Prevotella. The sequence goes on along the minus strand of CACWSX010000013.1, from coordinate 12,857 downwards.
TTTAACCTTCTAATAGTAGTCTTGTTGTTCTTTTTTTCCTCTTCCGCCTTTGCGACAGAGGAAGGAAGGAAAGCTTCACAGATGTACCGCCAGTTCCGTATCCTCTATGACAAGGGCGATGATAGCGCCTTCTATAAGCACGCGCATGCCTTCGAAGAATTCCTGAAGAGCACGAACGACTGGAAATCGTATTATAAGACGAAGACCAACGAGGGATTCTACGATCTCAGGCATCATCATCTGCAACGCGCCATACAGACGGCTCAGGCGCTCGATGCGGAAATCAGGAAGAACAATTCTGCAGACTATTATTACCTCACCAGTGCCCTGACGGGAAACATCTATCGGGCCTGCCACGATACCCGTAGGGCAGAAGAGTATTTTGTTCAGGCGCTCGACGAAGTGGGCGACCGCGACCCTAAGTTTACGATGGTCACCCTGCGCGACCTGGCTCAGCTGCTCAGCATCCGGAACCCGTCATCGGCCATCGGATACGCCACCCAGGCAGTAGCGCTTGCAGAGGAAAGAAAGGATACCGACAACCTGTCACAAGCGAAAGCCGTGAAGATCTATGTCGAGTTCATGAATGGCGATAAAGAAAATTTCGAACAGACCTATCGTGAGTATGAACAATTACGGCAGCAAGGTGATCCGGCATTCAATCACCAGTATGACAAACTGGTAGAGATAGCCCGCCTCACCTTCGACGGTGCTTATCAGAAAGCCATCGACAAACTGAAGGAAGGCAGCGTAAATGTCGACAGTTCGCAGGTGGCCGTATGTATCTATCATCTTGCCGGCGACACTGACAATCGCTACGAGGCCGTGAGGCGTAGGTTCGCAGAAACCGATTCCCTGTTCAGTATTGTCAGGAATGCCAACTTCGATCAGTTGTCAACAGAACTGACACTGATGAAGTCGCGCGAGGAGGCTTCGGAAAACAGAAAGACTGTGAAGCGGCTTACCAACTGGATCATGGTAATCATAGTGGTATTCCTGATTATCTATATCATGGGCCGCCGTCGGCTTATGCGCATCATCTGGGACAAGAACAAGAAACTAAAGTCAGCCCTGGTTCTTGCTGAGGAGTCGAGCCGCATGAAGACGGCCTTCATCAACAACATGAGCCATGAGATACGCACCCCCCTCAATGCCATCGGAGGATTCTCCAGTCTGCTCTGTCAGCCGGGAGTCGACCTGAAGGATGAGGAGAAGCAGGACATGCAGGAGCGCATTGCCTATAATGTGGATCTCATCACAACCATCGTCGGCGAGGTACTCGAACTATCGACGAGTGAGAGTGAGGACGGACAGCGCTCTGATTCGGAACTGACGGATGTAGCAATCAACGACCAGTGTCGTAAGTTCCTGCATTCAGTGGCTGAACATTCCAACGAGAGGGTAGAGACGCGATTCACGACCAACGTGGCCGATGACTTTACGGTGCGTACCCATCCGTCGACCGTGAACCGCATCCTGACTCATGTTTTTGAAAATGCTGAGAAATTCACGGAGGAAGGCCATATCGAACTGCGCTGCGAATATGACAAGGCCGCCCGTCAGGTTCGACTGATCGTGGAGGATACTGGCGTCGGCATCAGACCTGAGGACAGGGATCGTATCTTTGACCTCTTTGAGAAGGCTGCCGACAACTTCAAGGAAGGCGTCGGTCTTGGCCTGCCTATCTGTCGGCGACTGGCCAGTTCGATAGGAGGGGAGATCACCCTCGATCCTGATTATACCGGCGGATGTCGGTTCGTTCTTTCAATACCGATGAGAAAATGATATTCCAAAAAAATTAGTATCTTTGCACCCAGATTGATAATAACCATGATGAAAAGACTATTACTGGCACTCGGTCTGACGGTGATGACGGTGTCAGGTGCTTCGGCACAGGAGACGGATCAGAATCTGGCGCGGCATAATTTCTTCTATGCCGGGCAGAGTAAGCAACGACGGATGTTCATCGTGAAGAATGGGCAGGTGAGCTGGCGATATGACGACCGGTTGAAGCGCGGCGAGATCAGTGATGCCGTGCTCATGAGTGACGGACATATCCTGGTGGCCCATCAGTACGGCATAGCCGAGGTGACACAGACCTCGGAGACCGTCTGGAGCTATGCGGCGCCGGAAGGAACGGAGATTCACACCATCCAACCTATCGGCAGGGCGCATGTGGTGTTTGTGCAGAACGGCAAACCGGCTAAGGCCGTGGTGATGGAAATCCCCCAGTGCCGCATCGTTCGTGAGTTTGAACTGCCCATCAACGAAAAAGGATCGGTGCACGGTCAGTTCCGCAATGCCCGGCTCAGCAGTCGCGGCACATTGCTCGTGGCCAATATGGCAATGGGCTGTATCCACGAGTTTACGAGCGACGGCAAGGAGGTAGACCGATGGGGAGGAATGCTGCCCTGGAGCGTGCAGGAGATGCCGAAGACGGGCCATCTGCTCATCACCGGTCGAAAGGGCAGGATTCAGGAGATCAACCGTCAGGGGCAGACCGTATGGGAACTGAACACCACCGACTATGGTGTGACACAGCCACAGAAGACCGTGCGCCTGAAGAACGGCGGACATCTGATCAATAACTGGTATAACGAGTGGAACAAAGAACCGATGGATACGGCGAATGCCCCCGTGCAGGCTATCGAGGTGGATAAGGACGGCCGACTGGTGTGGCAGCTCAAGGCTTGGAAGAGTCCCGATCTCGGACCGTCGACCACCATCCAGTTGCTCGACGAGCCTGTCAACCGCGATAGGCTGTTCTTCGGTGAGTTTAATCCGCAGAAGCCCAAACTCTTTGTCGGCCCCAATGAGCCGATGGGTGAGGGTAGGGGCATCCATCCGGGGCGCGTGGCATGGATTCATGCACCAGGCGTGGCGCGATGGGACGGCAAGACCGGCCTTTGGGTGGAAGACCGCTGGAACGACCAGACAAAGGCCGATGCCATGATACCCGAGGCCGTGATGCAGCTGACGGGCGAAGCGACGGCGAAGAAAGCCTGGCAGGCACTGTTCAAGCACTTTAACAAGACCCACGGACGCGGCAACCGAGGCTATAAGAAGGGTGAGAGCATCGCCATCAAACTGAACCTGAACAATGCCATCACCCACCACGACACCATTGAACTGAACTCGTCGCCTTTCGTGACACTGGCCCTGGTGCGCTCGATGGTGCGCGATGGGGGTGTGCGCCAGCAGGACATCATCCTCTGCGAACCCAGCCGGGCTATCACCGACAGTATATATAATAAGGTGCATCGCGAGTTCCCTCTGGTGCGCATGATTGACAACATCGGCGGCGACGGGCGCGAGAAGTGCGAGTACTATCCTGAGCAAATCACCTATTCCGTCGACAATGGCAAGATGGCACGCGGACTGGCTAAGTGTATCGTGGATGCCGACTATCTCATCAATTCGGCCCTGCTCAAGACACACAGCGGACCTGGGGTGACGCTGACCACCAAGAACTGGTATGGTGCTACGGACATCAACCTGCTCTGGCGACAGAACGCCCACAACAACGTGAGTCAGGACAAACGCAACGGCAAACCCCAGTATAAGACCTTCGTGGACTGGATGACCCACAAGAATATGGGGCAGAAGGCTCTGCTCTTCCTGATCGACGGCACTTATGGCTCGCGCGACGTGAACGGCGCACCCAACCCCAAGTGGATGAAGGAGCCCTTTAATGGCGACTGGGCCTGCTCGATCATCGTGTCGCAGGATGAAGTGGCCTGCGATGCCGTCGGCATGGACATCATCATCAATGAGTGGCCGGAGTTCGGTTCACTGAACTATTGCGACGAGTATCTGCGCGAGGCGGCCTCGCTGCCCCATGCCCCCAGTGGCACGGTCTATAAGCAGGATGGCAAGCCCGTGGAGCAGTCGCTCGGACTCTTTGAACATTGGAACAAAGACCATCAGTATAAGAAGATTGACCTCAGATACAAGAAACTATGATGATGAAAAGGTTGGTGAGTGTGATGGGGCTTTTGTTGTTGTTCGCAGGCATGAAAGCCCAAGTGAATGATGCTTTTCAAGGTGTGTTGCCTGTGACCGACCCCATGATGAAGAAAAGTTTGAACGGCGAGTGGCAACTGAAGGTGATAAAAGGGATCGCAGACAGTCAGACTGTGCCTGCCCTTGATGAGACGTGGGGCAGAATCCCTGTGCCGGGCTGTTGGGAACAATTTGGCTTCTGCACACCCAGCTACGACAAGGCCCAACCGCTGACAGGATATTACCACACCACATTCACCGTGCCTGAAGCATGGAAAGGGCTGCATGTCTTCATCCGCTTCGACGGTGTGTTATATGGCTATGACCTGTGGGTGAATGGCAAGGCTGTGGGATCATGGCGCTCGGGCTATAACACCGCTATCTTCGACATCACGCCTTATATCAGCATGAAGTCAGCGACACAGGCATTGGCTCTCCGCGTCATCTCACAATTCAGAGGAAGCGATTTCGACTATAATGACGACTGGGCACCCAATGGTATCTTCCGTGATGTGACGCTGATGGCTGTGCCGAAGACACATATCAGCGACTTGACGATCCGGACGAAGAATACGGGTGAGGTGATGGTCAGCACGGCTATCGCTAATGCTGGCAATGACACTGAGGTGAAGCATGAAATCTACGACGCTGCGGGAAGACTTGTAGGCACCAGTCGGGTGGAGCAGCCACATTTGTGGACCGCAGAGACACCTTATCTGTATACCCTGAAGACAACGCTGCTACAGAAGGGCGGTCCCCGAGCCTCGTCGAAGGGCAGGACGCTGCAGACCTTCGAGCATCAGTTCGGTTTCCGTGAACTGACGATCGACGGGAACATCCTGAAGCTCAACGGCCAACCCATCAAACTGCGCGGTGTGACCTCGCACAGCACCGATCCCGTGACGGTAAAGGTCATCGACGAGGCCAGTATCCTCCGCGACATGAAACTGATGAAGGAAGCCTCCGTCAACTATATCCGCACGTCGCACTATCCACGTGAACCGCGCTTCTACGAACTGGCTGATTCGCTCGGCTTCTATATCATCGATGAGGTGCCTTTCGGCTATGGTGACAAGAATCTGTCGGACTCAACCTTCTATCCCATGTTGCAGCAACGGGCACAGGCTACTATCCGTCGCGACAAGAACCACCCGTCGGTGCTGATCTGGAGCCTTGGCAACGAGAATCCACTGACTGACATCTGTGTCCGTCTGGGTGACTATGTAAAGCGTGAACTAGACCCCTCGCGCCCTGTCTGCTATCCTCAGGTAGGCTCTTATTTCCGCCGTTTCAATTACGATTTCCCCAAAGTGGCCGACATTTATGCGCCTCATTACCCATCGACATCACAGATAGCAGACTTCTATCAGCGTGCCGACCGACCAGTGATCTTTACGGAGTACTGTCACACGCTTGGCATCTCGCTGGAGGATCACGACCGCCAGTGGAATATCATCGAGCGCACGCCGGGCATTGCAGGCGGCTCGGTTTGGGAATGGGTGGATCAAGGTATGCCTTTTAGAGGGAAGATGGAAGAGGGAAGAGGGAAGATGTATGGCTACGAGGAGCGCGTGTTTACGTCAGACGACGGCGGTTTTGAGATGTATGGCAACAAAGGTACCGACGGACTGCTCTATGCCGACCGCACACCTCTGCCTAACTATTATGAACTGCAACATAATTATGCGAGAGCTTTTGTCTGTGCTGTCAATTGCGACAGCATCTCAACCAACTTGACAGTCACCAACCGCTACGACTTCCTTAATCTGAAGGACCACGTCACCTTCCACTGGACGCTGACCAACAACCGCGATACGGTGATGCGTGGTGCCTTCAGTCCGGAATGCGAGCCCCACAGCGCTGCGACATACACCCTGAATCTGCCCCGTCAGAGCGGACTCAGTCTGCTGCAGTTTGATATTGAAGATGCTCAGGGACATACGTTCCTTCATCAGAGTTTCGTGCTGAACAAGCCACAGGTGGCATGGATAGGACATGGCAGTGGAGCTGTGATGGCAAAAGACGCTACTATCCGTACCGGCCGGAAGCCTACGATGGCCGAGCGCCTGACTCAGAAAGGACGTCTGCCGGAGAAATACCTGCTGCCACTCGAAAACAGTCAGGTGAAGGCCGACATCCAAAGCTCAGCTATCGAAGGCGGCGAGGAAATCAGCTTCACGCTGACGCCCGACACCGCCGACGTGTTCCGCTCGGAGTTGGGACTGGCCTATCTGCTTGATCCGAGCATCGACCGTGTGCAATGGATAGGCTATGGTCCCTTTGCCAGCTATCCCGGGCGACATCAGGCCAACCGCTATGGCTTCTGGGCAAAACACATGGACGACCTCTATTTTGAGGGCAATCACAGTGGCATCGATGCCGCATTCCTGTCGGACAAGGATGGCAACGGCATCCTGATAACAGGCGACTCGCTGTCGCTGAATTTCGAACAGACCGACCGTGGCATCGTCGTCACCGTCAATGCGGCCGTCAGCGGACAAGGCCCGAAGTTTGCCAAGACCCACTTCCCCGGCTGGCAGAAGGGTGACAAGCCCGTGGGTGCCACTTTCCAAAGCTACTATATCAAGGCCGATGTCATGCCCGAAGTGGTCAGTCGCCTGTTTGCGCCTGCTGCCGACGTGCCTGCGCCCTTCCGTCCCTTTAAGACGCAATATGATACCTATCTGATGAAATACCGGGATGTAGTAGAAGATTGAAGATTGAAAATTGAAGATTGAAATAATGTAACTCTTTAGCGAAAAGTTTGCGCGGTTCGGAAAAACTTGCTATCTTTGCAGCGGAAAGATAGCAAGTTTATATTTTATATATTATGGTATACAATGAAATCGGAAAGACCGGCATGAAGGTGTCGAACCTGAGTTTCGGGGCCTCGTCGCTGGGTGGCGTGTTCCACAGCATCCGCGAGGAAGAGGGTATCAAGGCCGTGTATACGGCAGTGGAGAATGGTATGAACTTCATCGATGTGTCGCCCTATTACGGCCACTTTAAGGCTGAGACCGTGCTGGGCAAGGCGCTGAAGGGCATCCCCCGCGACAAGTATTATCTCTCGACGAAGGTGGGGCGCTATGGCCATGACGGCATCAACACGTGGGACTATTCGGCCAAGCGCGTGACCGACAGCGTGTATGAGAGCATGGAGCGGCTGAACATCGACTATATCGACCTGATCAATGTGCACGACATCGAATTCCAGGGCGACCGCGAGGGCGGGCTGCAGCTGATTGTCGACGAGACGCTGCCGGCGCTGGTGGAGCTGAAGAAGAAGGGCGTGGTGGGCCATGTGGGCATCACCGACCTGCAGCCCGAGAACCTGAAGTGGGTGATTGAGCATTGTGAGGAGGGCACCGTGGAGAGCATCCTCAACTTCTGTCACTACAGTCTGAACGATACCTTGCTGGCCGATTTCCTCGGTTTCTTCGAGCAGCACGGGGTGGGCGTGATCAATGCCTCGCCTTTCTCGATGGGTCTGTTGTCTAGTCGCGGCGCACCCATATGGCATCCGGCCTCGAAGGATTTGCGCAATGCCTGTGCCAAGGCGGCGCAGTATTGTCTGGAGGTGGGCTATCCGATAGAGAAACTCGCGGTGCAGTTCTCTACTAGTCTGAATCCGCGCATCGCCACGACGCTATTCAGCAGTGCCAATCCGCTGAATGTGCTGAAGAATATCGAGTATGTCAACGAGCCGATCGACATGGATCTCGTGGCGAAGGTGCAGGAGATTATCGGCGACCAGATGTTCGTAAGGTGGAAGAATTCATGAAGATAGTTGACGCGCATAGCCATTTGTGGCTGAGGCAGGAGACGAGCTGGGACGGGAAGGAGATACGCTCGCTGAAGAACGGACGGAGCATCTTCCTCGGCGAGGAGGTGCAGATGATGCCGCCGTTTATCCTCGACAGCCGGAATACGGCCGAGGTGTTCCTCTCGAACATGGACTACGCCCAGGTGGGTGCGGCCGTGGTGGTGCAGGAGTTTATCGACGGCCTGCAGAACGACTATCTGGAAGAGGTGCAGCGCCAGTATCCCGACCGTTTCCTCTGCTGCGGCATGGCCGACTACCGGCAGCCGGATTTCCTGGCGCAGGCTGAGACGCTGATTCTGCAGCGCGGCTTCCGAGGCATGGCCATCCCCGGTCATCGGCTCTTGGGCAAACCCCTGACCGGCGACGAGATGATGCAGATGTTCCGTCTGATGGAGCAGCACGATGTGGTGCTGAGCATCACCCTCGAGGACGGCGACCGCCAGGTTGGCGAGCTCAGCGAGGTGATCAGCGAGTGTCCGAGGCTGCGGATTGCCATCGGTCATCTGGGCATGGCCAATCCCCCGCAGACGCCCTGTTGGGAGAATCCCTGCTGGCGCCGTCAGATTGCCTTGGCGCAGCATCCGCAGGTGATGATAGAGATGGGCGGCGTCACGTGGCTCTACAACTCTGAGTTCTATCCCTTCCCCTCGGCCATCCGCGCCATCCGCGAGGTGGGCGACATCGCTGGCTACGACAAACTGATGTGGGGCTCCGACTATCCCCGCACCATCACCGCCATCACCTACCGCATGTCTTTCGACTTCATCCTCAAGTCGCAGGAGCTCTCCGATGATGCCAAGCGGCTGATCCTCGGCGAGAACGCCTGCCGGTTCTACGGCTTCAGCAGCCTGCCCGACCTGCCCTATATTAAGAATATGTCGGAATGATCGTTGTGATGCTGACATTGTTTGCCCTCGTGGTGGTAGGCTATGTGGCGGGCAAACTGGGTTATTTGGGAGGCGACTTCGACCGCCAGCTGTCGCGGTTGGTCATCAACATCACCTGTCCGGCGCTCATCCTGTCGTCGGCGATGACGGGCGAGCTGCCCGACCGCCAGTACATCCTTCCGCTGCTGCTCATCAGCGTCGTCACCTATCTGCTGTTGGCAGGTGCGGGTTTCCTGTTGCCGCGCTATCTCACAAATGATAAAAACCATCAGGGCCCCATCGGCTTCGCATTGATTTTCGGCAATGTGGGCTTTATGGGCTATCCCGTGGTGGCGTCGATCTTCGGCCACGAGGCGGTGTTCTATGCCGCCGTGCTGAATGTGGTGAACACGTTCGCCGTGTTCACCATCGGCACGATGCTCATCACGGGCGGTGCGAGCAGCGACAAGGAGCGCTTCGAGAAGAAGGTGCTCTACAGCACGCCGATGCTGGCGGCCTACTTGACGATGGGTATCGTGGCCCTCCGCATCGACAATATCCCCGAAGCCATCAGCCAGCCGTTGACGATGCTGGGCAACATCACCGTCCCCGCTGCCCTGCTGATTATCGGTTCGTCGATGTCGCAACTCTCGCTGCGCACGATGCTGGGCAACGGCACGGTCTATGCCACCACGCTGCTGCGCCTGGCGATACTGCCCGTGGGGGTGCATTTCCTGATGCGGCTCGTGGGCTTCGATCCGTTTGTGGTAAACATCAACACGCTGGTCATCGCGATGCCCGTGGCCACCTACGGCACCATCCTCTGCCTGAAATACGGCAAGGACACGACGATGATCACCGAGGTCACCTTTATCACCACCCTCGTCTCGATGGTCAGCATCCCGTTGCTGGTAACGCTGCTCTTCTAGATAAAGAATCCCCCGCAAAACTGCGGGGGATTCTTTGTTTTAGAAGGGGCCGTAGCCCATGCAACTCGTGGTCGTGATGGCCGTCAGAAAGGCCGTGAGCGCGGCTACTATCACCTTCACCGCAACCTCGATGACTCGCTTCTTCATACGTCACCTCCCTTCCGGTTAATCCTTGTCAAGGCCATCGTCACCGTCGTCGTCGCCGTTGTCACCACCACCAGTGTCGTCGTTACCACCTCCGGTATTGTCACCGCCACCCTGTTCAGTGCTCTGGCCGCCGCCCTGCTCACTGCTCTCTGCGAGCCTCCCTGGTTCTGCGAGCCTCCATTCTCTGTGTTCTCTGTTCCCTCTGTGCCCTCTGTGTTTTCGTTGTCCTCCACCTCGCCGCTGTCGCCTGAGGTCACGCGCTTCAGCACGTTGCCTTCCTCGTCGAGACAGGTAATCTGAATCGAAGTGTTCTTCAACTCGTCCTTCAGATCCACGTTGGGAGTGAAGATGATGCGGCGCACGGTGATCAGACCCGTCTTCACATCCTCCAACTTCTCCACAGCCTTCGAACGGACGCCGAAGCGCATGGTTCCCAAGCCGGGCAGAGGAATCGAATGACCCTCGGTGGCCCACGTACGGAGTACTTCACCTGCAGCATCCCAAGCCGCCTTGATCACACCTGCAGAGATTCCGGAGTGGGTAGAGGCCTCTGCGAATACCTTCTTCTCCTGGATGGGAATATACAAGTCGGGACGCATCACGAACTTCTTACCAGGATTCTTACCCAATTTCACTTCACGTCGTTGTGCAATTACTTTAATAGCCATAATTCAAATAGTTTTTTAAGTTAGAAATGTTAATTAATTTGTTAGTTCTCTCGTTGTCGCCTCTCTCAGCTGCACCAGGGCCCCATTAAAGGAAAAACTTGCTACCATTAATGCGCGCAATTTCTAGATTTAATGCTTGCAATTTTTATCCTTAATGCTAGTGTCGCCGCTGTTTCAATTTGACAATGCAAAGGTACAAAAAATTCAAATGCAAAACAATACTTTCCCCCAATTATTTTCGATTAATTTCAAATGTTAAAATCAATGCGCGGCAGTGCGGCACTGCGGCAGCGCGGCATTGGTGAAATCGATACCGCGGCAACCTGATTATTATATTATATATAATTATTATATATTATAATATATAATAATTTAAAATAGATATATATTCCTCCCTCCTCCCTCCATTATTAAAATACTTAATGCCGCGCCGCCGCGCTGCCGCACTGCCGCGTATCAGCAAAGGGCTGTCTTTTCCTGAATCAACAAACTTTTCCAAGAAAAACCGGGTAAAATTTTGTATTTTGAAAAATTTACCGTATCTTTGCAGCGTGAACCGTAATTCAAATGACTATGGATAAACAAAGTAACAAGAAAAAGAAGGTAAAAAAGGCAGAGGTGGTTGCAAATTGTGACCAGCTACCACAAGTTATTAATCACGATCTTGCGAACATTAATATTGAGAGCCTTATTCGCATAATTCGTGGCCAGAAAGTAATGTTTGACTCTGATTTGGCAATGCTATATGGAGTTACCACAAGTCGTCTCAACGAGCAGGTTAAGCGCAATGTCAACCGTTTCCCTGATGATTTCATGTTCCAACTTACAAAAGAGGAATGGATTGTTTTGCGGTCGCAAATTGCGACCGCAAAGGATTTGAAATCACAAAATGTGATATCAAATCTCTCTGAAAACCAAGAAGAAGTTTTGATATCGCAAAATGCGACATCAAAACCAATAGAGAGACGTGGAGGAACACAAAAACTCCCTCATGTTTTCACCCGCAATGGCATAGGAATGCTGAGTAGTGTATTGAGGTCAGAAACGGCTGTTGAGGTAAATATTCGTATCATGCGTGCTTTCACTGCCATACCAGACATCGTGAATGACAATGTGCTGATGATGCAGCGAATCCTTCATATAGAGCAGCACCAGACGGAAACAGACGAGAAAGTAAACAAGATTATTACTACAATCGAGAACCGTCTTCCAGAGCAATTGCCTGAGCAGATATTTGCCACAGGCTGCGTGTGGGATGCCTGGGCTTATGTGTCTGACTTGGTAAGGAGTGCGAAGAAGCGGATAGTGTTGATAGACAATTTTGTGGATGATCGTGTGCTGTCTCTCTTGGACAAACGTGCAGATGATGTGGAGGCTACGATTTACTCTCGTTATTATGACCCATTCCAAACAGACTTGAAGAAACACAATGAGCAGTATCGTGAGGTCCTGTTCGTGCAGCTGGCTCAAAAGAACCATGATCGCTTCTTAATCATCGACGATGATGCCTATCTGCTTGGTGCCAGCGTAAAGGACATGGGCATAGGCATGTGTGCAGTCACGAAGATGCAGGTGTCGCCAGAGACGATATTGAAGTTAATAAAATAAACAGTTCGGACTGATAGCCGTGGGGACAGCGACTATCGCGGTCAAATCTGTCCAAAACGAAAAATATTCCGCCAAAAACGATGATTTTCTCAGATTTTATGCTTACCTTTGCCATGTCATTGATGATTTTGCTTGTCTTGATTTGCAGCACTAAGGTAAGTGAAAAATCTGACATGGCCAAATCCTGAGCCGCTCGAAGAACTTTTTGTTGCTCAGGTACTTATAAAGAATGTTAAACTAAAGTGCTGCGGATTTTAGGTACATTTTAAATTTGGATTATAGATGAAACTAACAAAAGTATTTGAAGGCGCCTGTAAAATAGCTAATTTCAGGCAGCTAAAATTGATAGTCTTTGTACTCGCTATTATGATGTCTATTGGTACATTTGCACAAAAGGAGAAAGTCATAAAGAACTTCTGGCATGCAAAGGTTTGGTTGAAAGATGGAACTACCGATAGTGGATATATCAGGAATGGGCATAATACCGTATGTGTTTATGATGAAACAGTTGTGTTAAATAATCTGGATGGTTTATTCAGCAAAAACAGGAGACATGCAACTACAGACATAGACAGTATGTATATATGGTTTGATACTGAACCAGATGAGGTGTTGGTTAGCCACGCTGTTCCAGTACATTATTATTATGGTAACGAAACTCCTATGGAATACGGTTATCCCAGTATGTGTTATGTGCTTTATCAGAGCAAGAATATCACTATCTATGATGCATGGGACTTGTTCTTAGGGGATGTCTACTTATATAAGACACCCGATATGCAGTATGCTAAGGCATTATTTAGAAAGGGGAAGA
>CACWSX010000012.1 GCA_902763615.1 uncultured Prevotellaceae bacterium | reverse complement strand
GTAAGTGAAAATTCTGACATGGCAAAATCCTGGGCAACTTTTTGTTGCTCAGGCACTTATAAATAATGTTAAACTATAGTGTTGCGGAATTAAGGATTAATAACGTTGAAAAGTATAGTAATAAGTAAAATGTAAATATCCCCATGACATGAGATACATTTTGTCATCAGTAATCTTGATGATACGATAATCAGTATATATATCATCACTAAACCATAGTCTTAATATCCATCCGGAAAGATATTCTCCTTCTTGATCTGCCTGGATGAATGTGTTATTATCCTCTTTTTTATTGATAAGGGTGTATTTTCCATGAAAATCATCATCAGTTTTGTTACCAAAAAAACTATACATAGTTTCCCATATTCCATCTCTGGAAAAACTAATCATCATTGAGTCTATCTGAGGACCTCCAAAAGCGTCATATTCAACTAACTCCCACGTTCCCAGGATTTCTGATTTTGTGTCATTGGGCGACTCGATGTCATCGCTGCTGCAACCTGCGAACATCATTGTTAGCATCACCGTTGCTATTAAATAAAACCAAATCTTTATCATAAATCATTCAAATATAAACTTCAATTCCTTATAATCATAACACAATTGCAAAAAATCCTTGACATGCAGGGGACGGTCATATTGCCAGTAACATATACAGGACCAACGAAATAGCCAGCGTATGCCCCTGAGATATTTGTCGGAGATGAATAATAGGTTGTAGAATAAGCTCCATAAACTCCTGCACCGCCATAATGCTGTCCAAGGGGGCCAATCATGCCACTTACTCCATAGTTTCGGCCATGATTGTTGTTCATTGAAGAGACTATACCTAAAACACCATAGTTCTTATCATTGGTATAATTGGAATTGGCATTAACAGCACCTAAAACTCCGATGTTGTTTTTGTTCATCACGTCGGGAGTGCTGGCTATTCCTACGCTAGCGTCGGAAGGAGAAACGTTCCCGACAGTTAACCTGGGTTGTAGGTTTGTTAAAGTTGTCTGGATGCCGACTTTTCCTGAGCTATTAACCTTCAACTGTGCACTTGCTGTTATTGCTATGATCAGCAATAGAAAGAAAATAGGAATTCTTTTTTTCATACTCTGACTGTTTTTACGTGATTATACATATATATTATAGTTTTTGTGGGCAAAGATATGAAAAATGTTCCATTATAACAAGTAATTCTTATTTCAAACAATTTGAATGTAAACTATTGATAATAAGGATGATAGATTGCATAAGTTGTGTATTTTCGTTATTTTTGAAATAGTGGGTATGTTTCAATGGTCATTCAAAAACACTTAAAAATCGCTAATATGTTTTGTGGGATGGGAAAGTTTTTTTATTTTTGCAATCGGAATCGTTCTGCTCCCACAAGGGGCGAATGAGGACAGAGCATTTAGATAGAAGTTATCCTAATTCAAAAACATCGGAAAAAGTTTAGTCAGGGATAATGGACAGATAAATGCTCACGCTTATGGTATGTGGCCTTTTAGGCTATTATCATACTGGGCGTGAGCGGTTGTTCATTATTTGACGACGGCTAATCCGATGGCCTTTGAATTGATAATGGCGACATGCACACGCCTTTATCTATTCTATTTGTTCGATGGGTGTTTTCTTATAAACGAACAGACGATGGATTCAATGATTCTTGGCGAAAGGCTTCGGCAGATCCGGCTTATGTTGGGGATGACACAGAAGGAGTTGGCTTGGGCCACACACCTCAGTCAGCCTGTGTTGTCGCGATTAGAGAATGGGGAAGAGGTTTATGCCTCTGTCCTTCTGTCGGTTCTCTATTATTATCAAGGTAAGATAAGCTTGGACAGACTTTTTTCTCCAGATTTCGTTGCATCAAAAGAAAAACTGTTGTATACCAATAGGGAGGATATACTGCAGAAACTGGTTCGTCAACTCGATCTGATAGCTGATACCATCTCTGAAGCGAACGTAATGAGTCTTGCCCAGATCGATAGGCTCAAAAAAGAGGTGCTTTAGCCTTATTCGATAGGTTTTGTCCTGAAATACAATGTATTTACACTGGTATCTGAAATACTTAATATTCTGGCAATATCTTTCTTGTCATATCCCATTTCATTCAAAAGAAGGAAAAACATTTTCTGAGGCGTTAGTTTTTCTTTTCGTTTCGTCTTCTCCAAACGATTCACCGTTTTATAATCAATTGCCTTATAATAATTGATGAACAATTCAAAGTCTTTCTTTCGCCACCCATGCACTTTTTTCCCATCTTTAATCCGGTCATAGAGTATCTTACCTTGTTTCAAAAGAGCCCCCTCTTTATCCATTATATTCTTAATCTGGTCGTTCAGTTTTTGGATTGCAGCGCTATTATCTTCTTCAGATTCTTCCAATTTACGTATTTGATCCATTAAATCGTTAATCTGCATTTGTGCTTCCTGTATCTTGTTCTTTTCCCTATACCTTTTTATTATTATATAGGCGATAAGCAAAGATATAAACAGAATTGCTGCCAAAAGACCTTTTTGCCAGTTGTTGGTAATTGTTTCTTGCTTACGTATGGCTACCTCATGGTCAAAACGAAGTTGTAGGTCTTTGATGGTGTCGTTCCTTAGGTTATCAATTATACTATCCTTAATCGTAATAATTTCATTAACAGTTCCGCATACATGATCAATATTGCCATGGATGATATCATATTCTAAGATGTTATGCAAGATTTTGTCCTTTGGTCTCCTGTCGTGAACATTGAGGGCCCTTTTCCATATATGATAAGCCTTGTCCATCTCTCCCTCGTTTAAATAAATATCTGCCAAATGTGCTAAAGCGTAT
Source organism: uncultured Prevotellaceae bacterium (assembly GCA_902763615.1). GTDB lineage: Bacteria > Bacteroidota > Bacteroidia > Bacteroidales > Bacteroidaceae > Prevotella. The sequence goes on along the minus strand of CACWSX010000012.1, from coordinate 57,080 downwards.
GATGACTCGATCTCTGATAGAGACTTTTCCAAATAATACTTTGCTTTATGGGGATTTGTATGTTTATATAGATAAGCAATACTGACTAAAGTATGAGGCAAATCATTTTTTGGAACATATTTAAGAAATGGCTCCATCTTATTTATATAATATAATGAGCTATCTTTTTGTTTAAGTCGAGAAAAGGCAAGTGCCATGTTATAAAGTGCATCACATGTCCATTTGTTATTATTGACTTGCTGTACCGTTTTTAATGCATTTTTGGCATATTCTAATTCAAGATGATAATTTCCTGTTAGCCCATTTATAACGGACAGACCTTCGTACACCTTATATAATATTTTGTTATTATCCACAGCGATTGCTTGTTCTTCAGCTGTTTTGTAATATAAAATAGCTTTGGCATAATCACCTTTTGTAGCCACACTATAACCCATGCTGTAATAAGCAGTGGCTAAATTCTTATGGTCATTCTTTTGGGAAAAGTATGGTATTACAAGACTGTCTAGCATATTTGTACTATCTGGATTCTGAGTCAGGTAACCTAATTGAGTACGTAATAGATAGTAGTGTGCTCGTTCGTCATCATTGCAAAGTGTGCCCTCATTTATCTTTGACAATTTCACATAAGCGGAATCAAATTGTTCACGATCTGTTAATGATTCTATCTCGTTAAATTGATCCCATATTCCCTTATGCTCACAACTGGATATTATGAGCAGAGCTAATAAGGTTATTATTTGACTCTTTTTCATGGCTGCAAAGATATAAAAAAACACCCAAAATCGAAAATATTATCCTGTCTATTTTGGTAAAAAGGGCAAAATGAAACAATTTATAAATATTGAAGGGTTAAAAAACTATTTCAAAAATCGCCATTTTTGAAACAAAAAGACTGTAATTTGCTTATTTCAAGATAATTATATTTGAAAAAACTGAAATATAGATTATTCCCAAATTTATTTATGAAGCAATAATTTTGCAGTGTCGTTTTTTAAAAAATAAAGTTATGAAGAAATTTTTATTTATGCTACTGATGGGGCTGTTTTTATTGCCATCAGAATCTTTTGCAGATTACTTTGAGTCAGAGGAAGAAATCCCTCCCAAACCAATTCCGTATAAATCACCTACGGAATATCTTGTTAATGCTTGGATTGACTCTGAATCAGGTGTGTTCTCTATTTGTTCGAACTATGACATCACTTGTTTGTATGTTACTATTGAACAGAACAATTTGTTGCTTGATTCGTTCTCGCAGCCACTTTACAATGGTGTACCGGCTATCTACAATTTTGCTGGCTATAGCACGGGTGAGTACATTGTAACACTCTCCACGGCCGACGGCTTGTTAGCTCGGTATCGTGTCACAGTTGTGGAAGACTGACCCCTTATCTGTTTATTAAGTCGACTGAGTGCCACCCAAAAGCTGGGTGGCACTTTTTTTCGCTTAGAATCTAATTAAAACAACATAAGAAATGGAAATCAATAACGAAAGCCTGACATCTACCCAACTTGTGAGCGTTAACCTCTCTGATGACAGGCAGTATCTGATGCTCACGGAAAAGAAAGTCATAAACCTGAAAGCCGTCGACCTGCTGACTCATGAGGATGAGCGTATCCGACAAGCCTATTACATCAGTTGTATCTTTGACCGATATATCGACCATGCTCGTCGTTTGCAGTTGGTTGTGGAACTGAAGGAAATGCTGGCCCTGCGCATCATTGAACTGAAAATGGATGATCACGGGGATTATATGATCAATGTTCTCCGTAACAAGGGACAGGCATCACTGCTGAGGCTGCTTATTAGATTCATGACGCCACAGAAACGCAATAATCTGACGCAGAGCCAGCCCTTTAATGACCTGAAACACCTGTTAATTCGGAGGATGAGACATTTGGGGATTCCTATACATGTCAATAGCCTAAGCGTTACACTGAGCCGGGCCGTCAGTAGCATTTGTTAAGACAACCATCCTGGGTCTGTCGTAAATTCCTGTTGCCAGACATCTTATATGCCACAGAGAATCAGCGTCTTGCATAAGATGCTGATAATATCTTATTACGACATTTTACGACTTTTTGGCCAACGGACGACGATGCCGTAATTTTGCATTGTCAACGCGTTGAAAAAGGTAAAATAGTAAAAAAGGTAAAAAAATTATGGCAAAGAGAAAAGAATTGATGCTGAGTCCGCATTTCAGCTACAAGGAGATGATCCGTTCGGAATGGGCAGAGAAACATGGTAAGGACAATACGCCTGATGACCTGCAACTGGCCGCACTGATTAATTTGTGTTGGAAGTTGGGTGAGCCGTTGCGTGAGGTGTTCGGACCGATCTATGTCAATAGCGGGTTCCGTTCTGAGGAGGTCAACGCCGGTGTCCATGGTGTCGGCAATTCGAAGCATCTGTCCGGCGAGGCGATGGACATCCGCATTGACTCGGTGGAACAGGGCAAGGAGTACTTCAAGTTCATTGAGAAGAACGTGGATTTCGACCAGTTGTTGTTTGAGTTCAACAGGAAAGGGGCGATGTGGCTACATTGCTCGGTGTGTCTGGATCCTAAGGAGAACCGCCATCAGGCAATTAAGAACTATAAGGTATGATTTGCAGAAATTGTGGGCGGGAGCTGCCGGAGGAGCAGTTCGAGTTGTATGCGACGGGCACGCGGCGGAAGGTTTGCCGGCACTGCCACTACGAGTTGCATACGCGTCGAGCGTGGCGGAAGTGGATGATGCGCCAACGCGCGCGCGTGATAATGCAGTCTTTTAGAAAATAACTGACCCTCGTGACCCTTCTGACCCCCAGATGCCTAAGGTCGGAATTCCCTTGGGGGTCAGAAGGGGCAGAAGGGTCACTTAAAAATGAAGTATGACAACTATATGAATATCGAAGAATTATTGAAGCGTTTCAGGAACTGGCTATTCAGCATTAAATGTGAAAAGGATGGCCCAGCGTTATCGTCTGTCAATGAACGGCAGCGTATCGTGGAAGGTGTGCGGCGGTTTTTCAAAGAGAACTATGATCTGCGGTATAATGTGATGAAACAGACGGAGGAGTTCCGTCGAAAAGAGCCAAGTATTGTCCGACAAGAGCCACTTATTTCACGAGAAGAACCACTTATTTCGCAAGAAGAGCCACTTATTCAGGCAGCGGAGCCGGCATGGCAGCAGCTGACCGACAGAGCGTTTCGGAAGATGGCCATTGAACAGATGGAACAGGTGGGCGTGGCCTGGTCGATCGATGTGGAGCTATACGTGCGCAGTGCCTTGATTCCTGATTACAGTCCTGTGCTCGACTTTCTGGGCAACTGCGGCACATGGGATGGACAGACCGACCATATCCGTGATCTGGCACGGCGTGTGCCTACTGGTTTTAATAAGTGGCCCGACTATTTCCATAGCTGGATGCTGGCCATGGTAGCACAGTGGCTGAACCTCTCCAGCGAGTTCGGTAATGCCGTCGTGCCGATGCTCATCGGGGCACAAGGTACCCATAAGTCGACTTTCTGCCGATTGCTACTGCCGCCCCAATTGCGCGAATACTATATCGACGATATCAAACTCGACAATGCCGAGCAGGTGGAACGGATGCTGAGCCGGATGCTGCTGGTGAACATCGATGAATACAATGCCAAGACCGACCGCGAGCAGGCGAAGATCAAGCGTGTGCTGACCGAGAAAAACGTGCAGACGCGTAAGATGCGGAGCGACCAGTATGTGCTGCTGCCCCGCATGGCCTCGTTTATCGCCACTACCAACGACCTGGAGCCGCTCTATGACCCCACGGGTTCGCGTCGCTATCTCTGCTGTGAGGTGACAGGTATTATCGATACCGACACGCCCATTGACCACCGTGCTATCTATGCCCAGGCCGTGACAGAGTTACGGGGTGGGGGACGGTGGTACTTCTCCAAGAACGAGGAGGCCGACATTGAGCGTCATAACCAGAACTATCGTCGGCAGTCGACGCCAGAGACGGTGTTGCTCTCCTATTTCGAGCCGGCTGAGCGCAGCAAAGACTATTTTATGCTGGCTGTGGATATCCAGAAGGAGCTGCGTAAGCATGTGAGAATGACTGATGTGCCTAGCATCAAGAAACTGACGCTTGCCTTGAAAGCCTGTCATTTCCCCTATGGCAAGATACAAGGCGTGCGTGGCTGGTATGCACGACTTCTTCAGGAGAGGGCTTGAGGCGCCAGTTGCGTGCGGATGTCTTCGAGGATGGCCAGCAGTTCAGGCATCGTCTCGGCACGAAGCATCGCGATGCGGGTGGGGCGGAAGTTGGGGATGCCTTTGAAGATGGGCGTAGCAGCAAGGTGACGACGGGTGTGGAGAATGCCTCGTTTTTCGTCAATCCGCTCCACATTGATGCGCAGTTGTTCGATGAGGATATCCAGTTTGGCGTTGAAGTCGAGAATCTCCCCCTGATTCTGGTCGAGGTAATCGCGTACCTCTTTGAATATCCAAGGACGGCCGAAGGTGGCGCGACCTATCATAATGGCATCTACACCATAAGTGTCAAAAGCCGCCTTAGCCTCTTCGGCTGAGGTAATGTCGCCATTACCGATGATGGGAATATGGATGCGAGGATTGCGCTTCACCTCGCCAATCAGCGTCCAGTCAGCCTGTCCTGTGTACATCTGACTGCGTGTGCGGCCATGAATCGTCAGCGCCTGAATGCCACAGTCTTGCAACTGTTCGGCCAGTTCAGTAATGATGAGTTGTTCGTGGTTCCAGCCTAAGCGCGTCTTGACGGTGACGGGCAGTTTGACGGCATCTACCACCTTACGGGTAATCTCCAGCATCTTTGGGATGTTTTGCAGCATACCCGCACCTGCTCCCTTGCCAGCTACCTTCTTCACAGGACAGCCGAAGTTCAGGTCAATCAGATCGGGTCCTGCCTGTTCTACTATCTTGGCAGCCTCGACCATCGCATCGATGTCGCGCCCATAGATCTGAATGCCCACAGGTCGCTCCTCATCGCTGATGGTGAGCTTTTGTAGCGTTGACTTCACGTCGCGTATCAGCGCCTCAGCACTCACGAACTCCGTGTAGACCATGGAAGCGCCAAACCGCTTGCAGAGCAGCCGGAAACCGATGTCTGTCACATCCTCCATCGGAGCGAGGAAAACGGGACGGGGACCAAACTCAATGTTGCCTATCTTCATGAATAATGCTGTTTCTGAGGTTGCAAAGGTACGAAAAAGAAGTGAAAAGCGAAAAGTGAAAAGTGAAAAGTTTGGTGCTGTTGAAAAAAAATCTATTCTTTTGTTCTTATATATAAAAAAAATCGTAACTTTGCAGCCATCAATCAACCGTTTTTTAAACCAAAAGATTATGAAAAAGTTAAATTTGAAAGTAGCAGTTATTCTGCTCGCTGGTAGCTGTCTTTTCAGCTCCTGCATCGGTTCGTTCAGTTTGTTTAACAAGTATGCTGCTTGGCAGAGGGACATGACTAGCAACAAGTTTGTCAATGCCATTGTGGGCTTCTTCCTGATGCCTATCGTGGGTTCTATCACGATGGTAGTCGACTGGCTGGTGCTCAATACAATTGAGTTTTGGAGTGGTGACAACCCCGTGGCTTCCAACATCGGCAAGACACAGAAGGTGACAGGTCAGGATGGCCGCATCTATGCTGTGAAGACCTTGAAGGATGGCTATAAGGTGACTGCACCTGATGGTGTCGTGACTCTCTTCACCTATAATAAGGCTGAGAACAGCTGGTCGATGACTCAGAACGGTCAGACACGTGAGATCTTCCGTTTCACAGAGGATGGCAAGAGCATCCGTATGGACGTGAACGGTCAGGAGCGTGAGTTTGCCCTCAGCGAGCAGGGTGTGATGGATGCCGAGCGCGTAGCTATGGGCTTCGACCTGGCTCAGCGTTAAGCTGAAACCATCAGAACCAGTGCATCAAAGCACGGAGATAGGCTGCCAATTCGGCAGCCATTTTTTCGTGCTGCCAAAGACTGGGATGATAGTCGTTGCCATAACCGAGGTCGCCGTTCTGCGGGGTGAAGTTGAAGCGGTAGACTTCTTTGTCGCCAGCCTTATTAGCCTCGGCCGTTACCTCATCGAGCGTTTTCTTGGCAATCTCCAGTTCTTTGCCACCTAGCATTGAACCGCAAAGAAATACAATCTTGGCCTTTGGATTATGATCGCGCACCAGTTTCAGCAATCGCTGATAGCCCTGCTTGAGCAGTTTCACATCGTAGTTATTGGTAGAAAGGTCGTTGGTGCCGAGGTTGATGCAGACTACATCAGGCTGGTAACGGTTGAAGTCCCATTTCTCACGCAGGAAAGTAGGTTCCTCACGTAGTTTCAGATCCCAGGCATAGCCGGTATATTCATATTGCACAGGCATGCAGGAGCGGGGAGAACCAGTCTTGGCCTCGCCATAGTTGCGATAGGCGCCGATGCCGCTACGGGCCACCACCCAGTGCTGGGCATTGAGGCTACGGGCCGTCATCGAGGCATAGCTATAATAGTGGTTCTCTGTGGCATAGTCGAAACCTTCGTTGGGTTTCGTTCCTTCATTGCCATAACCGCAGGTAATGGAATTACCGATGAATTCGAGTTTTCTTGACGGCAAGGCGGGTGCCTCTACCAGTGTCTTGCCTTTGTCGAGCACAAAGCCCCAGAACTCCGGATACATCTCGTAGCCCTCGATAACGTACATCAGACGGACCATATGACGACCTTCAGGCAGTGCTGTGGCGAGGGTGACTACAGAGTCTCGCTTGTCCATCAACGACACCTTGAAGGGCTCAGCCTGGTCTATTTGTGCCATATAGTAGCCACTGCCTGGCTTCGCAATCATTCTTAGTGACGTACCTTCGAAGGCAGCAATGATCTGTGTGCCGGGATAGTTGAAGGCAGGGCGCTCGGGATTGGTGAAACTGATACGGCCCGTGTACTGGATATGTTTGTCACTGGGACTGACAATCGTGCCTTTGATGGGCAGTGTTTCACGGGCGACTGCCAGTTGGCAGCAACAAATCAAAACGGCGATGAAATGGAACTTTTTCATATCTTTTAATATTTCTAATTTATTGTTTAGGACTTGCCTGATTCATATTTCTCGCGGATTTTCTTGATGCGCAGCAACAGGTTGCGATAGTGAGGCGTATCAGCCTGGCTCTTCAAATACTGCTCCAGCTTGTCAAGGTGCTGTTCAGCAAGAAGTACCACATCGCTGCGGAAGACTGCTTCGCTGCTCTTGATGCTCTCAGCCGTCGGATTGAGAATACGTCCTACCGCCTCGACATAGGCGCGCTGCTGCTGACGGAGATAGTCGTTTTGGCGCTCGTCTTTGTCAGCAATCGGTTTCCAGACCAGTGCAAAGACATCGCCGAGGTATTCCTCTACAGGATAGGCATCTGCTGCACTCAGTTCGTTATTATGCATGTTGAAGATCAGAACGGGTGAGAGGAACACGGAGATGAGTGACGACTGCTGGTTGCGGATCTCAAAGCCGGTGTCGACGCCTGTTTTTGATACCACTTCTTGCGGATAGAGCCATAACGGCGCATTCAGTACATACTCCCCCAACCAAGTAAGGGCTTCTTTCTGTAACTTTTGGGGCACAATGGCATTAGGCTCCAAGCCTGGGGCATTGTTGGTGTATTTACCACCTAAATAGCGTTGCACATGTCCCACATACCTCTGGTATTGTTGACGACAGGCACTGTGAATGGTGCTCAGGTCCTCATACTGACCGTCGGGCTGGGCCGTCCACTTCAGGATATTCTGCATGACACGCTTCAGGTTTTTGATACCCAAGGCATTGGCCTTCATCTGATCATCGCCCAGGTCTTCTGTCTGACTGCGTGGATCATAGCCTCTGCCCTCATCGCCACTCCACCACAGACGACGGTTGCCTTGCAGCACCTTGGTCACCTCTGCCCTCAGAGCCTTCTTCTCCTTGGCAGGATCGTTAAACTCCGGACGGTATTGGTAGCCCCATTTGATGGCCCACTTATCATAGTCGTTGATACGGGGGAAGAGTCCCTTTTCACCAATCTTATCCTCAGGCTGTGCCACATAGTTGAAACGGGCATAGTCCATGATACTCGATGTGTGGCCGTATTTCTCCACCCAAGCCTTATCGCGCAGCTTTTCCACAGGTGTAGCCTGCGAGGCAATCATATTATGGCGCAAGCCGAGCGAATGGCCTACCTCGTGGCTGCTGACGAAGCGGATCAACTGTCCCATCAGTTCATCAGGGAAGTCCATTTTCTGTGCTCGCTTGTCAATCGCGCCACACTGGGTCATATACCACTTCTTCACCAGGTTCATCACATTGTGATACCAACAGATATGCGCTTCGATAATCTCTCCGCTGCGAGGGTCTACGATACGCGGGCCGTAGGCATTCTCCGTTTCTGAAGGCAGATAACGTATCATGGAGAAACGGGCATCGTCGACTGACATCGTGGTATCGTTCTCAGGAAATTCCTTGGCGATGATGGCGTTTTTGAAACCGGCAGCCTCGAAAGCCACGTTCCAGTCATTGATACCGGCTATGAGGTATTTCACCCATTTCTTCGGCGTAGCGGGATCGATATAATACACAATCTGTTTCTTGGGCTCCACCAACTTGCCAGCCTTGTAGGCTTTCAGATCTTTCGGTTCCAGACGGTAGCGCGAGATGATGGCCTCGTGGTTAGTGGTCTGCTGATTATCGCTGAACTCCGTAATCGTGTTGTTAAAATAGCCCACACGGTTATCAAAATAGCGGGGCTGCATGGGTTTCTCCGGCAGCATCACAATCGAGGTGTTCAGAGCCACCGTGACGGCACCAGTGGTTGAGGCCGGCGTCCTGCTATTATTGTTCACGCCATAAGTGCGCAGCGTCTGTATCTCCAGGTTGATGGGGAAGGTCTTGATGGTGTCGATGAAGGTGCGGTCGTTTTGAACGGCAGTCACGCCTATCGATGTGCGGTCAGAGGCCGTGAAACTACTGATCTTATTATCCGACATCAGCCATTTGGTGATGTTGATCAGTTGATCCTTGGTCTTCGGATTACGTCCGATGACATCAAACTTGTAGACGATGGGATCAGCAGTCGACTGTTTCAAAGAAATAGCGATGCGGTCTTCGGGCTTGGCCAGATGCGACTGCACGTATTCGCGCATAAAAATGCTCTTCTGACCGTATTGCTCCAGGTAGATGGCAGAGTGGTTCACTTCCTCGCCACTGAACGATCTGAAGCCTTGTGGTGTGCTGGTGAAACGTGTCACGGCGAGCATCATGCGACCTAATAAAGAATCGGGCACTTCGAGATACCAGTCGTCCTTGATATGGCGTACGGTAAAGAGACCATGTCTCACGCTACCCTTCTCCTTCACCACCTTATGATAAGGGTCGGAATGGTCGGTGATGGTTGTATCCTCACAACATTCATGTTTTTTCTTCTTTACTTCAGTGGTGTCGGCCTTGGCGGTTTTCACCTCCGTCGTATCACTCTTTACCGGCTTCACCTCTGTGGTGTCGCTGGGGTTAATCACTGCATAAGCTGTTTGTTGTCCCATTAGGAACAAGACGATGGTGAGTACCAATCGTCCGGCGACTAGTATTCTTTTAATCATTTTGTTGATTTGCTTTGCTTCCATAGGTGCAAAGTTACAATTTTTCCAATAAAATAGCATCATAATTAAAATTTTTTTGTATCTTTGCCCCCAAATAACCATAAATTATAAAGATTATGAGTGTACTACTTGTTATTATCGCCCTCGTGGTGATTGTCGGAGGTTACTTCATCTCCACCCAGCGTTCGTTGGTTAATCTCGATGAATTGTGCAAGAATGCTTTGAGCCAGATCGAGGTTCAGCTCAATTCCCGTTTCGACGCTGTGATAGCCCTCGCCAAGACGGCAGCACAGTATGCCAAGCACGAGTCGGAAACCATCATCCAGGCCGTTCAGGCCCGTGGTGGCAATCTTGGTAATGGCAATCTGCCTGCTACACCGGAGAGTATCAATCAGCAGACCGACCTTCTCGGACAGATGATGGGTCGTCTGAACGTGGTGTTCGAGCGCTATCCCGAACTGAAGGCCAGCGACCTCTACCGTGAGGCCCAGGAGGGTATGAAGCAGTATGAGGAGAACGTGCGCATGTCGCGTATGGTCTACAACGATACCGCCACGAAGATGAACCGTATGGTGCGTCAGTGGCCATCCTCTATCGTTGCCTCTATGCTCCACTTCGACCAGAAGGATTACCTCAAGGTCGACAGTGAGGAGAAGAAACAATACCCCAACCTCGATGAAGCATTTAAGAAGTGAAAAGTGAAAAGTGAAAAGTGAAAAGTGAAAAGTGGCGAAAGGTATTCTTGAAGAAAAAAGTTTTCAATTTGCAATACGAATTGTTAATTTGAACAGATTTCTTGTTGAAACGAAAAAGGAATACGTGTTATCTAAACAGATTTTACGTTCAGGGACTTCTATTGGGGCAAATATTTCAGAAGCACAGTTCGCTCAATCAAAAGCAGATTTTGTTTCAAAAATGCATATTTCTCTTAAAGAGGCTAGTGAAACGAGATTTTGGTTGCGTCTTTTAGAAGCATCAAACTTAATCGATAAGAATCTGTTAGTATCTATTATGTCAGATTGTAATGAACTGATAAATATGTTAGTTTCTACTTGTAGAACTTCAAAAGAATGACTATATGAGAAAACAACTGTTATTCATATTACTTTTCACTTTTCACTTTTCACTTTTCACTTCTACAGCCCGTCCGCAACTGCATAAGCTCGACATCCGCGTGGTGTTGAGCCACAACGGCGATGCCCGTATTACAGAAACTCGTCAGATGAGCATCGACTCTGAGGGTACAGAGTGCTATATTGGCGTGGGTGTCTTCGACGGTAGCGAGGTGCGCGACCTCACGGTCACCGACGAGACAGGCCTTCAGTATGAGAATGTGGGCAGTTGGGATATCGATCGCTCCCGCAGCTGGAAGGCTGGCAAGTGCGGTATCGTTGCCAAGCATGGAGGGTATGAACTTTGTTGGGGTCTTGGTGACAGTGGTGAGCGTACCTATATTACCAGCTATACTTACACCAACCTCATGCATGCCCATCCCGATGCCGATGCCATCCGTCATGTGTTCCTCGATGCCGATGTGTCCCCCAAGCCCGATAAAGCCTATCTTACCATCGAGGCTGATTCCCTCCTTACCGAGGAGAACAGTGGCATCTGGGGTTTCCGTTTCGGCGGTGAGCTCGGCTTCGACAATGGTAAGCTGGTGGCCTACAACGACGAGCCCTTCGGGCATAGTGGTGCCATGTATATCATGTGCCGTTTCAACAAAGGTCTTTTCGAGCCCGACATCCAGGAAACCGACTCCTTCGAGACCAAGAAAGAGCAGGCTTTCGAGGGTAGCGACTACATAGGCGACGGTTATGGCGGCAATGGCGATGATGATGAAGGTATATGGGCCTTAATCATGATGGCCATTGGTTTCTTCGTTGTGCCCATCGTTAGTGGCATTTGGTACTTTATCTATGTTTGGCGCGCACGTAAGAAAGTCAACAAAGACCTGCTCTGGTATCGCGACATCCCCTTGAAGGGCAACCTCCAGCAGGCCAACGACATGCTCAATGCCTATAAATACATTGGCACAGACTACAACAACCTGCTCTCTGCCTGTATCCTCAAGCTTATTGACATGGGTGCCATCTCCATAGAGACACACCTCAACCAGAAGGGCAAGAGCGAGCAGAACTTCGTCATCCACGAGCTGCCTAATCCAGCCGAACAGCCCCTCCTTCTGCGTAAGATCCATAATATCTTCAAGACAGCCGCTGGCTCCGATACCGTCCTTGAGCCGAAGGAACTGAAATCGTTCATGCACAGTAGCAGGAACGAGAGCGTTACCGACTCCTTCATCAACACCCTCCATACCAAGACGGGCCTCTCCGCCTACAAGGATCGTCTCGACGAGGTGCGCCAGGTGTTCGGTCTGAAGAAATATCTCAAGGAGTTTACGCTGCTCGACGAGCGTCATGTCCATGAGGTCGCCCTGTGGAAGGATTATATGATCTACGCCACCCTCTTCGGCATCGCCGACCAGGTGATCAGTGACATGAAGAAGATCAATCCCGAATACTTCAACATGGATCAGGTGGCCAATCAGATGGCCGACAACATGACGTTGCCGATGATCCGTTCCACGCTTCTCAACAGCACCTCGCGTGCCGTTGCCAACAAGGCTGCCCGTGAAGCAGCTCGCGAGGCCCGTGCATCAGGCCGTGGTGGTCGTTCCTCATGGGGCGGAGGCGGCGGTGGCTTCTCTGGCGGCGGCTTCGGCGGTGGCGTCAGATAGAAATCAGGTGCAGAAGTGCAATGCTTCTGCACCTTTTTTAATGAAAATATACGGAATTATTTGGTGGTTTCAGGGAAATTGCCTATATTTGCAGTGTGAAACCAATAAATAGAATGCTATGGAGCAACTACTTCATTATGTTTGGAAGCATAAACTGTTCCCTTTGAGGGAACTGGAAACGACTGACGGTAAACGTGTCGAAGTGATAGACCCTGGTCTGCATAACAGAAATGCAGGGCCTGATTTCTTTAATGCGAAGGTGAATATCGGCAGAACGTTGTGGGTGGGCAATGTCGAGATTCACGACAAGTCGAGTGACTGGTATCAGCACCATCATGACCGTGACCCACGTTATAACAATGTGGTGCTACACGTGGTGGGTGAGGTGGATACCGATGTGCAGAATGCTCGGGGAGAGTATCTGCCACAGATGCAACTCGATGTACCGCAGCACGTCAGCGAGCATTATGAGGAACTACTGAAAACGGATAGTTATCCTCCTTGTTATAAGGTGATTCCCGAACTGACGCAGTTGAAGGTACATGCTTGGATGGCAGCCTTACAGACGGAGCGGTTGGAACAGAAGACAGAGGCTATCCGCCATCGTGTTGAATTGTGTGGAGGCTCGTGGGAGGATGCCTATTTCGTGACTCTCGCCCGCAACTATGGTTTTGGCATCAACAGCGATGTATTCGAACAATGGGCGAGGGTGGTTCCTCTTAGTGCGGTAGCTCATCACCGTGACGACCTTTTCCAGATAGAAGCCATCTTTATGGGACAGGCGGGATTGCTCGAATTGGAGGCTGTGCCCGACTATTACCAACAGACGGCCCTCAATGAAGGTTACTTCGCTAAACTTCGCAATGAATACCTCTATCTGGCACATAAATTCTCGATGAAACCGATGGATTTTAAACTGTGGCGGTTTCTCAGGCTGCGGCCCCAGAATTTCCCACACATCCGCATATCTCAATTGGCAAGTCTCTATTATCAGCAGAAAGCTGGACTGAGCCAGTTGCTGGAATGTGAGACCATCGACCAGTTGAAGCACCTTTTCGGCTCACATGTCACGCCGTATTGGGAGACGCACTACACCTTCGGTTCAACGAGTTCGAAAAACGAGAAACACCTTTCTTACGGTTCTCTTAACTTATTGATAATCAACACGGCTGTGCCGATGCTTTTCGCTGTGGGAAGGCATCAGGGCAAAGAGGTGTTGTGTGACAGGGCTTTCGACTTCTTGGAACAGTTGAAGGCAGAGAACAATTATATCACGCGTATGTGGCTGCAGGTGGGGCTGCCCGTTGAGACAGCCGGTGACTCGCAGGCACTAATCCAGTTGAGAAAAGAATATTGCGATAAGCGTGATTGTCTCCGCTGCCGTTTTGGCTATGAGTATTTAAAGAGATGATTTTTTGTAAACTATAAACTAATAATTATGAATGAGGAACTTTTCTATGCGATGGCGTTGACACGCTTGACAAACTTTAATTTTCAGCAGGCATTAGAACTGTATAAGGCCGTTGGTAGTGCCCAACAAATCTATGAACATCGGAACGATATTGGTGATTTGGTTGAGGCTTGTTCGCCCCGTCTTGTTGAAGCTTTGAAAGACTGGACTGAAGCGATGAAACGGGCAGATTTTGAACAGAAATTCATGCAAGAGCACCAGATCCGGGCCATGACGCCATTAGACGATGATTATCCCCAACGGCTCACTGAGTGCGCTGATGCCCCTATTGTCATTTATTATCGAGGCAATGCTGACCTGAACCAGTCGAAGGTCGTGAATATTGTGGGAACCCGTCAATGTACACAATATGGCAAGGATCTGATTCACAGATTTGTGCTCGACCTCCGACAGATGTGTCCGCAGGTGCTCGTGGTCAGCGGCTTGGCCTATGGTGTGGATATCTGTGCCCATAAGGAAGCTTTGGACGATGGCTACGAGACGGTGGCGGTGTTGGCGCATGGTCTGGACCAGATTTATCCCTATCACCATCGCGAAATAGCTGTCAAGATGTTGAATCACGGTGGTCTGCTAACGGAATTTATGAGTCAGACGAATGCCGACAAGCAAAATTTCGTACGTCGCAATCGTATTGTGGCAGGTATGTCGGACGCCTGTATTGTGGTGGAGAGTGCCGCCAAAGGTGGGGGACTTATCACGGCAGAAATTGCCCAAAGTTACGATCGTGCCGTGTTTGCCTTTCCCGGTGCTGTCGGCATGACCTATAGTGAGGGTTGCAACCATCTGATACGCGACAATGGGGCGGGGCTGATTACCTGTGCCGAGGATTTTGTCAAGGCAATGGGATGGCAGGATGATGCACTGCGACAGCAGATTTTATCTGATGGAATCGAGAGAAATCTCTTCCCTGATCTTACGTCAGAGGAAACTAAAATCGTCAGTCTGTTGCAGCAGACCAATGATCTGCAACTGAACATCCTCAGTGTAAAAACCGGTATCCCTATCGGACAGTTGACTGCCTTGCTCTTCCAGTTGGAGATGAAAGGTGTCATCAAGCCTCTTGCAGGTGGCATGTATCACTTGCTGATGTAAATTATTCACTATTCACTATTCGTTCTTCATTTCTTTTTCGTACCTTTGCACCCGTTATGAGTACAAAGTATATTTTTGAGACCCAGATGCAGGTGCGCGACTATGAGTGCGACATTGAAGGCATTGTAAACAATGCCAACTACCTGCACTATTGTGAGCATACTCGTCATTTGTTTTTGAAGCAGTGCGGCCTGAGTTTCGCAGAGATGCATGAGAAGGGCGTGGATGCCGTTGTGGCTCGCATGTCGATGCAGTTTAAGACCCCTTTACGGCCTGACGATGAGTTTGTGTCGCGACTAGCTTTGACCAAGGAAGGCATCAAATATGTGTTCCATCATGATTTGTATAGGGCCGCTGACGAGAAACTCTGTTTCCGTGCCAATGTGGAACTGGTGTGCATTGTAGATGGCAGGCTCTCCGGCAGTGAGGACTATGATCGCGCCTTTGCTCCCTATCTTTTTTGATTAAAAATTTGGTTTTTTGTTCACTTATTAGTATCTTTGCAGCGTTTTAATTCGAATTAAATATGAAGATAGCTTTAATCGGCTACGGAAAGATGGGCAAGATGATTGAACAGATTGCTATCGACCGTGGTCATGAAATCGTGAGTATCATAGACATTGATAATCAGCAGGATTTTGATAGTCCTGAGTTTGCATCGGCCGATGTGGCCATTGAGTTTACCGCCCCACAGGCTGCCTATGGTAATTATCTGAAAGCTTGGGCAAAGGGTGTGAAGGTGGTTTCTGGCTCGACAGGCTGGATGGCAGAGCATGGCGACGAAGTGCGTAAAGCCTGCAGTGAAGGTAAGACCCTCTTCTGGGCTTCGAACTTCAGTATCGGTGTGGCCATTTTCTCGGCTGTGAATCGTTATCTGGCCAAGATTATGAACCAATTCCCGCAGTATGATGTGGAGATGGAAGAGACGCATCATGTGCATAAACTCGACCATCCCAGCGGTACGGCCATCACCCTGGCTGAGGAGATTGTGGAAAATATAGACCGCAAGGAAGCCTGGAAGGAGGATACGACGGACAAGAAGTATCTGCGGGTGGATCATATCCGTCGTGGTGAGGTGCCAGGTATCCATACAATCCGCTATGATTCGGATGCCGATTTGATTACCATCACCCACGATGCACACTCTCGGAAGGGCTTTGCCCTTGGGGCTGTGTTGGCAGCGGAGTACACGAAGGAGCATCAGGGGCTGCTCACAATCTCGGATATGTTTAAATTCTAAAAACAGGGAAAAGAATCGTTAAATCCAGGCCATCATCGCAACTATCCTATGGCTTGTGAGCGTCGAACCAACGTGAATCAAACAGAAAAAGCAATGGTAAAAAAGAAAGAATTGAATATGAAAAAGCAGTGGGCCAAGTTCATCATCGTGCTTGTGCTTTATCTGTTGTTCTTGTATTGGGTGAAGTCTTGGTGGGGCCTGCTGGTCATCCCGTTTATCTATGATGTTTATATCACCAAGAAGATCAAGTGGCAGTGGTGGAAAGAGGAAGAAGGCCCAGTGAAGTGGGTTATGTCGTGGGTCGATGCCCTCGTGTTTGCCCTTGTGGCCGTCTACTTTATCAATCAGTTCTTTTTCCAGAATTACGTGATTCCATCGAGTTCGTTGGAGAAATCACTGTTGACGGGCGACTATCTTTTTGTGTCGAAAGTGAGCTACGGACCCCGTATTCCCCAGACACCATTGACGATGCCGCTGACGCAGCATACACTGCCCGTGATAGAGACAAAGAGCTATATAGAGTGGCCACAGTGGGATTACCGTAGGGTGAAGGGCTTTGGTAACGTGAAGCTCAACGACATCGTGGTGTTCAACTATCCTGCTGGTGATACCCTTTGCTCGGCACCGCAGTATCAAGCTCAGGACTTCTACCGGCTAAGCTATGACATCGGCTATCGTCTCTATCCGCAGCGCCCCAATCCTGATTCACTCGACTATGATGTGCGTCGGAAATATTTCGAAACCATTTATCAGGGTGGCCGACAGTATATCAGCGAGAACTATGCTGAGTTTGGCGATATCATCACTCGTCCTGCTGACCGTCGAGAGAACTATGTGAAGCGTTGTGTGGGTCTGCCCGGACAGACGTTGCAAATCAAGGACCGTATTATATATCTCGATGGCAAGGCTAACAAGGAACCAGACAATGTGCAGTACACTTATCACGTGAAGCTGAAACAGCGTCTGCCTGATGAATTGATGAAAGAACTGGGTATCACGATGGAAGACTTGATGAGCCTGAATACGCTTGGATATATGCCATTGACAAAGTTGGCAGTAGCAGAATTGAAGAAACAGGGATATGCTGAGAGTATTGAGCTGAATCGTGAAACTGAAGAGTGGGATATCTACCCGCTGAATGGTAATATGCATTGGACACGTGACAACTACGGACCTGTGTGGATTCCGAAGAAGGGTGAATCTATTGATTTGACGCTCGATAATATCGCTATTTATGAGCGCCCCATCCGTACTTATGAAGGTAATGATCTGATGGTGAAGGATGGTAAAATCTTCATTAATGGTGAAGTGGCTACGAAATACACCTTTAAGATGGACTATTATTGGATGATGGGTGACAACCGCCATAACTCGCTTGATTCCCGCTATTGGGGCTTTGTTCCTGAGGATCATATTGTGGGTAAACCGATCTTCATCTGGTGGAGCAGCGATCCTGACAGGCATGGATTTAGCGGCATCCGTTGGAGCAGACTCTTTAGATTTGTGGATAATATTAAATAGAGGTGAGTGGCGAGAGGTAAGAGGTGAGAAAAATGCGTAGCTCCCTGAAGTTCTTTATGGCATTGGCTATTGCCTTTGTGGTGATGCTGGCGTTCCGGGCATTGGTGATGACGGTTTGTACTGTCGATGGCAAAGGTCTTGAACCGATATTCCAGGCAGGAGATCATGTGGTCGTCAACCGTTGGAGCTACGGTCTGCGCACGGGAGAGAAGGGAAGCCTCTTTGATTATGGGCGTATCTGTCGACAGGAAGTCAGAAAGGGTGATTTCATTGCGTTCGAAGATTCTTTGGGAGAGGTGCTGATTTGTCGGTGCGCAGGCGTACCAGGGGATACGATCTTCAATCACATCGTTCCAGGCGTGGTGAACTGTGCCGGTCAGAACTACTATTGGGTGGAGTCGTTGGGAAAGAACAATGCCGTTGATAGTTATCAGTTGGGTTTTATCCCCGAAGAGCGTATTATTGGTCGTGCTTGTCTGATCCTCTATAATCATGACCCTTCCGCTGCCTTCTGGAAAGGCTATATGAAAGATCGTGTCCTGCTTTTACCATAATGAAAGCTTTACTCAGCACCACATATTTCGGACCCATTCAATGGTACCAGAAACTGTATCGCCATGAGACGGTGGAGATAGAGCAGTGGGAAAGTTTCCTGAAACAGACTTATCGTAACCGTTGTTTGATAGCTACCACGCAAGGTATTCAGGCACTGACTGTTCCCATAGAGCGTGGTGCGTCACAACAGATTAGAGATATCCGCATCAGTGACCATGGCAATTGGCGTCATCTGCATTGGAATGCATTGGTGAGTGCATACGGTGAGTCACCCTTCTTCGAATATTATCAAGACGACATCCGCCCCTTTTTCGAGCATCGATGGGATTATCTCTTCGATTTCAATGAGGCCATTCGTGAGAAGATGTGTGAACTGCTGGATATCCAGCCGAAGGTCGGGTATACTAGCGCTTTCGCAAATCATGGGGACAGGCACCATGATCTCCGCGATGCTTCTATCACGGTGCCAGTCCCCATGATTCACGATTTTCGTGAGGCCATCAATCCAAAACATCCGCAGCCTGACCCCGATTTCGAGCCAAAGCCTTATTATCAGGTCTATCAACAGAAGCACGGCTTTCTGCTTAATCTTTCCATTCTCGATCTGCTCTTTAACATGGGCCCAGAAGGAATTTTCTACCTCTGAGACAAACGATGAAACAAATAGAAAACATATTAGAACGAGACCGATAATCGGTTTCGATGAATCTTCCTATCTTTGCAGCCGAATCAATACTGACAACAATGAAGAAATCGTTTCTGCTGACCCTCTGTTTCATGTTCTGTCTCATTACTATGGGCCAGACGCAACAGTTCTTTACCTCCGATAAACTGTCGAGCAACCGTGTGCTGGCTATCTGTCAGGACAAGACTGGTTATATCTGGGTTGGTACAGAATATGGGCTGAATAAATATGATGGTTACCGTTTCACCAACTATCTGCACGAGAGTGCCCAATCCTATTCCATCAGCAGCAATATCGTTTCGTTTCTCTTCTCAGACTCTCAAGATAACCTTTGGGTGGGAACTCAGATGGGACTGGATCTTTACAATCGTGATAAAGACCAGTTTGAACATGTCAGGCTGGAGGGGGCCAAGGCCCTGCCACGAATAAATGATATGGTGCAGGAGGACGAGGAGCATCTATTGGTAGGCACCGCTGGCTATGGGCTCTACCGTTTGAATATCAAAACGCTGAAATCGGAGAAGCTGGAGGGTTATGCCCAAATTGATAAAGACTATTATAGCCATATCTTCCTCGACAGTGAGGGGGCTTTCTGGAAAGCAGGCCATGGCAGCAGTATTGAACGCCGTGTGCCTACAGGAAAGATTCAGTCGTTTGAGTCGCCTTATGGCACGGTCACGAGTTTTGCAGAATACGAAGGCGGTGTGTTGATGGCCTGTATCCACGGACTGCTCTATTATCGCGACGGGCAGATGTACGACCACTATTTCGACATGTCGGAGATTGGCGGTAATGAACAGTTCTTCCGTACAGCTATCACCGATCGCCACGACAACCTGTTTGTTGGTACTATAGGCAGAGGTCTGTGCTGGATACCGCGTGGTGAGCACAAACTCAGAAAATACGACTACCAGAGTGCGACGTTCGACCTGAGCACATCGAATATATGGGCCTTGTTTGAGGATAATCAGAACAACCTCTGGGTGGGATGCCAGAATCGCGGTCTGCTCATGCTGCCACAACAGGAACCTCTCTTCCGTAGTTGGAAGTTTGCGGATCTCCACATGGCTACTGGCGGTACGCTCACCTCGGTGTGCGAAGGTGACAACGGCATCGTATGGTGTGCTGTACAGAACAATGGTATCTTCGGTATGGACGGAAAGGGCCGGGTGATAGCCCATCCTACATCACCAGAAGGCACGTATCTCGTCTATCGTGATAAAACGGGTAGCTACTGGATTGGCACGAATGGTGCCCTCTATGCCTACACCCCCCTGACGGGTGCCTCGCAGAAGAAGGCCTCGTTCAGCAATGGCTTTATCAACGCCATGACCGACGACGGTAAGGGGCATCTGATCTTCTCGCTTTTTGGTGAAGGTATCTGTTGCTACGATATCGCTACCGGCGAACTGAAGAAGTACTCCATGCGTGCGGAAGAATCACCGAAGGGACGTCTGCATAACGACTGGGTGGCACACCTCTATTGTGACAGTCGTGGAAAGATCTGGATCTGTACTGCTTCAGGCATCAACTGCTACGACCCTGTGGAAGACCATTTCCATCCTTACGGCTGGGATGTGCTGCTCGACTACAATGCTGTGCAGACGGTGTGTGAGACGCGTGACCACCACTTCCTGATAGGCACCATCACGGGTCTTTATCTCTACGACTCCAAGAAGAAGGAAGCCGTACCCTATGAGGGGGCGGAGGTGCTCAGCAACAAAGTGGTGGGCGCTATCGTCGAGGATCGCTCGGGCGACCTTTGGTGTAGTACGACGATGGGTATCTGGCAGTATAAGCGTGACGACAAGAAGTTCGTGGGCTATCTGCACGGAAATGGTCTGGCCAGTCGCGAATATGTCAACGGGGTAATGATGCATACTGCCGGTGATCGCATCTGGTTTGGTTTCAGCGACGGTCTCACCTCGTTTGTACCCGATGACTTGCGACATTATCGTCCCAGTCAGGAGAAGGTGCAGCTTACAGGCCTTTATGTGGGCGGAACACCGGTGACGGGTAGTGATCGTTTTGTGCTTTCGTATATCGATAATACCTTCACCATGGAGTTCTCGTTATTGAACTACTCGAATGCGGAGAACGTCATCTACGAATATCGTTTGAATGGTGCCAAGGATTGGACGCGTACCGCCACTGGCGACAATGTGGTGTCTTTCCACCATTTGCAGCCAGGCTCCTATGCGATGGAGGTGCGTGCTTACGACAATGGTGTCTATACCGAACCACAGGTGTATCACATCATCGTCAGGGCACCTTGGTATCAGTCTTCGTGGGCGTACCTATTATATTGTGCCTTGGCGGCTGCCATTATCGGCTTCATTGTATGGTTCTACCTCCGCAAGCGCAGTCAGCAACTCGATGAGGATAAGATGAAGTTCCTGATCAATGCTACCCACGATATCCGTTCACCGTTAACACTCATCATGAGTCCCTTGCATAAGCTGTTGCGGAAGAACTTGGGTGATGATGTCAAGGAGGAACTGAAGACCATCGAGCACAATGCAAGTCGAATCCAGAACCTTGTGAACCAGATACTAGACATCCGTAAGATTGATAAGCAGCAGATGAAGATTCATAGTCAGGAGACTGATATTGTGCAGTATGTGGGCAATATCCTCAAGTCGTATGAATACACCGCTAATGAGCGTGGTCTCTCGCTGACTTATGCTCCTGCTGTAGATCGTTTGGACGTATGGATAGACCGAAACCAATTTGATAAGGTGATTGACAACCTGATGTCCAATGCTTTCAAATACACCTATGATGGTGGAGCTATCGAGGTACGTATTGACCAGACCGACCATTATACGGCCGAGTTGAAGGTCATTGATAACGGTATGGGCATCAAAGGTGATGTCAACAAGATCTTCGAACGTTTCTATCAGGGTAGCACATCGCACTCGCTACATATCGAAGGCACAGGCATTGGCCTGAACCTCTGTAAGATGATTGTCTCCATGCATCACGGAACAATTACAGCTGAGAACCGCACAGATTCTTCTGGTTGTATCTTTACTGTAAGTCTGCCTTTGGGCAATAGCCACTTTACGAAGGAGGAATTGGAGGTAATAGACCCCATAGAGAAGAGTTCACGTACGAAACCTCAGACTAACCATCGTATTCTCGTGGTTGACGATGATGTGGAGATTGGCAGATATATCACACAGGAATTAGGATCCTATTATCATGTCACCGCTGTGACGGGTGCCCGTGAGGCCCTACGCTGTCTGTTTGGGGCAGAGCGCGACAAACAGTTCGACTTAGTGGTGAGCGACGTGATGATGCCCGAAATGGATGGCTTCACTTTCCTCCGTATGGTGAAAACAAATATGAATATCAGTCATGTGCCCGTGGTGATGCTGACGTCAAAAGCCGATGTCGCCAATCGTCTTGAAGGACTAGAGAAAGGTGCCGATGCCTATCTGGCTAAGCCTTTCGATATGGATGAGTTGCATGTGGTCATCAACAATCTTATTAGCAAGTCGCTCCATCTGAAGGGTAAGTTCTCTGGTGCTCAGCAGCAGAAGGAAAAGGTGGTGGAAAAGGAAGTGAAAGGCAACGACGAATTGCTGATGGAACGTATCATGAAAGCTGTGAATACCCATCTCTCCGACAGCGATTTTAATGTCGACATGCTGACCCGTGAGGTGGGCATCAGCCGTGCCCAGCTCCACCGCAAAATGAAGGAACTGACAGGCCTTCCCGTAAGTGAATTTATCCGGAATATCCGTTTGGAGCAAGCTGTGAGACTGCTGAAGGAACAGAAGATAAATGTCACGCAAGTAGCCTATTCCGTAGGGTTCAGCAATGTGGCACATTTCTCCACTGTTTTTCGCAAACAGTTCGGCGTTTCACCTTCAGAGTATATTGAGCAACATAATTCAGCAGAGACAAACTGAAAACAAAATGAGATAAACAAAAATGCCGAAAACACACAATCTGTCTAACTTTGCTGCACATTTCATAAATTAATAAACCATTATTATTAACTAACATCAAATTTATGAGTTTCAAAGCAAAGAAGACAGCCTTGTGCGTAGGATTGTGCTTATTTGGCATGATCTCTGCCCAACAGGCTTCGGCGGCTACCGAATCAGTAGCTTCCGTACAGCAGTCCAGACAGGCAACGGGACGCGTAGCCGACTCTCAGGGTCCGCTGATTGGTGCCACAGTCATGGAAAAAGGTACTAACAATGGTACGGTGACTGACTTTAACGGTAACTTTACGCTCAGTGTGAAGTCAGGAGCTACACTCGTCATCTCTTACGTGGGTTATGAATCCCAGGAAGTAAAAGCTGGTGAAAACCTGCATATCACCCTTCAGGAAGACGGACATATCGTCAATGAAGTGGTGGTAATCGGTTATGGAACCCAGCGCCGCGAGGCAGTGACCGGTTCGGTGGCCAATATCGGTGGTGAGAAACTGAACCAGATAGCAGCGACTAATGCTGCACAGGCCCTGCAGGGACGTGTGGCTGGTGTGCTGATGACACAGACTAGCACACAGCCTGGTGCCGAGATGCAGATCCGTATCCGTGGTCAGCGCTCACTGAGTGCCAGCAATGACCCACTTATCGTGCTTGACGGAATCCCCTTCATGGGTCAACTTTCTGATATTAACCCTGCCGATATCAAGTCGATGGATATCCTGAAGGATGCCTCTGCAACTGCTATTTACGGATCTCGTGGTGCTAACGGTGTGATTATTATCACCACCGCTAAGGGTAGCCAAGGTGCGCCTGCTAAAGTAAGTTACAACGGCTATGTGAGTTTTAAGAAAATTTTCAAGAAGTATCCGATGATGAACGGTCCTCAGTTTGCTGAGATGCGTAAACTGGCAGGTGTTTATCAGAACTCTTTGGAAGAGAGTGACGATACGGATACTGATTGGCAGGATCTGCTGCTTAGGACTGGTGTAAGCCACAACCATGACGTGACGGTATCAGGTGGTACCAATGGTGGTAGTTATAGTTTCGGTGCTGGTTACTACCATGACGAGTCGGTGATTCCTACTCAACAATTCAACCGTATCAGTCTTCGTGGTAACTTTGACCAGATGGTTGGTAAGTATTTCCACTTCGGTTTGTCTACCAATAATAACTATCGTTTGTCGGAGGGTAATCAGATTGGTATGTATGGTGTGTTGAGCATGACGCCGCTGTCAAGTCCTTATGACGAGAATGGCAACCCCAAGCACTACGTTCATATGGCAAATGATGATACTTGGATTATGACCAAGGATGTAATCGAGGCTAATAAGGATCGTTGGTTGAATGAAAATAAGGGCTTTGGTTCATATAATACCATTTTTGCTGAGGTAAAATGTCCATGGATTGAAGGCTTGAGTTATCGTATCAATATTGGTCTGAATTTCCGTTCCAACAAAAATGGTTCTTTTAATGGACAGGGTATCAATAATAAAGATACGAAATCTGAAAACAATGCTTCGGTTACTGAAAACCAGACTCGTAACTGGGCTATAGAGAACCTCCTTACCTTCGACCGTACTTTTGCTGAGAAACACCACGTAAACCTGGTTGCTATGTATTCTGCAGAAGAGACAACCTTTGAGCAGTCTGGCTCACGTGGTACGAACATTCCTGCAGAATTCTTCCAGTATTACTACATTTCGGAGGCTCAGAAAGAACCACTGCCCAGTAACTTCCGCTACTGGCAGAGCGGCCTGATTTCGTGGATGGGCCGTGCGATGTATTCATATGATAACAAGTATATGGCTTCTGTCGCATTGCGTTCCGATGCTTCTTCACGTTTGGCTAAGGGACATCAGTGGCACACCTACCCAGCCATTAGTGCTGGTTGGAACATTGCACGTGAAGAATTTATGGAGAGTACCAAGTCGTGGCTCGACAACCTGAAATTCCGTGTCGGTTATGGTGAAACCTCAAATCAGAGTGTTGAGCCCTATTCTACATGGGGAACACTGAGTACTTTCAACCTTAACTTCGGTGATGCACAGAAAACCGGTTATTACGTGAGTCAGTTGCCTAATGCAGAATTAGGATGGGAGTACTCGAAGACGTGGAACTTCGGTCTTGATTTCTCAATGTTCAACGGTCGTCTAAGTGGTACCTTGGAGTATTATATCCAGAAAACTAATGATATTCTGCTTGATGTGACCATGCCGTCTACCTCTGGTGTGAGCAGCTATGTAGGTAATGTTGGTAAGACAGAGAATAAAGGCTGGGAACTCTCGCTGAATGGTATTATCATCGACAATAAGAATGGTTGGAACTGGGAGGCAGGTATCAACCTCTACCAGAATCGTAACAAATTGGTAGAGTTGGCTTCAGGTCAGGAACAGGATGTGGCTAACCGTTGGTTTGTTGGTCATCCAATCGATGTGATCTACGACTTTAATAAGATTGGCCTCTGGCAGGAAGATGAAGCTGATCTGATGAATAAGTTGGAGTCAGGTGCTAATGCCGGTATGATTAAGGTTGAATACACAGGTGACTTTGATGCAAATGGCGATCCGGTACGTAAGATTAACGATGATGATAAACAGGTAATGGATATGGAACCAGACTTACTCGGTGGTTTCAATACGACGGTAGGCTACAAAGGCTTTGACCTGACAGTAATCGGCGCATTCCAGATTGGTGGAAAACTGATCTCAACTCTCCATTCATCTAATGGTTATCTGAATATGCTCACAGGTCGCCGTAATAACCTTGATGTGGATTATTGGACGCCTGAGAATACTGGTGCCAAATATCCGAAACCTGGTGGTAAGACAACCAATGATAATCCCGTTTACGGATCTACACTAGGCTACTTCAATGCAGGTTATTTGAAGGTTCGTGCCATTACATTGGGTTATACCTTCGACGATTTCAAGTTTGTGAAGGATCTTGGCATTAGCCGTCTGCGTCTTTATGCCACAGTTCAGAACCCATTCGTACTCTTCTCACCTTTCACCAACGAGTGCGGATTGGATCCTGAGACCAATACTTATGCTAACAACGGGGCAAACATGGCTGTTCCTATGGGTGAGTATTCAGGTAAGCACCGTTTGCCGGTTATCGGTTATAACACACCGTCAACCCGCAACTTTATCCTTGGCCTCAACGTCACATTCTAATTAAAATAAAAAGTTATGAAAACGAATAATATCAAATATATTCTCGCTGCGGGTCTTGTTTGCTGTGGTTTTTCCACAACGATGACCTCTTGCTCAGGTGTGCTTGATGAGCAACCACGCAGCCAGTACGACCCTACATTCTTCTATTCTGATACAGGTGTTGAGGGTGGTATCAACGCACTTTATGCTAATCTTCGTAATATCTATGGTAATGGCTATTACCTGAATATTTGTGAGACAGGTACTGACGAGTACACTTATGCACAATCAGCTGATGGTAACTTCAAAGATGCTGATATGTCAGATGCCGGACGTATCGACCCTTCGACAAGTCGCTCAGACGTGCTTTGGGGCAATGCCTTCTCATCTATTAACACTGCTAATGGTGTGTTGGAGAATGCTGCTAAAGGCAATGTGAGTGCTTCACTGATTGGAGAGACACGTTTCTTCAGGGCCTTCTACTATTTCAACCTCGTACAGACCTTTGGTGGCGTGCCTTTGGATCTCGGTGCTGGTGAATTGATGTTCAATACGACAACGCTTCGTCTTTCAACTCGTAATACAGTACCTGAGGTTTACACGAAAGCCATCTTCCCTGATTTAAAATTTGCTCTGGATAATCTTCCTGATAATCCGCGTCTTACCGGTGCCGTTGCCAAGAATGTGGCTCGTCTGTTCCTGGCCAAGGCTTATCTGACTTATGGTTGGTGGCTTCAGAATCCAAAGGATATACCCACCTATCCTGATTGTGCTAGAACAGATCCTGACGGTCATGATGCAGCCTGGTATTTCCAACAGGCCTATAATATCGCTTTGGAAGGAATTCAGAACCCCGGCTCCTATAAGTTGATGGAAACGTTCCGTGATGTTAATCTCGGACAGAATGATCATAATATGGAGACCATGTTGTATGCCGACCATAATACAAATGAGAAATATGGTAATGGTGGTGTAGGCTATGGTTGGGGTAGCGGTGGTTCTCCTGAGAACTTCGCCTATTGGATGACCAATTGGAATTACACGCTGATGAAGGGTAAGGCTGCTTCTGGTGGCACGATCGACCCGCTGCAGCGTGGTACAGACCAGGCTCTTGGACGTCCTTGGACACGTATGGCTGCTATTGCCAACAATTTCATGGAAGGTGGTGCTTTCGAGGATGCTGTCAAGGCTATTGACTCCCGTTATGATGCAACATTTACCACACGCTGGCATGCAAACTTCAATATCGGTAATGCTCCTAACGAGGCTTATGTCGAGGGTGCCAACGGTATGCAGGTTAAGCCCGGTGAGGTGTTCTTCAGTTTTGTTGATGAGGCAACAGCTAAGAATATTGACTGGTCTGCAAATGGTGCAGGCATAGGCGCTGGCTCTTTGCCTGGTCGTGCAGACTTTGTGGTAGGTGTTGATAATATCAGCCGTTTCAAATACCCCACAAACTGGAAGATCGGTATTTATCGCAATGATGTTGTGGGATTAGGCTCACATGTGAATGGTGGTAGCCCACGTCCGTTTGTCATTGCTAAGTACTCTGAGCTCTACCTCATTGCAGCCGAGGCTGCCGTCAAGGGTGCTACAGGGGCAATGAGTGCTCGTGACCTTGTGAACGTATTACGTGCACGTGCTGGTAAATGGACATGGAGTGTGAACGACAACT
Organism: uncultured Prevotellaceae bacterium; assembly: GCA_902763615.1. GTDB lineage: Bacteria > Bacteroidota > Bacteroidia > Bacteroidales > Bacteroidaceae > Prevotella. Next base: position 29,411 of record CACWSX010000012.1, on the reverse strand, counting down.
GCGCTAAGGTCGAAGACCATAGTGCCGAAATGATTGCAGCTACACCTGATGTCATCACCATTGACTATATCCTTGACGAACGTATGCGTGAGTTCTGGGGTGAGGGTTACCGTTGGTTTGATCTTGTTCGCACACAAACCTGGGCAGAGAAGGCCGGATCTTATAAGATTGCTGGTGCTGGTAATACCGATCGTGAGTTGCAGACAGTGACTCGTACGATTACCGCAGGCCACTATCTTCGTCCCATTCCAAGAGGTCAGATTGATGGTCTGGAAATGACCGATGCAGAAAAGGTCGCTTACCAGAATCCTGCATACAGAAACTAAGAATAATTGGTTAATAAATTAGTTGATTAGTTAGAAATTCATACTCTCTTTTTTAAATGCCAGCCGCCCGAGATGGGTGGCTGGCATTTGTTTTAGTGCTTTTTTTCATCACTGCTTCTTGGGCGTTGTACACTCATTGACCAAATAGACAATGCTCATGTACGGAATGCCCGTATTCGTCTCCAAGCCGATTTCGCAGGTACGGCTGTTCGAATAGCCCACCTCGATATGGTTGGCCTCGATTTGCGGACGCAACTTGCGCAGACCATACTTGTTCAGCTCTGGGAAGGTAAAGCCTCTGTCGCCAGCAAAGCCACAACATCCCACGCCCTCAGGCAGGAAGACGTTCGTAGAGCATTTCTTCGCGAGACTGATAAGGTCGTCGGCCACACCCATCTGTCGTGTAGAACAGGTGATATGAAGGGCGATAGGACGGTCGATGGGGTGGAAGTCGAGACGATCCACGAGATAGTCCATAATAAACTCTGCAGGCTCGTAGAGCTTCATTTTCTTCATCACCTTGCGCATACGGTGTAGACATGGACTCTGGGCGCAGAGCACGGGATATTTGCCCTGCTCGGAGGCCTTCCATAGTGCTGCTTCCAATTCTGCACTCTTACGGTCTGCAATGTCAAGCATACCTTTCGACTCCCATATCTGTCCGCAGCACATCTTCTCCATACCTTCAGGGAAGATGACTTCGTAGCCAGCCTTTGCCATCAGTTGGATGACTTCATCCACAAGATCGTGAATCTTACCACCTTGTTTCGATTGTCCCATCGTCTGATTGATACAGCTTGGGAAATAGACAACCTTCAAATCACTATGTTTCTCCTCTTTATGGGGGATTGATTTCTCGATGATAAACTGCGTGAGGTCCGACATCTTGGGTTGGCGTTTCTTTTTAGGCATCGCTGTTGTCCAAAGTGGCATGCCCATCTTGTTCATCGTCCGACAGACAGTTGTCATCAGCTTAGGACCTAAGGTGAGATGGGCAGCATGAGCCACATCGAGTACCACGCGCAGACCCGACTTGATGCCCGCCATGTGATTAGCGGCAAACTCGCCTACCTGATAGCCGAGTGTACTGCGGTTCATATCCAACTGTCGGATCAGATGTGTCAGTTCGCCCGTATTGATTTTCATCGGACACGAAGTGGAGCAGAGACCATCCGTCGCACAGGTCTGGTCGCCATAGTATTTGTATTGCTTACGGAGCGTTGCAGCACGTTCTGGATTCTTGCCCGTTGCCTCGAGATAGCAGATCTCTCGCTGTACAGCTATGCGCATACGGCTCGATAGGGTGAGTCCGCACGACATGCAATTCACCTCGCAGAAGCCGCACTCGATACACTTGTTGGCGCGCTTCACCTGTTCGATGGTCTCCTTGGCTGTCGAGAGTTTAGAATCCATCAGATAATGCCCGCCATCAGGCACACTCTTGAAGTCGTAGTCGAGCACAGGCAACGGCTTCAGACACTTGATGAAACAGTCCGGATCATCGTTGAAGATGACACCCTGGTTCAACAATCCCTCTGGGTCGAAGATGGCCTTCAGTTCCTTCATTACCTCATAAGCCTTCTCCTGCCATTCGTACTTCACGAAAGGTGCCATATTGCGGCCCGTACCATGCTCTGCCTTCAGCGAACCGTCGTATTCCTCGACAACGAGCTTGGCCACATCACGCATCATCTCTGCATAGCGGTCCACCTCCGCTTTCTCAGCGAAACTCTGATTCAGGATAAAGTGATAGTTACCCTCGAAGGCATGACCATAGATACAGGCATCGTCATAGCCGTGATCAGCAATGAGTTTCTGAAGCTTTACCGTTGCCTCAGGCAAGCTCTCGATGGGGAAGGCGACATCCTCAATGAGGCATGAGGTGCCGATAGGCCGCGTACCACCCACACTGGGGAAGATGCCCGAACGGATGGCCCAGTACTTGCCGTAGACGGCCGAATCCTCTGTAAACTCCGCAGGGATATACAATCGGAACTGACCTAGACAGGCCTTGATCTTCTCGATCTTTTCGAGCAGTTGTTCATGGGTAATACCCTTTGTCTCTGTCAGGATAGCCGTCAGGTTATGATAGTCGCCAGGTTCTACACCCTCGATCTTTCCTGCATCCACATCCTGTTTGTATTGCAGGAACACAGGATCGTCAACAGAATTCAGCGACATATAGTCGAGCATCTCAGCACTCTTCACCATGAGGTTCTCAGCACTCATCTTCAGGTCCTCATCGCCTGCCTTCAGCTTCTTCATGGCCACCACAGCCTCGCAACTCTCCTTCATCGTGAGGAAGTAAACCATCGCTGAGGCTTTATAGGGGTAATCATGGAGTGTCTTCATTGTCACCTCAGAGAGGAAGGCCAACGTACCCTCCGAACCCACCATCGAGTGAGCAATGATATCGAAGGGATCATCGTAGGCGATGAGAGGTCGCAGGTTGAGACCCGTCACATTCTTAATCGAATATTTGGTACGTATGCGTGCGGCCAGTTCCTCATCAGCCCGCACCTTATCGCGCAAGGCTTCAATCTTGGCCAGAAACTCCGGATGACTCTTACGGAAGGCCTCGCGACTCTCTTCCGAGCCCGTATCAAGGATAGTGCCATCAGTGAGGACGATACGAGCGGAAACCATCATACGGTCGCTATTGGCATGCACGCCACAGTTCATACCAGAGGCATTGTTGATGACGATACCACCCACCATCGCACTGCCTATCGAGGCTGGATCGGGTGGAAATACCCGGCCATAGGGCTTCAGGATCTCATTCACGCGAGCCCCCACAATGCCTGGCTGCAACTTGATAGTATCCTGATTTTCGCCGATTTCGTACTTCTCCCAATGCTTGCCTGCCACGATAAGCACAGAGTCCGTACAACTCTGTCCGCTCAGCGAGGTGCCTGCTGCACGGAAGGTAAAGGGCAGTTTGTATTTCTGACAAGCCTTCACGATCTTCGAGATCTCCGCTTCGCCATCACTACGGATGACAACCTTCGGAATCTGACGATAAAAACTGGCATCTGTTCCCCATCCGAGGGTACGGAGCTCATCGGTATAAATACGGTCCGACGGCAGGAATTGCCTGAGGTCAGCTAAAAATTCTTTATTAATCATAGCGGTAGAAATTTTTCACTTTTCACTCTTCCCTTTTCCCTTAAATTACGTGCAGACCGAGGAATACCATCAGTCCATTCATCAATATCCAAAAGATGGCAAACGGCATCGTCTTGCGCATGATGTCGCCGTCCTGACCTTCCATATCACAAGCAGCAGTCGCAATCGCAATCGATTGTGGCGAGAGTAGCTTACCACCCTCAGAACCGGCACAGTTGGCAGCGGCGAGCCAGTTGGTCTCGCTACCACTGACACCGAAGAACGTTCCCTGATTCACCAGTCCGAGGTCGCTGGCAGCAGTAGCCTGCAGCTTTCCGAAGAGAATATTAGCATTCGTAGCAGAACCCGTTACGAAAGTGCCGATCGAGCCGATCAGCGGTGCGAAGAACGGGAAGGCAGCGCCAGTTAGCATGACAAGTCCTTTGGCAATGTCGTTGGTCATACCCGTATTGTTCATCAGCATGGCCATTGCGACGAGACAGCAGATGGTAACAACTGTCTTTTGCAGATTCACCGTAGTCTTGGCCAGCAGCTTCATCAGTTTGCCAAAACTCAGCCCCTGAATCAGTCCGCCAATCACGGCACCCAGGAAAATCATCAGACCGGCATTCGAGAGCCAGCCGAACTTAAAGGTATTACCGATGACGGGCAGTTCAAACTTTGTCACGAGGGTTTGGTTCAACAATTCGTTGACGGGCGGTACAATCTTACTTGAGATGAGGATGAAGAAGATAATCAGGCCATACACGCTCCATGCCTTGAGTGTCTTTACGAGACCAAAGTTCTTATGTTCCACCTGTACTGTATCAGCAGCACTCTCTCTCTTGATGAAGAGTTTGTTATAAATCAGCATCGCAATGATGGCTGCCACAGAACCGAGGATGGCAGGCGTCTCAGGCCCGATGAAATGTGCACAACAGAACTGCACGATGATCGAGAAAGCGCCCACGAACAGAGCAATCGTGATGTTCTTTACAATCTTCGTGCGATCGGTCATCATCAGAATCAGAAACGGGGTGATGAAGAACATCAGCGAGAGCTGTAAGATGATGAATGTGGCTACCTCACAGAGTTCCTCGGGCGTAGCCACACCGCTGGCTGCTACTTGGTTGGCAAGTGTTGTGGCAGGCAGACCGACGGCACCGAAGCCTACGGCTACCGTGTTGGCCACCAGACAGATCACAGCTGAGAACATCGGCTTGAAGCCCAGCCCAATCAGGATGGCAGCAGGGATAGCCACAGCCGTTCCGAAACCCGCCATACCTTCGAGCACGCCTCCCAAACCCCACGTCAGAAGCAGCACCAGCAGACCCTTATCCGAAGTCATCTGGATAAACTGTGTCTTGATGGTCTCAATCTCCTTCGTCTCACAAAGGATATTGTAGCTGAAGATGGCACAGATAATAATCAGGATGATGGGGAAGCACGCCTTGAGGAATCCTTCTATCACCGACCATAGGGTGATACCATAAATCGAGAGACCTGAATATTTCTCGGGGATGATGCCCATGGCCGGCACAGCAAACAGGGCCAGGAAGATGGTTACAACAAGCGTGATGATGGCGCTTTTGTAGCCAGACACTTTAAAGCCCATCATCAGCACAATGAGCAATAGAATGGGAATTACAGAAATAAGGGCTGTCATAGATGTTGGGTTTTTATTATTACATAAGTTTTCTAGCCGACAAATATACGACTTTTTCCTGAAACTTCCAAATAATCAGGCATAAAAGTGAAACAAAGATTCTCATTTTCCGCGTCGGAATTTGGAGGATAACGGAATAATTTGTATTTTTGCCGAACGAATCGTAAAACGTTTATTGCATGATGAAGAAATTATTACTGATGGCGATGATGATCGCTACAAGCGTAGGACTGACGAATGCCCAAACAGCGCAAAGACAAGTGGTGGAAGAAGGTGGTACAGGCCCCTTCAAGTCGGAAGTGGTAGGCGATGCCTCCTGCCCAGGCTTCACAGTGTATCGTCCCCAGAACCTCAAAGAGGTGGTAGCCAAGCAGGGTTGCCTGCCCGTGATAGTCTATGCCAACGGTGCCTGTTTTAACAACAATGTGGAGATGCGCCTGCTGTTGAGCGAGGTGGCCTCCTATGGTTATGTGGCTGCTGCCATTGGTCCGTATGACGAGGCTGATGTGATGGCTCAGTGGAGAGGTGTTTTAAAATCTGCTTACCCAGAAACCAAAGGTGATGTGATTATGGCCAATGGCGAGAAGATTCTGCCCATGACGGCCGAAGAGCGTCAGGCTCAACAGGCGCAGCAGGCCAAACAGCGTGAAGAGGCTGCCAAGAAAGCCAAGAAAAACAAGAAGCAGCAGCCGGCAGAACAGCCTTTCAGAACCTATCCGAAGATGTTGCTCGAGGTGCTCGACTGGCTTACGGAGCAGAATGCCAAGGCTGGCTCAGAATACTATCATTGTCTCAATCTCGACCACGTGGCAGCAATGGGGCAGTCGTGTGGTGGTGCTCAGGTGTTGGGTGTCGCCTATGATCCCCGTATCAAGACCTGCGTTATGCTGAACTCAGGTATCGGCGATATGGAGATGATGGGTACGACGAAAGAGAATCTCAAGAACCTTCACACACCGATGTTCTATATGATTGGCGGTCCTGGCGATATCGCCTACGCGAATGCCCAGAAGGATTACGAGCGTATTGCCGACAACATCCCTGTGGTGATGCTCAACTCCAAGGACGGCCATAGCGGCACCTATTATGAGAAGTATGGCGGCAACTACGCCAAAGCAGTGGTGAAGTGGCTCGACTGGCAGCTGAAGGGTCAGGTAGGACAGTCTGCCCTCTTCCTCGATGATGAATACCTGAAAATGAAATTCCCCGAGTGGCAGGGTGTCCGCAAGAATTTCTAAGATCATCATCAGGTAAGTTTCCTGCCCGATGTCCGACAGTTCTCTGAAGCAGCAGCTGAAGGTAATCACCATCCCAGTGTTTATCGAGATAGCACTGGTGATGCTGCTTGGTGCGGTCGATACCGTGATGCTGAGCCGCTATAGCGACAATAGCGTTGCGGCCGTAGGTCTCGACAATCAGCTGATGTCACTTGTGTTCCTCGTCTATCAGTTCTTCTCGATGGGTGCGGCCATTCTCTGTGCGCAGTACATCGGGGCAGGAAAGCACAAGCGACTGGTTCAGGTGGTGGGTATGGCGCTGGTGGTGAATCTGCTACTCGGGCTCACCGTCAGCGCTCTGCTCTTCTTGTTTGCCGAAAACCTGTTGCATCTGATGGGCCTGCGCCCGGAGCTGATGGGCGACGGCGTGGTTTATTTGCGGTTGACGGGCGCACTGTCGTTCTTCCAGGCCCTTTCGCTGACGTTCTCTGCCTCCCTGCGCAGTGCCGACAAGGTGGTGTGGCCGATGGCGGTGACGGGTATCGTCAACGTGCTGAACATCCTGGGCAACTATGCGCTGATCTTCGGTCACTGGGGTTGTCCGCAGTTAGGTGTCGAGGGTGCTGCCATCGCTACTGCTGCGAGCCGGGCCGTCTCTATGCTACTGTTGGCGATTGTCCATTTCCGCGTCCACATCCGACGGTTCCCGCTCAGTTACTTCCGTCCGATGCCTTGGCAGGAACTCCAGAATCTGTTGAAGATAGGTATCCCCGCCATGAGCGAGAACATCAGCTACAGTCTCTCACAGGTGGTCATCACCTATTTCATCAACCAGATCAGCAACGAGGCACTCGCCACACGCACCTACTGCTACAACATGATTATGTTCGTCTATCTGTTCTGTGTCAGCATCACGCAGGGCGGCGATATCCTCGTGGGGCACCTCGTAGGCCAGTGGCGTCATCAGGCAGCCTATGTCCTGGGCAACTACTTCTTCCGTTGGGCGATGATCATCACGCTAACAGGCTCCATCCTGCTTGCTTTGGCAGGTCCGGGTCTCCTTAGTGCTTTTACTGACAACGAGGAAATCATCCAGATGGGCATTTGGGTGCTTGTGGTCGATGTGTTCCTTGAGATAGGCCGCACGTCGAACATCTTCGCTGGCAGCACCCTTCGTGCGACAGGCGATACCGTCTATCCCTTCGTCGTGGGTGTAATCTTCCAGTGGAGCATTGCTGTCGGTCTGAGCTATATCATCGGCATTCCCCTCGGCTATGGCCTTGTAGGCATGTGGGTAGGCTTCGCCCTCGATGAGAACATCCGCGGTGTCATTCTCCTCCGTCGCTGGCGCTCAGGCAAATGGCGCAGCAAGGGATTTGTCTGATTCTGGTTTCTAATTCACAATGTCATCGTCATTAAACCTCATAAGTGCCTCTTCCTCCAGTTCCTTAGGCACACATTAAGGTAGGGTAATCTATTGTGTCACCATCATCTTCGCAGTACAGAGCCTTAAAAAGCTTTTCCACAATCTTATCGGCTTTTTGACTCCTCTATATTCATTTCGTCCATACTCATTAATTTAATCAGCCAAATTCAAATCCTAGAGACTTTTTATAACGATAAATTTCTGTCGCAACTATGAGTATTTTATTTTACTTCACATAAATCTTTTGACCATTAACTATGTTCAATCCCTTCTGCAAGGTACTGAGTCGCTGACCTTGGAGGTTATAAATATGATGTCTGACGGTTGATGGCTGATAGCTGATGGCTTCAATTCCTGTCGTTTGTGCTTCGAATTCTCCAGTGAAGGACTCGTTGCTATTCTCCACAGTGACGGTATAATGACCTTTCGCGTAGGTAGAGATGTCGATGTTGAGGCCTACGATGCTGCCAGCGTTGATAGCTTTCTGATAGACATCTTTGCCCGTTTCATCAGTAATGCGCACCAGATAGGCATCGTCGAGTGGGTTGAGATGAATGGCTAACTGCTGTTGGCTATATTCGCCATATAGAGCCATTTCACCTTCTCTTCTCATTGGAGCTTTGGGCTTTGTCTTGATCGTATGGGAGAAGTCGAAGCGGTTCTTTCGGGCTCCCATGCTTTCAGGTGTAGCCTCGTCCTCATATCTGTCGTTGAGGTAGATAATTTCATCGCCAACGGTACACGATATCAGGAACTCTGGCACAAGATCAGCTCTCGGATCGTATGCATTTCTGAATGGGGCATCACGAACTCCGACGCCTTCCAGCCAGATGGTATTGTGCATGTCTTGGCCTATCATGATTTCTCTGTAAACACCCTTAAAGCCTTCTATTCCTCCTGTCTGCTTCGGCCCTATGATAAAAGGAGGAAAACCATCTTCATTCAAGAAGTGCAGGGTGTCGTTGGCTTCGAGTGAGAAGTCATACTTCAGCGTCATAGTCTGTTGCCTCTCGTCAAAGGAGTACACTTTCTTGTCCTCTTCGTACCATGCTCCCACTTTGGTTAGGGAAGGTCTTGGTGTCCAGTATTCATTTGAGTAATTTGGACTGACATACCGCTGGCACATCATCTGCTTGCAGGTCTTTCCGCCGATAATCGTATCGCCATCGAAGTAGTAGTAGTCAACCACCTGCACAGGACTGTCCAGGGCAGTCGGGATGGTTCCAACCTTCCATACCTTACCCTCTTCGACAAACGGACGATAATCCATCTGTGGAGTCTTATTGATAACGGGATGTTCTACGCCTTGATTGTCTACCACAATGTAGTTCATGTTGGGGTCGAAGCCTGGAACATAGAAATTAGTAGCATGGAGGGCCATACAATCAGCTAACGGTTCTACTTCTTGTATGACGAATTCAATTTTGTTGACCAACGGGTCATCGGTTTTCTTCTCATAAAAATAAGCGTAGTTGTTAGGTCCACATTGGGTAAAGACTTTTCCATAGATATGCAGGCGGCTGCCTTCTAATTCGTAAGTCAGCTTATGATGTTTATCATAATTTTCATAATCTTCTGCACCAGTAGGTAGGTTGCAGCCATGTATCTGCTTGTTCATTGTGTCATAGAATGAGAATGGCAGATACGGTTTGCCTTTATATTCCACATAGGCAAGATAATCTTTGGTTAAGCCGGGAAGTACAACATCTTGGAGGTTTCCTAAAGGTCCTTCAAGAGAACCGGCACCCTCTATCCATGTTTTTTCGAGATTATTATCCATGCGGCGTACTGTCCATTTCCGTAAAAGGCGGTGATGCGTTACCATACTGTCTCTTTCTTCATCATAGTCGTAACGGATTACCTCAGGCCCTTCAGTATAATTGTCAACAGACAGTATTTTGTATGATACCATCTTCTGATCATTATACGAATAGGTCTCGTATGTGTCGCCCGCCTGCAGCGAAAAGTCGAACATCAGATGCTCCTCTTGCCTTTCATCGTCGAAGCGATAGACCTTACGGTCTTCCTCTCGGAAAAGCCCAGTATCATAGACAACATCCAAATCATCCTCACTTCGATACATCTTCATGTAAGTTTTTCCATCTTTTACAATTTCTTCATTCATCAACCTGTAATACTCATGATGATAGCCTTCATCGAAATCAGAACGAATCACGTTCCACTTCTTACCAGCCTTTACAAAGGGAAGGTAGTCGGAACCATTGGTATTATTATCCTGAGCCATCACCATCGGCTCCCCTTCCGTCAGTTCCACTTGTCCTTTGTACCACCAACAATTAAAATAGAAACTATTCGGTTCCATGTCATGTATTGTGAACGATATGTTGAACGGACATAGGCAACTTGTTACTAATTCGGGAAGAACGGGATTTATATTGACAGAGACCCCATAGATTCCACCTTCGCCGTTTATGGAGGATGATACATTAAAGTCCTGCGTGGCGCAGTTACTTTCATAGTTTAGCAATTGTACAGATAAGGTGCTTCCCTCTTTTGTCAGGATCATCGTTGGCTCCCTTTGGGGCTCCTCTCCTCGTGTCTTACTTAGGCAGCCGCTGTTCTGCACGTTCGATGCTGTCTGGGCATTTGCCAACATTGGCAAGAGCGTCAAGATGAGTAAAGATAATATTTTTTTCATTTTCACTTGTTTTATTCTATTTAAACACCAAAAACACAGAAATCTTGTACCAGATTACTTACTATATTATGTATTACTTCACATAAATCTTCTGTCCATTAACGATATTCAATCCCTTCTGCAAGGTACTGAGTCGTTGACCGTGCAGGTTGTAGATATAGCTTCTTACATCTTCCTTATTAGCTTTTATGGCTTCAATTCCTGTGGTTTGTGCTTCGAACTCTCCAGTGAAGGACTCGTTGCTATTCTCCACAATGACGGTGTAACGGCCTTTCTCGTAGGCAGAGATGTCGATGTTGAGGCCTACGATGCTGCCAGCGTTGATGGCTTTCTGATAGACATCTTTGCCCGTTTCGTCAGTAATGCTTACCAGATAGGCGTAGTCGAGCGGGTTGAGATTGATTCCTAACTGCTGGTCGTTGTATTCGCCATATAGCGACTGTTCTGCCTCAGCCCCACTCCTATTCCGTGCCTTGGGCTTTGTCTTGATAGTATGGGTGAAGTCGAAGCGTTTGCGGGCTCCCATGCCGTATGGATAGCCTTCTGCGCTGTTGTAATAGATGACCTCATCGCCCACGCTACATTCAAGAAGAACGCCTTTATCACCATCGTATCCCCACGGATGATTGACGAATGGCCAGGAGTTACTGCCAACACCTTCGTACCAGAATTCTTGTCCTAATGTAAAATATGTACCTTTGAAACCTGGGTAGATCCCAGTCCATTTATACACAACCCATGTAGAACCGTCAGGACTTGGCATAGTGTCGTAATTGATGAGCGAAAAATCGTAGAGCAATTCAAACTGCTGTTTTCCGCTGGCTGCAAAATACACTTCCTTATTCTGCTCGTACCAGGCTCCAACATATTCTCCACTCGTTTTCTGCCTCGAAGTTATTCTGTCGCACAGCATTCGTTTGGCAGTCTGTCCATTGACGATGGTGTCACCATCGAAATAATAGTACTCAATCCACTCTTCTGCTGGCGGCCCATCAGAAACGACCTTTACAGCCCAAACCTTGCCGTCTTCGACAAATGGGCGATACACATACAGTGGTGCCTTGTTGATGACATGATGCTCCTCTCCTTGATTGTCTACAATATAATAGTCGTATGCAGGATTGACCCCCTCAACATAGAAGTCGGTGGCATGGAGTCCTTCACACCACATTAACGGCTCTACATCTTGTATTATTAAATGGAACTTACGCACCAATGGATCGTCAGTTTGTTCTCTTGGTTCTTCGATAAAATAGGCATAGTGGTTAGGTCCGCAATTGCAGAACACTTTTCCATAGACATGCAGGCGTTTACCTTCCAGTTCGTATGTGAGCTGATGATGTCTGTCTTCAGAACTTTCGTATTTCTCACCAATAGGCAGGTTGCAGCCAAACCATTCCTTGTTCCACCATTCATTGAACGAGAAAGGCAAATAGTTGTCACTTTGACCATTATTGATTATATAGGTTAGATGGTCTAAAGAATAATAGCCATCGGACATGCCTGAAAAGGGATTTCTGAGAGAGCCGATACCCTCTATCCATATCCTAGGTGCTAAAGCATAGCCATAATCAACATATACCACTTTCCATTTACGCAAATAGCGATAACGTACGGCCATTGTGTCTGCTGTTTCGTCATAGTAATATTCCCTCACCTGTGGCCCCTCCGTACAATCCTCAACAGATACCACTCTGTATCTCACCAACGAATGAGACTCATTCGAATAGCTCTCATAAATATCTCCTTCCTTCAAAGAAAAATCGAACATCAGATATTCCATCTTCAAATCTGGATCATAAAGATACACCTTGCGGTTTTCCTCACGTATTAAGTATGTTTCTATTTCGGTCGTATTGTTAAGGATTGCTTTCATCTTATAATAGTTGTTCCCGTTTATCTCCTCAATGCCCTGTGGAATACAGTAATCAACTACATCCATATCATTATGGCCGGGAGTAAAACGGGCCACATGCCATTGCTTACCAATCTCTACAAAGGGAAGGTAGTCGGAACGTTCGATCTCTTTTGGAGCATGGAAGTCTGAAGCAGAGAACCGGAAATGATCATCATAGACGTATGTCAATGACTCGTAGTCGCAAATACAGTCGGGCTCTGGCGCATAGGGGTCGAATATCAGACCCCGTTCTATGAAGCCAATGCCTTCAATGGCGATGTAGGGGAGCATATATTGGCGACCATCTGGACTGACATCCTGATAACGGTATCTGCGGAATAATTGGTCGCCAACCTTGATGGTCTCAGCGGTGCGTACTACATCGGGGAAATAACCGCGATTATAGTGCAGGCTGAAATCGAGCACAAGATCATCTTGTTTTTTGTCTTCAAGGTTGTACATAAACACCTTTCCCTCATCGTCCTCGCGGAAGGCGCCGAAGTACTTGTGCTTTCTGTCATGATCATCCCACCGGTAGAGTTTCATATACGTTCGTCCGTCGATGACGGTATCGCCTTCCAACTGGTAATATGACAACCATGTTGAATGGTCGTAATAACTGCTATCGGCCGTTGGTGTCTCACGGGCCTCAAAGTGGTGATACGTGTAAGCCCACACCTTACCTTGCTCCAGCATCCGCCGCTCAGGTGCTGTCTGGGCACTTGTCAACATTGGCAAGAGCATCAAAATGAATAAAGATAATAGTTTTTTCATTGTTGTTATTGTTTTTTGTTATTATTTGCTGTTGAGTATCTGTTCCAGCGTGATGTCCGGATTGCTCTCTCCAAACACGTCCTTCTTCAGTTTGAGCTTGCGATGCTGGACGGCTGAGATGGTGATGCAGTAGATGTTGCCGATGGTGCGATTGCTGAGGCCAAGACGCGTGAGAATGCACAGACGGATGTCATCTTCCTGCATGTTGGGATATTGCTCGCGGATATGGGCAAAACGGTTGTTGTCGATGGCATTGAGCGTCCGTTCTATTTCGCTCCATTCGTGCGGATTGAGGGTAATGAGCGAATCGTCACTTTTGTTGAGTTTCTTCAGTACTTCTGTCCGCTCGAGAATGAAATTCTGCAGGAAAGCCACCACTTCGTTCGCCTGATGCAGCAAGGTCTTCTGATGCGCAGCCTCCTGTTGGAGCCGTTGTTTCTCCTGTTCCTGCATGAGCAGTTCGTTTTCCAGTTTCGATTGCTCGAATTCCCTTTGTTGACGAAGCATACGGATACGATAGCGGAGTGCCAGTACAACCGCGAGGAGGATGATAACTGCAGCAACAATGACGATTAGGAGTGTACGGGCATATAGCTGCGAACGGTATTCGAGTTGCTGATTCTCCGTTTCCTGCCTCAGCGTCTCCTGATAGTACTGATCCTTCTGTTCGAGCGCCTTGTAATAGAAGTCCTCTATCTGTTCGAAGGCATCGTCAATATCGTCCTCTACCTGTTTGGCGCCCATCCGTCGGAGTGCAATCTTGGCAAGGTTGCTTTGTACGATGTAGGCTAGATGGACATCATCTCCAGGTTCAATCTGACGATAGACCGTTTCTGCTGAGTCGAGCATGCTGAGACTGAGGTAACTGCGAGCCAAAACCTGCAATGCGCCAGGCTTCAGTTCGGCTGTTGCCACAGATTTTGCCTGATGGGCATAGTCGATAGCCTGACGATAGTCTTCCTTGGCCCAAGCGATGTTTGCAAGACTGGTGAGCGTCTGACACATCAGATCGGTCATCTGGTTTTTCTCAGCGATGTCGTATGCTTTATTGATGAAATCGAGTGCATCATCGAATGAGCCTTCTGTGTTATAAGCCGTTTGTGCAGCGTACGTGCCAGCATAGTCAAGCAGGTTGACATAATTCTGTTCGTCGTCGGGATGCTGCTCATAGATGCTCAAGGCTTTCTTCATCAGTCGCAAAGCCTCCTCAGGGTTGCTCTGTGACAAAGCCTCTGCCAGTCGCTGGTACGCGATATAATCGGTGTGCCAATCCTCAGACGCCTCAGCCAGACGGATGGTTTTCCGCAGCAAGGTCTCACCCAATCGGATGCTGTCGTTGGCCAAAGCAGCCTCCGCCTTCTCCAGACACTGTACTGCTGTCTGAATATCCGGCTCCTTCTGTTGCTGACTACAAGCAACCATCAGAATGCCAATTATAAATATGTATAGAATCTTTGTCCGCATAATGATGGATTCTCGGTTGCAAAGATACGATGTTTTTTCCAAAGTTGTATCAATTGCCTATGGAAAATGTGCCAACAAGATGAAACCAGAAACCATTAAAAATCAGCGGATTATGAAAATAACCGCATCAAGACCTATGGAAAACTACTGTTGAAGGGCATGGAAATTGCTTGCCTACTCAGAAAAAATTGTACCTTTGCTTAGGACAACGGAGGGTTCGATAGTAATGTGCCGCTCTTCTACTCGAGTGCACATGGTGGTAGGAACGTGTGTATTTTGCGTCATTTATCTGCTCTTTTGGACAAGTTTTGAATGGATTTCTGCGATTTGTCCAAAGGTCAGGTGATTGTCCATACAACTTTGAGAAGAATCGAAAAAATTTCTTGATACTCAGGCACTTAGGTGTTTATGCGGTATCACGGGTATCACGGTATCACGGTATCATTGGTATCATGAATGGGTTCCGAAATTTGGAAAGATTTTTCCATTTATATATGACATTACTTATTTATTATTTATTATATATAAAATAAAAATAATAATATATATATAATAAAAATAATAGGAAATTTTTCCGCCGATGTCGGTCGTGATACCAATGATACCGTGATACCGTGATACCCGTGATACCGTTTTGAGGTCAAAATGTTGCCTACATACGCGTATGCGATAGGCTTATAAAAGAGGAAATGCTTACCTGAAAACGAAAAATCTCTTAACTGATTTTCCGAATCCACTTAACTGAAAAACCTATAAAAACCCAAGACAAACGAAATTTTGGTAATTTTTTACCTTAAAATTTGTGAAAATCGAAAACTATTCTTCAAATGCTTTGGAAACAGATGAATTATGTCCGAACTTTGTAGTGCTTTTAAATTTTCGTGAGTTATTAACAATTAAAATCATTTGTTTATGGGACAAATTACATACACACCTACAATGGCAAGACAGTCGTGGTTAATCCTCGAGGCCGCTGAGGCTACGGGCCAGCCAGACATCCATACGGCCAGCGCCGCGATGGTTCCAGGCGTAGTAGGGGATGAGCTTTACGGTGACGTCTTTCGTTGCGAGTTTGCCTTCGGGTGTGATAGAGGCTTCCTGGGCCTGCGCCTTAATGGCAGTGACGTTGAAGGTCTGGCCATTGCCCTCTTTATTCTCGATGCCATAGGCTGGCTGGAGGTCGAACTGGGGCTTGCGAGAGAGCAACAGGTGGTGAGGATTGATGTCTTCGTTATCAGCTCCTTCTGCACAATAGACCAGCGGTCCGCGCTCTACGGCCACGCGTCCGCGATCGTCTGTCACGCGAGGATTGGCCACAACCGTACGAACCGGCATATCGAAATGGATGCGGACGACATCGCCCTTCTTCCAGTTGCGATTGATGACCATATAGCCGTTCTCCATGTCGCCATCCACGCGCTGGCCATTTACGGTAATCTCATAAGTGCTGAAAATATCATCGCTATAGCTATACAAATCGCTGGGCACGACCTTGCTCTGTACCCAACCCGGGATGCGAATCATCATGTTGAAGGTCTTGGCCTTGTTCTGGAGCACTTTGATGCTGATGTCGCCATCCCAGGGATAGTTGGTCTCCTGTTGGATCGTCACATTCTTTTTGCCCAAGGCGATGGTAGCTGTGTTGGCAGCAAAGAGGTTCACATAAAGGTTGTTGCTGCGCACGCCATAGATATAGCCCGGCATCGAGGGGATGAAACGGCAGAGGTTCGAGGGACAGCAGGCACAGCCGAACCAAGGCTGGCGCGTCAACGTGCCGTCGGCATTGAAACGGTAACGGCCGTCGCTCGAGAGCGGGTTGGGGTAGAAGAACTTGCCACCATCGATGCTCATACCGCTGATGACACCATTATACAGGGTACGCTCGAGACAGTCGATGTATTTCGCATCGCCATGCAACAGGAACATACGCTCGAAGAGATACACCATCGCGATGGCCGCACAGGTCTCGTTGTAGGCTGTGAGATTGGGCAATTCGTAGTCGGCGCCGAAGGATTCTCCTCCATGACGGGCACCTACGCCACCTGTGAGATAGTACTTACGCGAGACAATATTCTCGTAGATCGTGTCGATGGCCTTGATATAGCCCGAGTCTTGTGTGAGGGCAGCCACATCGGCCATACCGGCATACATATAACCGGCCCGGACCGCATGTCCCCAAGCCTCTGTCTGATCGACGACGGGCTTGTCGCTCTGCGAATAGACATCCTTGTGGGGCGTCTTGCCACGATAGTCGAGCAGGAACTTGGCCTCGTCCAGATATTTCTTCTCGCCCGTGAGCACATACAGACGGGCAAGGGCCATCTCGGCTATCTGATGACCAGGCACGACACAAGCCTGTCCGGCATTAGGACCGACCTCACGGACCACACAGTCGGCATAGCGCTTGGCGATGTCAAGGAATTTGGTGCTTCCCGTCGCCTGATAGTGGGCACAGGCAGCATCCACCATGTGGCCGAGGTTATAGAGCTCGTGGCTGGCATGCTCCTCAGCTGCCCAGCGCTTATTAGCTGCCCAGCCGTGAGGATGCTCAGGATTGATGGTGCGGGCGGTATAGAGATAGCCGTCAGGCTCCTGAGCAGCAGCCACCACATCGAGCACGGAGTCGATGTAGGCCTTCAATTTCGCATCGGGATAAGTCTGGAGTATATAGCTTGCTCCCTCGATGGTTTTATAGACATCGGTATCGTCGAACGAGAAGCCCATGAACTTGGCGACGTCCCATTCAGGTGTCTGCAAGCCAGGATGACCAGGGTGCTGAAGGGTATAGGCAGCCATTTCGAAGTTCTTATAGCGGTGCTCACTCTCGCATTTCGAGAAAGCCAGAGGGATGGTCACCTCGCGAGCTGCTTGGATACGATCGCCCCAGAAAGTGTTGGGCGTGATCTTAACAGCCGTAAACGGAACTTGTGTATAGGGATACCCACTTTGGGCAAAGGCGGTGCTCATACAAAGAACAAAGAAGCACAGAATAGCGTAGATTCGTTTCATAATGTTTTGTTTTTGATTATTGGTGGCAAAATTACGAATTTTTTACGAATTACGAATCACGAATCACGAATAATTTCTTAATTTTGCAACAGAAATGATAAGCAATACTAGGTTTATGAAACGAATTCGACTTTATTTCTCGATGATGTTGCTCCTTACAGTGGGCAGCATTCAAGCACAGGATCGGCTCTACGCCGATGAGTTTCCCCTTGGTGATGTTACCCTGCTCGACGGTCCGCTGAAGAGGGCCCGCGACCTGAACGTCAAAGTGTTGTTGCAGTACGACAACGACCGATTGCTGGCACCTTTCCTGAAGGAGGCTGGACTGAAGCCGAAGGGCGAGTTGTATCCGAACTGGGCCGGACTGGACGGTCATGTGGGTGGTCACTATCTGACGGCGCTGGCCATGAATGCTGCTACGGGCAGCAAGGAATGTCAGGAACGTATGGAATATTGGATTAGCGAATTGCAGGCTTGTGCCGATGCCAACGCCAAGAACCATCCGGAGTGGGGCAAGGGCTATATAGGCGGTGTGCCAGGCTCCGACCGTATCTGGTCGGCCTACAAGAAAGGTAATTTCGGTCCTTACTCGGGCGCATGGGTGCCTTTCTATAATGTCCATAAGATCTACGCCGGTCTGCGCGATGCCTGGGTGTATTGCGGCAACGAACAGGCCAAGAAACTGTTTCTGGGTCTCTGCGACTGGGCCATCGACCTGACGTCAGGACTGACCGACGCCCAGGTGGAGCGCACGCTGCATACCGAGCACGGTGGCATGAACGAGGTGCTGGCCGATGCCTACGCCATCACGGGTGACAAGAAGTATCTGGATGTGGCCAAGCGCTTCTCGCATAAGCGTATGCTGCTGCCCCTGTCGCAGCGTCAGGACTGTCTCGACAACCTGCATGCCAACACGCAGGTGCCAAAGGTGGTGGGCTTCGAGCGCATAGCCGAACTGACGGGCGACGAGGCTTATCATGAGGCGAGTGCGTACTTCTGGGACATCGTGACGGGCGAGCGCACACTGGCTTTCGGCGGTAACTCGCGCCGTGAGCACTTCCCCAGCAAGGAGGCCTGTCAGGACTTTGTCACCGACATCGATGGTCCGGAGACCTGTAATACCAATAATATGCTTAAACTCTCGGAAGAACTCCATCGTCGCAATCCGGAGGCCCGCTATGCTGATTTCTACGAGTTGGCTACGTTCAACCACATTCTCTCCAGCCAGCATCCTGAGCACGGCGGCTACGTGTACTTTACATCGGCTCGTCCTCGCCACTACCGCAACTACTCAGCTCCCAACGAGGCCATGTGGTGCTGCGTGGGAACGGGTATGGAGAATCATGGTAAGTATGGCCAGTTTGTCTATACCAAGAAAGCCGACAACCTGTTTGTCAACCTTTTCGTGGCTTCAGAGTTGAACTGGAAGGAGCGCGGTATCGTGCTGCGTCAGGAGACAGGTTTTCCCTATACTGAGACCAGCAAGATCACCATTGCTCAGGGTAA
Organism: uncultured Prevotellaceae bacterium; assembly: GCA_902763615.1. Lineage (GTDB taxonomy): Bacteria > Bacteroidota > Bacteroidia > Bacteroidales > Bacteroidaceae > Prevotella. The sequence goes on along the minus strand of CACWSX010000012.1, from coordinate 10,362 downwards.
GGGAGAGTTTACGCTGCAAGTGCGCTATCCTGGTTGGGTGAAGCCCGATGCTTTCCAGGTGAAGGTGAACGGCAAGCCCGTTACCATCGTCACTGGTCCGTCGTCGTATGTCGCCATCAGTCGTCAGTGGAAGAAGGGCGACGTGGTGGAGATGACCTTCCCGATGCACAATAGCGTGAAGTATCTGCCCAATCTACCACAGTATATCGCCCTGATGCATGGTCCTATCATGTTGGCGATGAAGACGGGTACTGAGGATTTGGTACGTCTGATAGCTGACGACAGTCGCTTTGGACAGTTGGCAGTCGGCAAGAAACTGCCTGTGGATAAGGCGCCTATACTGATTAATAACGACTTGGAGGCTATTGCCAACCAATTGCAGCCCGTAGCCGGTAAGCCATTGCACTTCACGATATCCACGAAGATGGAGAACGAGATACGCAACGAGCTGATGCCTTTCTTTGAGTTGCACGATGCGCGTTACATGATGTATTGGCTGGCTCTCTCGGAGGATAGCTACAAGAGTTATCTGGACAAGTTGGCCAAGGAGGAGCAGGAGCGCCAGGCGCTGGAAGCCCGTACGACGGATAAGGTGCAGCCTGGTGAGCAACAGCCAGAGTCAGACCACTTTATGGAGACCGACCGATCGAATGTGGGCAATACCAACGATGTGTTCTATCGTGACGCCAGCGACGGCCACTACTTCAGCTATATGCTTCAGACGGGTGGGCAGACTGACCTGAGCCTGCGCCTGAAATACTGGGGTGTAGGCGAATGGAAGAGTCATGAGTTTGATATTCTTGTTGACGATGTGCTGGTGAAGGAGGTGAACAATACGGGCAAATATCGTATCTCAGAATTCAAATACGAGACTTATCCTGTGCCAGCCGAGCTGTTGAAGGGCAAGACACAGGTCCGCGTAAAGTTCGTCGCCAAGCCGCGTAAGCAGATTGGTGAGATCTACGAGGTGAGACTCGTGAAGAATTGAATCAGAACGACGATTCCTTGAAGCTACTGCCGCCTACGAACTCTCTCATGATGCTCGTGGGCGGTATTTCTTTGTCGCTGATGGGGATGAAATAGTGGATGAACTTCAGCAATCGGTGCGCTTCAGCATATTCCGGACAGTTGCGTGGCACAGAGGCTAGGATAATCTCCGCATGTGTCCGCAGCACGGCAAACTCGATGTTGAGGGCTGAGTTGAACATCACGTCGGCGGTCTCTTGATAGGGGAATATCCACTGGTCTTCAGCCTGGCAAACGTTCTTCCACTGGTTGATGGTCTGCTGGGCGGTAAAGGCACCCTTGTTGTAGTCGCGGATGATGCGGCGCAGCAGACGGTTGTCGCGGGTGGGAATCCAGTTGTGGTCGTCGAGCGAGATGCTGGTGAGGGCGGAGATATAGATCTTGTACTTCAGAGCATCGGGAATATTCTTCGTCAATAGTGGGTTCAGGGCGTGGATACCCTCGATGATAAGCACCGTATCGCCCGACAGCTTGATTCTTTTGCCGTTGTATTCGCGTTTACCAGTGACGAAGTTATATTCTGGTATCTCAACTTTCTCACCCTGCATCAGGCGCAGTAGATGGTCTTCGAGCAACGAATATTCCACTGTTTCGATGTTGTCGAAATCGTAGTCGCCATTAGGCAACTTTGGTGTATCAACGCGGTTCACGAAATAGTCGTCGGTAGAGAACGACACGGGCCGTAGACCGCAGGCAAGGAGTTGTACTGAAAGACGTTTGCAGAACGTCGTCTTTCCTGAGCTGGATGGTCCTGTGATGAGCACCAGTCGGATAGGATTCTCCTCACGATGGAAGCGACGCTCTATTTCTTCGGCTATCTGTACAATTTTCTTTTCCTGTAAGGCCTCCGATACCTGTATCAGTTCCGAGGCATAACCTCGTTTGATGGCTTTGTTCACATCACCCGCATTCGAGAGGCGCATGATGATGTCCCAACGGGTTTTTTCTGCGAACATGCCGAATGTCTTAGGCTGATCAACCTTCTCTGCCAGTTGGAGGGGATTGTTCCAATCGGGCACACGAAGCAATAGTCCGTCTTCATAGCGCTCCAAGCCCCAAACCTTCAGATAACCCGCACTGGGCACCAGCGGCCCGTAATAATAGTCGACGGTGTCGCCTAGTGTATAGTAATCGCTGTAGATTTGTCCGCTTGTTTCCAACAGTTTCACTTTGTCGGTAAAACCACGCTCCGTAAATACACGGATGGTTTCTTCGTTGGTGGACTCAATGCGGTGGAAGGGCATATCGAGATTGATAATCTCCTGCATGCGCTGACGGATGCTGCTGACGTCATCATCGCTCAACGGCTCGTTGTTGCGCTTCTTGAAGTTGCTGTAATAACCCCGGCATAGCGAATGCTCAATGAAAAGCTTTGAACCTGGGAATACGTCCTGTGTGGCCTTGTAGAGTACGAAGGTGAGCGAACGCACATAGACACGGTGGCCACTACCCTCACGAGCATCCAGGAACTCTACGTCGCGGTTCTGAAACGCGCGGTATTTGAGTCCCTGAGACACGTTGTTCACTTTCGCCGAAACGACCGGATAGGGGAGATCGATTTCTTGGGCAAACTCCAGGTAAATGTCTAACAAAGAGCTTCCCTCAGGGAAACTCTTTGTCAAATTATTGTTCTTACAGCGGATTTGTACCATTGTTTATTGCTTATTGCGTGCTTCAATCTCGCGGCTCATCTCATCAAGTTTCTCATCTGTAAGCGGATACTTATAGATAAGGTAGCCCACAACAAGAAGAAGGATGGCAGGAATGACAGTGGTGAACATCAGAATGGCATTCTGCGCAATATCGGAGTAGTTGGCCAACTTGACATAATAGGCATTGACGGGTGCGCTGATAAAGGAGGCCAGGAATACCACGACGAAAATGCCCAGCACGAGCTGCAGACACTTGTTGGCCTTGAACTCTTGCCACATCTCACCGTAAGAAACAGGCTTTTCCGGGGTTGTGGTGATATTTTCCTTGCTACCCATGAAGCAAAGCATCAGGAGCACGAAACCGACGAGGGCAAACACAGCCGTAACCGTGAACCAAGCCATGGGGTCGGTGGGCAGGGCAGACTCTTCGCTGACGAAGTTAAAGCCGATCCAACCCATTACCAATGGTGTAATCCAACCGGCAATAGAGAATCCAGCCTTAAAAGCTACGCCGGCCAGTGCATTGACTGTAGCAGCAGGTCTGTTTCCGGTACGATACTCTGCCTCTGTAATGACCTCTGGAACCAGCGCCCACATCAGAGAACCTACCAGCAGTCCGACGCCTGTCATGACCTTTGCTGTCTGAACAAGGGCATTAGCGGATGTCACATCAAAGAACTTACCGACAGTGAAAAGAATGGCAAATCCAATCAGACCGATAGAGAGAAGGGTATAATACAAGCCCTTTTTGCCCAGCCATTTCTTCAATACGGGCATAGACGGCAGGATAATGAAGGCGGGAATGGTGCCAATGGCCATGAAAGTGGCCTGATTCCAGTCGATGGCAGAATGAATACACATGGCCAGACCGATGGGGAAACCGGCCTGAACTACAATCTGACCGATGTTGGCGCAGACCATACGTGTAGAGGTCAGAATAAGTACCTCATCATTATCGCGGGTCATACTGGCCATGATGGAGCCGTAAGGTATGTTTACTACGGAATAGATCATGCTCAGTACAGTATAGCTGACAGCAGCATAGATCATCTTCATCGGCATAGACCATTCAGCAGCCTGGGGAAGCATCAGCAGGCAGGCGGCAACTGTAAGGGGAATACCGCCATAGAGGAGGTAGGCCCGATATTTACCTAACTTAGGATTACGGTTGTCGATATAGCGCCCTACTACCGGACTCCAAAAACAGTCGATGAGTCGGACGGTGAGAATCAGTCCGCTGACAAAGGCGAGGTTGATCTTCAATACCGTGGTAAGGTAAATCATCAGGTAGGTCGCCACTGTTTGGAAGATAAGGTTCTGAGCCAGGTCGCCCGAGCCAAAGCCGATGCGCTGGAGCCAGGAAAGCTTGTAAAAGCCGTTTGTTTCGTTTGTTGTTGCCATAATAATTATAATTTAAACATAATATTTTTTTAAACAGAATGACATAAGGACAGATCTTATTCCTTTAACTTAAGTTCGAAGGAACTCATCGGGAGACCTGTGAGGGAACGTACGTTCGCTTCCTTTGGGTCGTCCTTCCACGCATAGCGGACTGCCGTAGGAGTGAAGGCGAAGTTGAGGAGGGTAATGACGTTACCCATGCCTTTGGCCATCGGCACATTGTGGAATACATGATTAGTGTCGGCCACTTCAAATGTATAAAGGTCACCTTCTTGTATAGGCTGATCGAGCGTGAGTTGAATATTATCACCAGTCACCTTTACGTCAATTACCTCGGGCGAGAGTTTCACCTTTTTATTATTATATACCAGACGGTCGAAGCAGAGTGCGATGCGCTCGGCTACCTCCTTCTTGCGGAGTGGATGGATATCGACGGTCTCTCCCAAATCGTTGATGACGGCTAATTCTGCATAGGGATCGGCTTTAGCTGCTGTGCGCTGAGCTTCACGCAACTGTGCCCAGCCACTATTCACAGGTTCTGCCTGATAGGCGATGGGTCTAGGCATTCCGGTTTGCTGACGGCCGTCGTAGTTGGCCAACTGTACGATACAGAAAGGCATTTGCTGATCCTGCCAACGGTCGCGCCAACTGCCCATCAGTTTTTTCAGATAATCGGCATACGGTGCTGGATTGCCTGTATTCGATTCGCCCTGATACCACACCACACCGCTGATGGCATAGGGGGCTAGAGGGTGGAGCACGGCATTATAGAGTGTTGTAGGCAGATTCTGCAACGACACATCGCCACTTGGACAAGGTGGCATTACAGCACCTATATGCATCTTCCACTCCTTGCCAAGGGGAATGACATCCTTCGGCATGGGATTCTGTGAGAGGCGGTCGTCGCCAAAACACAGCATATAAGGTTTCTGAGGGATGAAGTGAACGGCCCCGTTTTTATTGATGAAACGGATGGCAATTACATTGTCGCCCTCTTTGAGCAGGCCCTCTGGGATATCATAACGGCGTGGCGGATACTGATAACCGGTGCTTCCGATCTGTTGGCCGTTCAGATAGGTGACATCCTGGTCGTAGAGGGTGCCTAGCAACAGGCGGGCGGGCTTCCCCGCGTGTACCTTATTTATATTAATGTGTTGTCGGAGCCATACGCTGCCAGTGTGCCGCAAACTCCAGTTGTCCTGATTGATGGTCAGCCAGTCATCGTCCTGACAAGAGGACGCGGCATAAGCCTCGACGCGATCTTCTTTATTGAGCATCTCGTTCCATTGCCTGCTGGCAGCACTGTTGGCCTGCATTTGGGCCTTAACATAGTTGTCGTTCTGATAAAGTGTCACCCGCTTCACAAGCATGGGGTAGTCTTTTTGCAGGGAATCGGCACTGATCCAAGCCTCGATGGGTGTGCCGCCCCAGCTGTTGACGATGATACCTTGAGGTACCTTGTTCTTCTCAAACAGATGTTTACCAAGGAAAGAGCCCACGGCTGAGAAGAGCCATGCATTTTGTTTGGTAAGGGGCTTCCAGTTGATATTCGTTTGTCGGATATCATCTTTCACCCCATGGGTGGAAGTCTCATTTTGTACGCGGAACAGGCGGACATGGTCGATATTAAACTGGTCGATTTCGTTGACATATTGCGGATAGACGCGCTCGATGGTCACATCGATGTTGGATTGTCCGGAGAGCAACCAAACATCGCCAATCAGTATGTCAGTGATTTCTTTCGCCTCTGACCGTTCACCTTTGACCACTAACACATAGGGTCCACCAGCTTTCATCTTTGGCAGGTCAATGCGCCATCGACCTTGGTCGTCGGCTGTAGTGGTGTAAGTTTTCTTTTGGAAAGTGATGGTAACTTGTTCCCCTTTCTCGGCCCAACCCCAAACGGGGATAGGTTTGCCACGTTGCATGATCATGCCCGACTGAAACAATTGGGGCAGCCTGACTTCTGCGTTTGCAGTTGATGAAACGCAGATAATGGCGAGTAGTACGATTAATAGTTTCTTTATAATCATGCTGCAAATATATAAAAAATAATCGATTCCTTCGGTGTTTTTTCGTCTTTTCTTGCCAAATGAAACACAGTACAAAGCATCTGTGACAAATGAAAACGTCTTATTTATTAATAGTAAGTAACTTTGCAGCATGAAACGAAACTTCACTCAAAAAGTATCATTTGGTGAGAAAGTAGGCTACTCCCTTGGAGATGCAGCCGCTAATCTCGTGTTCCAGATGATGATGATGTTCCAGCTGAAGTTTTACACCGATGTTTTTGGACTCGATGGCACTGTGGCGGGTAGTATTTTGATGATTGCCAGCGTCTCTTCGCTCATTGTCGACCCAACGATAGGCCTTTTAGCCGACCGCACCAAGACACGCTGGGGTAAATTCCGGCCATGGATTCTTTGGACTGCCGTGCCCTTCTGTGTGTTCTATATCCTTGCCTTTTATAATCCCGGTATTGAGGATAAGGCAATGGTGGCCGTCTACGCAACCATCTCGTATATGCTGCTGATGACGGTTTACTCGTCGAACAATATTCCTTATACTTCCTTGGGTGGTGTGATGACGAGTGACATCAAGGAGCGCACAAGCATCACGACGATTCGTTTCATCGCGGTGACCATCGCCCAGTTTGTAGTACAGGGCTTGACACTGCCGATGGTGAACCATTTCGGGCATGATAATGCCCAGCATGGTTGGCTCTGCACTATTTCAATCTTTGCGTGCGTTGCACTTGTACTCTTTTTCGTTGCCTTCTCCGTTAGTCGTGAGCGCATCCAGCCGCCACCTCGTCAGGAGGTAAATATCAAGGAGGATATCAAGAGCACTTTTTCCGACATTCCTTGGTCAGCCTTGTTCCTATTGACCTTTGCTTTGTTCATCACGCTTGCCATGTGGAGCTCGGCAATGAGTTTCTATTTCCAGTATAACGTCGACCAAAAATCGCTTTTCGACTTCCTCCGTATCTTTAAATTAGTTGATTCCATCGAGGATTCTTATGCTGTTGGCTTCTCCTTCTTTAATATTGTGGGTGCGGTGGTACAGTTTATCGGCGTTATTCTGCTGTCGCGTTTCCTGGCCAACAAATATGGCAAGAAGAAGGTGTTTATTGTCTGTCTGACGCTGACAGCCTTCTTCACCTTCCTGTTCTATCTGCCTTCGCCTACCGATGTGGGACTGCTATTCGTGCTGAACATCATGAAATCGTTGAGTTATGCCCCTACCATCCCGTTGTTGTGGGCGATGATTGCCGACGTTGCTGACCATATTGAATATGAGAACTACCGTCGCGCCACGGGTTTCTGTTTCTCGGGCATTACCGCAGCCTTGAAGGTCGGCTTGGGTCTTGGCGGTGCTGTAGCTGGTGTGATTATCTCTGCTTTCGGTTACCAACCTGGTAGTGTGTCAATACAGAATGAGAGTGCCATGGAAGGTATCCGTTTGGTGTCGAGCATCGTACCAGCCTTGCTGTTTTGTGTAGGTGTCGCCGCTCTTTATTTGTATCCCATCACCAAAGAATATAACGAGAATATGCAGGCAGAGTTGGCTGCACGTCGTCGGAATAGTGAAAAAGAAGTAGAAAATTAAGTATAAACAATTAAAAATCCAAACCAAATGAAACCACGTTATCTTTATCCGAAAGATTATTATGCAGACCCCTCTGCTAATGTATTTAATGGCAAACTCTATGTATATCCCTCTCACGACTGGGAGGCAGGTGCTGCCTTCGACGATGATGGCGGTCATTTCCAGATGAAAGACTATCATGTCATTTCTATGGAGGATGTTGAAAATGGTGAGATTACCGATCACGGCATGATTCTTCATGTGGATCAGGTGAAGTGGGCCGAGAAACAGATGTGGGACAATGATGTCGTCGAGAAAGATGGCAAGTATTACCTCATTTTCTCTGCCAAGGACTACAACGGTGTGTTCCATCTTGGTGTGGCTATCGCCGATAAGCCTGAGGGCCCGTTCATTCCCCAGGAGCATCCCATCCGAGGCTCTTTCAGCATCGATCCTAGTGTGTTTAAGGATGACGATGGACATATCTATACTTACTTCGGTGGACTCTGGGGTGGACAGCTCCAGTGGTATCAGGCTCCTCAGAAACTGGTGAAAGAGGGTATTGATCTCGGTCCAGCTGCCGATAAGAAGACCCAGCTCTTTGCGCCTGCCGACATTCCCGCTTTGTCGAGCTTCGTGGTTAAGATGAGTGATGATGTCTTGCAGTTTGCTGAGGCTCCCCGTTCAGTATTGGTTCTCGATAAGGACGGTCAGCCTCTGAAGGCTGGAGATCCCCACCGCTTCTTTGAGGCTTCTTGGATGCATAAGTATAATGGCAAATATTATTTCAGCTATTCTACAGGCGACAGTCATATGCTCTGCTATGCCATCGGTGACAATCCTTATGGCCCCTTTACCTATCAGGGCGTCATCCTTGATCCAGTCGTAGGTTGGACCACACACCATAGCATTGTGCAGTATAAGGGCGAATGGTTCCTGTTCTATCACGACTGTGTACCTTCTAACGACATCACTCATCTGCGCTCCTTAAAAGTACAGCGTCTGTTCTACAATGAGGATGGTACTATCCAGAAGGTCGTGAATGAGTGATCAGATTTTCGATGAAAGATATTCTAACTTTAACCAATTATTACATTACTCACCGTGACGAGCTGCTGGTTTATGCCAGCAGCCGTCTCGGAAATTCGGTCGAAGCGGAGGATCTCGTGCAGAACGTGTTCCTCCGCCTTCTGACATCCGACAGGATGATTACTGAAGTCACCCTGCCTGCCTTGGTCTATACCATCGCACGAAACCTGATAACCGATTTCTACCGTCGTCGTACCCACTTCGATGACTACGAGCATTATCTGAAAAACACCGATTCCATCGAAGAATCCGCAGAGTCTATACTGAGCATCCGTGATATTACGGAGCAGTTGGAACGTGGCTTGGCCCGTGTGCCGGAAAACTGCCGTGAGATCTATCGCCTCCACATCTATGATGGCATGAAGGTCGCTGAGATTTCTCAACGCTTGGGCGAAGGCTATAAGAGTGTGGAGCATCGGTTGGGAGCTGCCCGTAAGGCTGTGCGTCAGCAGCTACGTGGCATCGCATGAACAAATCTAAGAACCAAAGTTTATGGAAATAATTGATTTTAGCAAGAGCAACTCGATTCTTAATCAGTATATGTCGGAGTTGCGTGACAAGAACTATCAGCGTAATCGTCTTCTCTTCCGTCACAATATCAAGCGTATCGGCGAGATGATGGCATACGAACTGTCGAAGACCTTAGAGTACAAGCCGAAGACTGTGACCACGCCTCTCGGCACCCTCGATATCCCTCTGCCGAAGGAGGATATGGTTATTGCTACCGTTCTGCGTGCGGGGCTTCCTTTCCACGAGGGATTCCTCAATGTGTTTGACAAGGCCGACAACGGTTTTGTCTCGGCTTTCCGCATGTATATCAATCGCGAGCATACTGAGGTGGGCGTTCATACAGAGTATATTGCCACCCAGAGTGTAAAGAACAAAACGTTACTTATCGTCGACCCGATGCTGGCCACGGGTGGTAGTCTGGCAGCAGCCATCGACTCTCTGCTTCAGGCCGGCAAGCCGAAGAAGATACACCTGTGTTGTGTTATTGCCGCCCCAGAAGGCATCGAGGTGGTGAAGGAGGCTTTGCCTGAAGACTCCACCATCTGGTGTGCTGCCATCGATCAGGGAATGAATGAGCAAAAATATATTGTACCGGGCTTTGGCGATTGTGGAGACCTCTGCTACGGAGAAAAGCTGCAGAGCTTCAGAAAGATTGCTGATAAATAATAAAGAAGCCCGCTCAATCGAGCGGGTTTCTTTATGTTAAATGAGATGTAGTGTTCCCATCAAGTAAACCAGGCCGAAGCCTAATACCATCGAGAGGACACCCATGATAATACCTATTTTCGACATATCCTTCTGCTGGACATAACCTGTGGCGAAGGCCAGTGCGTTCGGTGGGGTAGAGATAGGCAGGATCATGGCCGACGAAGCAGCAATGGCCACACCAATCAATACAGTACCCGTACCACCGATAGGAGCGAGTTTGTCACCCATAGCACCGCAGACCACAGCCAAGATAGGCATCAGCAGCGCAGCAGTAGCGGAATTCGAAATGAAGTTCGAGAGCACATAGCAGATGGCACCACCTAGAATCAAGATGAGCAGCGGCGAGAACTCGGCAAAGGGAATGCTCTCCACAGCATTGGCTGCCAGT